>DVJW01000085.1 GCA_018716505.1 Candidatus Faecaligallichristensenella faecipullorum | reverse complement strand
GGCCCCCGCCGCGACTGGCTCCCCCGGGAAGGAACCGGCCTGATAAAGGCTGAAAAAATTTTCCTTTATTGCACCGTGCTATGCGGGTCTGGGCGGCAGCCCAGCGGGCTCCGGGCAGCGCCCGGCCGTTTGAAGGGGGTTAGGGGGTGTTTGAGGGGGCCTAAGGGGGAGGATCGGAACTCCCCCTGGCCCCCTCATAAAAACGTTTCCCCTTTCCAAGGGGATTATAGGGGGAGATTTTGAATCCCCCTACCCCTTCAAAAACGGAGCGGGAAATCCATTGCAGTTTGATTCTACAACGGCTTCCCCGCCCCCTTCAAAAAGACGCCCTGTTCGCGAGAAAAATTTTCAATTACTTAACCTGGGCCCAGCGGTCATAGGCTGCCTGATAGATTTCCAGATAGCGCTGAAGTCCCCGGCTGTTCAGGCCTTCCACATAGCTGTCGAATTCGCCCTCGATATCGGCCTCGCCGGTGACAAACCGGCCGAACATCTGATCCAGATAGGCCTCGATATCCACTTCCAGCAGGCTGGCTTCGTCGGCCTCCTCGGCGGTGAGCTTGATGTTGGAGGACCAGCCCACATGCAGGTAGGGGGTGTTATAGGTGGCGATCTGCTCGGTGAGCTCGTTTTCCCGGGCGGTGCTCTGGCGCTCGATGATGACGTTGGGAATCGGGAAGCAGTTGGGCGTCATGACCGCGTTCCAGAATTCGTTGGCGTTCTTGTATTGATCCTCCGGGAACACGGTGTCAATGGCCCAGTAGGTGCCCATTTCGTCCTCCAGCTCGGCCCATTCCCAGCCCCAGTCGGGATGCTTGTCCCAGGAGCCCAGCTGGGCGCCGCGCCACTGGCTGAGCCGTCCGGACACCTCGCGCATGACGATGTCCTCATAGCCCTGGATGATCTCCAGGCGCTCGTCGAAGATCTCCTTGTTGGGGCCGTCATAGGTGTCGGTCATGATGAAGTCGGCCAGCTTGAGCAGGGTCACCGGATCCTCGCACTGGCTGGTGATGATGAAATGGCGGTCCAGCAGCAGGTCGCGTCCGCCCCACATGGGGGTGTCGTTGAACTCGGAGGTCATGGGCTTGTTGGAAGAATACTGGGACCAGACCGCCTCGTCCGCGATGTTGAGCCAATGGGCATAATCGTTAAAGGCCCCGCACACGCCGCTGGCGATCTTGGCCTTGTACTGGTCGTCGGTCTGGGTGAAATAGGCGCTGTCCAGCAGGCCCTCGGTGTAGAGCTTGTTCATGTACTTCAGGAATTCCTTGAACACCGGCTGGGCCGGGTTGTACTGGACCACGCCGTCCACCGCCTCCTTGGTGCGCTCGGTCATGCCAAAGCCGAACATTATGGGCAGCAGGGCGTCGTAATAGCTGTTCTTGGTGCTGTTAAAGCTGGTGAACCGGCCGGCCAGCGGAATCTCGTTGTTGGGGTCGCCGTCGCCGTCCATGTCGTTTTCCTTGACGTATTTCAGATACTCGTAGTATTCATCCAGCGTCTCGGGCAGCTTGCCGATGGCCTGCTCGCACCATTCCGCGTTGATCCAATAGCGCTGGGTGGGCAGCTCGCGATCGATGATCTGGAAGCCTCGGAAGTCGTATATATGGCCGTCCGGATAGGTGAGCGCGGCCTTATAGCCGTCGATGATCTCAAACCAGGCCTGGATGACCGGGGTGTTCTCCTCGTTGATGAGATCCTCCAGCGGGATAATCAGCCCCTGATCGCCGTACATGGCCACGTCGGAATCCGAAATCGTGCCCACCAGCAGGTCGGTCAGCTGGCCGGTGGCAAAGGCCAGCTGCTGTTTTTCCGCATAGCTCTCGGCGCTGACCTGGGTGATTTCAAAGGCAATGCCCAGCTCTTCCTCAATGTACTCAAAGAACCAATAGTCATTCCAATCCGGGTCGTCGGCCTCCACGGCCGCCATCAGGGTGAAGGTCTTGACCTCCTGGGGCGCCTCTTCCCCGGCCAGGGCCACAGGCAGCGCGCTCAGCAGCAACGCCAAAGTCAACAGCAACAGACCTACTCGTTTCATGGGGTTCCCTCCTTAAAAATAAGATTTGCTCTTTTATACCGGCCCGCGCCGGAAACCTCATCCCTTCAACGCCCCGATCATCACGCCCTGCACGAAGTATTTCTGCACAAAGGGATACAAAATCAGCATGGGCACCGAGGAAACCACAATCAACCCATAGCGCATGACCTGCATCATGTACACCCTGCGCATGGAATCCTCCAGCGCCATCATGTCCCCGCTGCCCATCTCCAACTGGGCGTTCTGAATCAGGATCTCCCGCAAAAACAGCTGAAGGGGCTGAAGGCTGCGGGTGTTGATGTAGATGAGCCCGGTGAAATAGTCGTTCCAATGGGCCAGTCCATAGTACAGGCACAGTATGGCCAGCACCGGCTTGGACAGGGGCAGCACCACCTTGGCCATGATGCCCAGATCCGAACATCCGTCGATCCTGGCCGCCTCCTGAAGCTCCAGCGGGATGTTGGACTGAATAAAGGTCCGGCAGATCACGAAATTATAGGTGTTAAACGCCCCGATGATGATGAGGGTGTACCATTGATCCACCAGCCCCATGCTGTTGATCATCATGAAGGTGGGAATCAACCCGCCGCTGAACCACATGGGGATAATCATATAGGTGTTGAGCGCCCGCCGCCCGAAGATATCCCTGCGGGACAGGGCATAGGCCGCCAGGAAGGTCACCGCGATATCCAGCAGAGTGCCGGCCACGGTGTAAATCAGGCTGTTGCGGTAGCCCAACAAAATCCAATCGTTTTCAAAGATATATTGATAGCCTTCCAGCTGAAACCCCACCGGCCAAAGCACCACCGAGCCGTCGTTCACCGCCGTGGGCTCGGAAACCGAGGCCGAAATCACATAGAGCACCGGGTAAATGGTCATCAGAGCGATCAGCGTCAGCAGCACATAAAACACGCCCAGGGTAATCCGGTCTTCCATCGTTTCGCGCACCCGGGCCCGGGGCTGAGATTTGACCATAACCGCGCGCCTCCTTTCTCAGAACAGACCCACGTCGCTGACCCGGCGGGAGATGAAATTCACCGCCAGCAGCAGGGCAAAGTTAATCAGGGTATTGAACAGGCCGATGGCCGAGGTGTAGGAAAATTTGGCGCCCAGCAGGCCCACCTTGTACACATAGGTGGAGATGACCTCGGACACATCCATGTTCAGGGAGTTCTGCATCAGATACACCTTTTCATAGCCCACGTTCAGCAAAGATCCGCAGTTCAGGATAAACAGCATAATCATGGTGGGCGCGATGCCCGGCAGGCTGACGTGCCAGATGCGCTGCAGCCTGGAGGCCCCGTCGATCTGGGCGGCCTCATACAGCTGGGGATCCACCCCGGAAAGGGCCGCGAAATAGATGATGGAATTCCAGCCCATGCTCTGCCAGATGCCCGACACCACATATAAGGTGCGGAAATATTCGGATTTGCCCATGAAATCCACCGGGGTTCCGCCGAACCATTGGATAAAGGTGTTGATGACCCCTATGTCCACCGAGGTGAAGTTGATGATCATGGCCACCATGACCACGGTGGAAATAAAATACGGGATATAGGTGGCGTTCTGCACGACCTTTTTAAAGGGCAGGTTCCTGACCTCGTTGAGCATCAGGGCCAGCAGCACCGGCATCGGAAAGCCAAAGATCAGCGAATACACCGAGAGCAAAAAGGTGTTGCGCATCAGCACCGGGAACTGCACCGAGGTTACAAACTGCTGGAAATGCTTGAGCCCCACCCATTCGCTGCCCCCAATGCCCAGCCCGGGCTTGTAATTCTTGAAGGCGATCACCAGTCCATACATGGGCATATAGTTAAACAGAAACAGATAGATTACCGCCGGCAGCAGGCAGAGATAAAGCTGCCAGCTGGTCAAAAGCCGCTTGAGCGTCCGCCGGTCAAAGCCCGTCCGCCCGCCGGGAACGGGCCGCGTCTTCCTGAGCTGCATAAGCGATTCACCTCTTAACGCAAATTGGAAGAAAAAATGAGAACATGGGGATCCTTGTTGCTGAAATTATAATCTAAATTTACACAAAGCACGCAGGAAAATCAATATGTTATTTCGAATTTTATAACGCAAATATGCGCAAAACTACATATTCCATCTTTTTTCATGGGTTTTCCCGTTCATTTTGTGGGATGTGTTGAGGATTCCAGACTTCATTGACAGAGGGGAGGAACCGCGAATGATCCACAGGGCCTTGACCCGGCTGCGCCGGCGCAAGCTGCTGACGCCGTATTTGTTTTCCTTTCTGCTCATCACCGGCATGGCCATCGCCTTGCTCTGCCTTTGGTTTGCGCTGAATGTGCGCGTCCAGCTGCGGCGGGAAATCCAGGAAGGCGCCGCGGCCCGGACCCAGAGGGCCGCCGCCTCCTTTGAGAACAGCCTATCGGATTTTGACGCGCTGTCCTCCAAACTGAGCCGCCAGGGTGCGCTGACGCCCAACGCCTTTGCGCAAAACCCGATTCAGGCCTATCAGACGCTGTCCTGTTTTGATTCCACTTTGCGCTATGACGATCTGCTGATTTTCTATCCCGACAGCCGGGTGTTGCTGAGCGCCTTTGGAACCAGCGAGGTGGCGCTTTATTTTTCCCATGTTCCCCAGGCCCAGGCGCTGGTTTCGGAAATCGGCGCCTGCGCCGCCCCCTCTTTTTTGAGCACCGCGAGCTATGGCGTCGAGCCCGGCAAAGCGCAGCTTTTATATGTGCAGCCCCTGCCCATGCAATCCCGTTCCCCGAGCTATTACGCGGTCTATATCCTGAATTCAGCGACGTTGGACCAGCGGATTTTGGGCGGCGCGGAGGACGGCGTCTCCCATCGGTCTTTGTATGCCGCGGATGGGACGCTGCTCTGGAGCAACGGCGGCCCTGAGTCCGGTTCCCTGGCCTCGGACGCTGTGGAGACCCACCGGGAAATGGCGGGCGGAAAGCTGGCTTTGCGGGAGCGGGTGGAGGCTGCCCTGCCGCCGGCCCGGCTGGACTGGGCCTGGCGGAGCCTGATGGTTTGCTGCGCGCTGCTCATGGTATCGGGCTGCGGGCTGGCCCTGTGGAGCATGCGCCGGGGATACAGGCCCATCCAGCGCATGCTGGCCGACTATGGCCAGGGCGAGGCCTCCCCGGCCCGCTCGGATATCGAGGCGCTGGGACACATGCTGCAGCGCTATCATGCCTTTTTGCGCCAACGGGCCGCCACCCGGGACCATCTCCCGGCGGAATATGTGGAGGAGATGTTGGCCCTGTCCCTGGCCCATGGGCATGTTCAGGAGAGCGGCTATCTTTCCCAATTGGGGATATGCGATCTGTCGGCCTTTGACGGGGGGAATAATTTTGTGTGCCTGGTCCTGTTTGACCGGCGTCCCACCGGGGCGGAAATTGCCGCGGTGCGTTCGGCGCTCCAAGGCAAAGGGGCCGGTTTTTGCGGACTATGCGCGGCCGCGGGCCCCGATCCTCTGATCCTGTGCGTGATCCATGCCCTGTCGCCGGATGCCGCCGCCCGGGCCCGGGCCGGAGGGGCGCTCCTGGAATCGGCGGGGCTAAGGGCCACCTGCGCCTGCGGGCGCGCGTATGACGCGCTCCAGAACCTGCCCCAGAGCTATCGCGAGGCCAGCGCGGCCCTGGAAAACCGGGGGGCCATGGGCTGCCATACCGTGATTCTGTACGACGAACTGCCGGAAAAATCCCGGGAGGACAGCCATCCCGCCGGGCTGTTGGCCGCCTATGCCCAGGCGCTGGGCGGCGGGGATTTTGAGGGGGCCCGATCGGGTCTGGCCCAACTGTGCGAGCGGGTCCGGCGCCAGCGGCTGGATATGCAGGCCTGCATGTTTATCTGTTTTGAGCTCATTTCCCATACCGAGGGGGCGCTTCAGGGGCTGTTCGGCTCGCCCCTGCCCGAGGCGCTCGGAGCCGGGGCCGCCTCGCTGGACGGCGCCATGAGCGTTCCGGAGCTGGCCGGGCGTCTGGAAGGGCTGCTGTGCGCCGCCCAGGCCGAATGGGCGCGCCTGGCGCTTCAAAAGGATGAAGAATTCCTGAACCTTTGCCTTCAGGTGTTGCGGGAAAACATCGGCAACGCGGATTTTTCCGTGGAATCCGTTGCCGGGCAGCTGGGCACCACGGCGCAGACCCTGCGCCGCCGTTTCAAGCTGCTCACCGGATCGACGCTCATCGGCAAATTGGCCGAGCTCAGGATCGAAGAGGCCAAGCGCCTGCTCAGCGCCACCGAGTTGGGGATCGCGGAGATCACCCGGCGGGTGGGCTATCTGGATACCTCGAATTTTTCCCGCCTGTTTAAACGGGCGGTGGGCGTCTCCCCCAGCCAGTTCCGGAGCCTTTGCGCGGCGCGGGCGGGATAAAGGGCGGCCCCGCTTTTCAAGATTGCCCTTCTGGGCGTCTTTGTGTTACAATACTACATACCTTCAATATGCCAAAGGAGGATAGGCCATGAGCCGCGATACCGAACGCGTCATGCGGGCGTTTGACGAGTATCTGAAAGCCCACGGAAACCAAATTTCAGACGAACAGTCCCTGAACCAGCTGGCCCGGCAATTCACGGAGGAGTACAACGATCTCCTCCATGATCATGAACCCGAAAGCGCGGAAGACTATCTTGCCTTATCCAACGAAGCCCCCTCGAAATCCGCTGCCCTGCGCTACGCCAAAAAGGCGCTGAGCCTGGAGCCGGACAACCTGGACGCGGCGTCGGCCGTGGCGCAGCTGGAGGCGCAGGACGACGTTGCGCTGCTGGACAAGCTTTCCGCGCTCATCGAAAAGGGGAACCGGCAAATGGAGCGCGAAAACCATTTCAAGGAATCCATGGGGGATTTCTGGATGGTACTGGAAACCCGCCCCTATATGCGGCTGCGCTATGATTATATGCAAACCCTGATTCGATGCGGTATGTACCGCCAGGCCATCCTTGAGGGCAGGCAGTTGATGGAACTCTGCAAAGAGGACAATCTGGGGGTGCGGTTTGATCTGATTCATCTGTACGCGCATCTGGACGATCTGGAGCCGGCGCTGGCCTTGAAAGACAGCCATCCGGTCAACGAAGACGATGGCCAATTTCTCATGGCCCTGGCCGCGCTGTATTTCAAGCGGGGCGCGCTGGACGAATCCCTGGCCTGCCTGAAAAAGCTGTGCGCGGTAAACCGCGACGCCAAGCGCTTCCTTCAGTTGGTTCATAAGGAAGAGGCGGATTCGCTCTTCGAGTCCACGGACGAGATGTCATACCGCCCCTATACCATAGAGGAATTGGGCCACGAATATTTCACCTATTTGTATCTCTTTGAAAATATCCAGCCCTTTTTTGACTGGGCATACCGCAAACTTCGAAACTATAAGGTAAAATAAAAAAACGTCCCCCGAAGGCTCGCATGCCTTGCGGGGGACAAATGTTTCATCTCTTGAATTTTAACGAACGCGCCTCATTTCCCGCGCCTGCGGCGTATGGCCCTGCCTACCCCGGCCCCCAGGGCCATGGCCAGGCCCACCGCGCACAGGCTCAACGCCAGGCTGGGCGAACCGGACAGCAGGCTCAGCAAAATCAGCGCGGCCGCCGCCCACAGCAAAACCGGAAAAATGATGCCCCAAAAGGCCGGCCTGCGGAAAAAGCAGCGCAGCAGCGCGCTCTTGCAGCGCACGGTGTCAAAATGATAGGCCACCGAAGAGGCGCCCATGGTGAGGAACAAGGTCAGCCCGCCGCCCACCAAAAGGCCCAGAACCACGCCCAAAGCCACGTTTAAATTGGTGAGCACACAGCCCACCCCCGCGCCCAACAGGCTCAACATCACAAAGCGAAAGGCCATGCTCCTGAGCAGCTGCTCCTCGGTCTTATACACGACGGGCGGCGTCTTGCGCCGTGTGGGCGCCGCGCCCGCCGCACCGGTTGAGCCCGCCCCATCCGCCGGTCCGGCCCAATCATCCCGTCCCTCCGGCGCCCTGTTCAGCAGAAGCAGCAGGGCCGCCGCGCCCATCTCGCGGCTGCCGCTCAACACCTGGCCCACGCAGGCATCCAGGCCCGCCGCGGCCCCGGCCGGGGTGGTGTAAACCCTTCCGTCCGGGCCGGCGTGGCCCACGCAGCCGGCCCGGCCCACGGCCGCGCCCCTGGGGGTATTGTAGATATTCCCATCCTCGCCAATATGCCCCACGCATTGGGCCATGCCCTCTCCAAAGCCCTTGGCCGTGCTGTACACGTTGCCATCCGCCGCGATATGGCCCACACAGCGGTCCAGGCCCTCGCCGCCCGCCTCACCGGCCCGCGAGTTATATACATTGCCGTCATCCCCCACATGCCCAATGATCCGGGTATAGTGAGCGGACGTGGGCGATCCACTGATCTCACACAGCATAAGCGCCGCCTCCATTGATGCCTGTCTCGTCCCATCAAATCAATTACTATGTTAAAATTGTACCATAAATACACAAGATGTCAAGAATTGCCCCATCAGACAGGGCAGGCGAAGGCGTTCTCATGGTTTCCAAAGCCAAAAGAAAAACCCCCACCGGCAACTATTTACCAGTGGGGGAAATGGCTCCTCAGGTAGGACTCGAACCTACAACCCTTCGGTTAACAGCCGAATGCTCTGCCATTGAGCTACTGAGGAATATGGATGGGGTAGAAACATGCAGTTTCTACCCTTATGGAATCCGGCGACGACCTACTCTCCCGGGCCGTTTCCAGCCAAGTACCATCGGCGCTAAGAGGCTTAACTTCTGTGTTCGGGATGGGAACAGGTGGGACCCTCTCGCCATAATCACCGGAAAATGGA
>DVJW01000084.1 GCA_018716505.1 Candidatus Faecaligallichristensenella faecipullorum | reverse complement strand
CTCGGTTTGGGCCACGGGCTCGGGTTGGGCCGCAGACTCGGTTTGGGCCACGGGCTCGGGTTTTGCCACGGACCTATGTTTTGCGGTGGACCTGGATCTGCCTATGGGCTTGGGTTTTGCCGCCGTTTCAGGCTCCGCCACGGGTTGTTCGGATTGAACGGCATCCTGATCGGCTTGCTTGGGCTGTTCCGCCGCCTGATGGAGCATATGCTCTTCCTTTTGTTTTTGATCCGCCTGAAGCAGCAGATCGATAATTGCGGATTTGGTGCTCCCGGCCGGGAGTTTTACCTGATTTAACTTGGCCAGGGTCCTGAGTTCCGCCACGGTCTTTCCATGAAGGGAACGATAATCCAATAAAATTCTCCTCTCCGAAGTGTCGGCTGATTTGTGAAACATTTAATGGGGATTCGGTAAGGGACATTCGCCCTTTTCATTTATTATATAACGCGGGGTGGACAAACTATGCCGATTATGGCCTTTTGCCCACCAAAACATCGCGATTTACCGCCTGTTCCACCCAATGTTCAAAGCCTTCATAGGCGCCTCCGGTCATAACTTCAAAACCCGCCTGGGCCATCCATTCGGACAGGGCGGCACGTCTGAGGGTGTAGGTATTAAAGGCCAGGGCCAAGGCGCCTCCAGGTTTCAGAACTTTCAGCCACTGTTTCAGCGCGCCCTTGAGCATCTGCTCAAAGGAGGCCATTCCGCCCCGTTGTCCGGGGGCGTGCTGCACCCCATAGGGCAGATCCGCAGCCATGATATGAAAGCGCTCGGGCTTCAGATACCGCTCCATTTGACTTGAGTCGGCCAGTATCATCGAGAGGCGCGCGCTCTTTTTCTGTTTTGCGTCCGCCGCAGACAGGTAATATTCAAAACTCTTTTCCGTCGCGCATTGCTTTCCCTGAAAGGTCAAAGAACGCTGGGCAAATTGATGCTTGATTTTATGGTACTCCAGATAGCGTTTAAAATACTGCTGTGCCTCGTTGATATCGTTTTTATCCATATCCACGCCCAGCGCATCCCATCTGCGGTTGGCGGCCTGATAAAGCCCGGTTCCCCTGCCGCACAGCGGGTCGCAAAAGCTCAACCGTTCCCGATTCCGATAAAAATCGCTGGAATACAGCGCCGCGTTAATCAGCATCTGGGTAAACAGCTCATTGGTCTTCCCCTTGTACTTCAAGACCCCGGCCAAATCATCGCCCAGCGCGCCGCCCGCCCGCGCCATTACCGGCATCAGCGAGCCATCCGGCCTGCGCTCGGCCAACAGATATAAAAGCGACAGATCGCCCACCATCTCCAGCTGCGCCGGATCCAGCGCCTGACTTTCAAACCTCAGCCATTCCAGGCCGCCCTGCCGCTCCCGGGAAACCAAAAACGGTTTCGAACCGGCCTTTTCCAAGATAAGCTCCAGCTCACTCTGGGCCAAATGAGCCGACGCCTGTTGATAGCGGCTATTGGCATGGGGCCACAACATGATTACATATTCCATTAAATTAACCTCTTAACCTCATCACATTACGCCTTTGCCCTACTGAAAAGGGAACTATATGGCCAAATAAAAAAAGAATCCTTCTACTCTGATATGCACCATTCAGAAGTTCACAACACCATATGGCAAATCCATAAGATCAAATCCATTTTCAGTATATTCCAATTTTTCCGGCGATTCAAGGTTTGAATCAAAAAAACCGCGGCTTTACCACAAAAACTTAATGTTCATCCGGGACAACCCGCGCATTTTAACCGGGCGTTCGCCCAAATGAGAAAACTTTTGATTGAAATCCGGCGAAACGCATGCTATACTACAAATACGAACATACGTTCTATTCGGTTTCAAAACCATTATTTCGTGCCTTTTCAGGGGGATGCTGACTTATGGATATGATGAGCAAGCTGAGCATACTGGCAGACGCCGCAAAATACGACGCCTCTTGTTCCTCCAGCGGTTCAAACCGCAAAAACACCGGCGGCATGGGCAACGGCGCGCCGGCCGGAATCTGTCACAGCTGGTCCGCGGACGGGCGATGCATATCCCTTTTAAAAATTCTCATGAGCAATGCCTGCCGCTACGACTGCGCCTACTGCATAAACCGTTCCAGCAACGACGTGCCCCGGGCCAGCTTTACCCCCAGGGAAATCGCCAGCCTGACCATGGAATTTTACCGGCGCAATTACATCGAAGGGCTATTTTTGAGCAGCGCGGTATTGGGCAGCCCGGATCACACCATGGAATTGATGATCCAAACCCTGGAGCTGCTCCGGCACAGGCTGGGCTTTAACGGCTATATCCACGCCAAAACCATTCCCGGCGCCAATCCCCTGCTCACCGAAAAGCTGGGCAGGCTCTGCGACCGGATGAGCGTAAACATCGAGCTGCCCTCCGAGCAGTCCCTGAGGCTGCTGGCCCCGGAAAAACAGAAAAAGGCCATTTTGAGCCCCATGAACTACATTGGACAGCGCATTCTTCAAACCCAGGAGGAGCAGACGCTCTTTAAGAGCACGCCGGATTTCGCCCCGGCGGGCCAGACCACCCAGATGATCGTGGGCGCCACCGGGGACAGCGACCGGCGCATCCTGATGCTCTCCCAGGCGCTATACAAAAAGTACCGGCTAAAGCGGGTTTATTTTTCGGCGTATGTGCCGTTGAACCATGGGCAAAATCTGCCCGACCTGCCCCGGGCGCCCCTGATTCGGGAACACAGGCTCTATCAAAGCGATTGGCTGCTGCGCTTTTATGGATTCACCGCCGAGGAACTGCTGGACGAAGATCATCCCCAACTGGACAGCAGGCTGGATCCCAAATGCGCCTGGGCCCTGCGCCATTTGGATCAATTTCCGGTGGAGGTCAACCGCGCGCCCTATGAGACGCTGCTCAGGGTGCCGGGCATTGGGGTGACCTCGGCCCGGCGCATCATCAGCGCGCGCCGGGTGGGACATCTCAATGAAGATGGGCTCAAAAAACTGGGCGTGGTGCTCAAACGCGCCCGGCATTTTATCACGGCCAGCGGCCGGTATCTGGGCTACCGGCTCAGCGAACAGCCGGTGCGCGCGGCTTTGGTGAGCATGGACAGCGCGCCCGCAGGAATGTTTCAGGAGCAGCTTTCCTTTTTGCCCGAAGCCGAGGACGATTGGAGCATGGTGCGGCGGGCGGTCATAGCCGCGGGCCAGCCGCTGCTTGAGGAGGTGAAGCCCTGTGAGCAGGCCCATCTTGTGTGACGGCAGCTATGACGGCCTATTGAGCGCGCTGTTCGAGGCCCACCGGCGCAGGCCGATGCCCGACGCGGTGCTGATGGAAAAGCCCGAACAGACCAGCCTGTTTGAGGAAGTGGAATTTATCCCCACCCAGGTGGAGCATGCCAGGCGGCTTCAGCGGGCCATAGACCAGCAGCTCGGCCCCTCCAGCGCCACCCATGTGCAGATGCTGCACACCTCGTTCTTGCCCGACGCGGGCACCATGCTGCTCCATTATCTGAACTTGGGCTGGCAGGTGGGCCGCCATCTGGACGAATACATGACCCATCCCGCGGTGCTGCCGGTGCACCGGGTTTCGCGCAGGGTCTCTTTGGAAATCCACCGGCTGAGCGGGCTGGTTCGGTTTTCGCCCACCGAACAGGGGGTTTTATACGCGGCGCTGGAACCGGATTACCGGGTCATTCCCCCGCTGGCCACGCATTTTCAGGACCGGCTGACCAACGAGAAATGGATACTGCACGACTTGCGGCACCACCAGGCCGCCTTTTACAAGCCCGGCGAGCTGCGCATTTTGAATTTGCCCGCAAATCTGCGGCCGCAAATGGCCGAGGATTCCTACGAAAGCCTATGGCAGGCGTTTTACGACGCCATCGCCATCCAACACCGGCTCAACCCCAAACTGCGGCGCAACCATATGCCCACCCGGTATCATAAGCACTTGCCTGAGATGCAGCGAACCCGGCAGTAAACGCGCAAAAGGGACATGGAACAGATTCCATGCCCCTTCTACCTATTCGCCGGATTCCCACAGCGCATATAGCCAGTTTAAATCATCCACCACACTTGCCCCGTAAATCTCTCCGGTTTGATTCTCCACCCCGATTCTCAGGTATCGCATTTTCCCTGCTTCCGCCGGCAGTTCGTAAATCGAATATATATAAACCGCGTTGGGTTCGCCAAAGTGGGCAATAAAATCGGCGTATACATTCGATTGGTCCAAAAAGGCCTTCACCTCTCCCTCATCCAGGGGCATGTCCGCCGGCGTAAATTGATAAGGATAGCCTTCTACAGTGCGCACTTCGCAATCCGTCAGCACACGATCCGCATATACCTGAAGCCCGATGGTGTCCGCTTCCAATTCTTTCCCAAATTCATCATATCTCAACAGACAATATTCATCGTCCGTAAAAAACTGCACGTTGGTTATACCAATCTGCTCCTCATCCTCGTCATTTTCATACATCAGCTCCAAACGGCAGAAATAGTATTCTCCATTGGATATCACTGGAAACCACGAATAGACAGAGGAAACCTTCGATCCATAATTGGAAGAATATGAACCGGCCAGTAAATAATTCATTTCCTCGTCAATCTCTGTGGGCCCGGGATAGACCTCCATCAGCCTGTGAATCTGCTCATCCAAATCCAGGGCTGACGCCTGTACGCTGACGGAAAAGAGCTGCCTTACCTCCTGAGCATTCCGATTATCCAAGGCCGTAAAAAATGCTCCCACCGCTTCCCCGTATATCGCATCTTCCTTCGACTGCATGGCAAAAAAACGCTCATGGGGAATCCTCGAACATCCGGTGCAGCAAAAGGCGACCACTAAAAGCCCCGTTATCCATAGCGCCTTCACAAAAAACCTTCGCTTAACCGCCTTCATACCATTCTTTCCCCCTTTTTTATCATTTTACCATAAATCGCTTCCACCATCCAAGATTCTTTGCAAGCAGCTTTTCAGGCAATCCACCGGATGCAGCACTTTTTTCTTTATACAAAAAATGATATACTGGATGAACATGTAAACCATTATTGAAAGGGGCGAATCGCCCGTGAAACTCATCCGTCCACAGTATTTCAGGGATTTTCAATGCCTGGCCGGGCAATGCGGCGACACCTGCTGCGCGGGATGGGAAATCTGCATTGATCCGGAAAGTTATAAAAAATATCAGGGGATTTCAGGGCCCCTGGGCGAAAGGCTGCGGGCGAATATCCTATGCTCCGAAGAGGGGTACGAATTTGCCCTCAGGCCGGGCAAGCGATGTCCTTTCCTGAACGATCAAAACCTGTGCGAGTTGATTTTGGAATTGGGCCAGGACAGCCTCTGCGAAATCTGCCGGGAACATCCCAGGTTTTACGAGGAATTCGGGGACTATACCCTGGCCGGGCTGGGCCTTTGCTGCGAGGAGGCTGCGCGGCTGATCTTAACCCAGGATGCACGGCTGGAGATTTTGGACCGGCCCGGCGCGCCCATGGCGCTGGAACCGGGACAGCGGGAACTGATCCACTTCATGAAAGGGGCCTGGACGGAGGCCATGGACTTCATGAACCGGGCCGATTCTCCGCTAAGAGAGCGGATAGCCGGGCTGCTGAATTGGGGCGAAGCGCTTCAGGAAGCCCTGGAGACCGGCGGCTCTATGCCCCCGCTCCGGCCCCATAAGCCCCATCCCCAAGCCATGCCAGACATCTTTTGCGCGCTGGTAACGGTGTTCCAAGGATTGGAAGCGTTGGAGGCGGATTGGCCGGATTATATCGCACAAGTGCTCAGGGGAACCGAACGGCCGGTTCCATTGCCGCGGGAGTTTGAATCCTGCGCCCGGCGGCTTGTGGTCTATTTCCTTTACCGCCATTTCATGGGGGCGCTTTACGACGGGGACGCCCTCTCCAAGATCAAATTCAGCGTGCTGAGCGCCGGGATGGTCTGCGCCATGGCCGCCCACCGGCTTCGGCAGAGGGATTCCCTGGAACTGCGCGACTGGATTGCGCTGTCCAAGCGCTATTCCAAAGAGATCGAATACAGCGATGAAAACGTGGAGGCGCTTTGGGACGCCTGCCGGAATGAAGCGGCGTTGGAAACGCAAAACCTAACCGGGATGTTTTAGAAAATGAACAAGCGCCGGTCATGACCCGCCCCTTTGGGCATCCATGGCCGGCGCTTGCGCTCACCGCTGGGTAACCTTGACCAATTGGCCGCCTTCATATTCCAACTTCATTTCAAAAAATCCGGGCCGCTTCATGCGTTCAAGGAAAACCCTGTCCCCGGCCCACATTTCCAGATCGCCCATGCGCTCCTCCTCAACCCAGGCCAGATCGCCCTCATCGCATTCGATGGGCTCGCCCTGGGCGCTCTGGGCAGTGTACAAAAAGACATGCACGGTTTGGGCATGATCGTAGACAAAGCTCACCAATCCCCGCAGCGAAAGCTCATCCAGCTCAAGCCCGGTCTCTTCCATCGCCTCCCGGCGCACGCACTCCTCCGGGCTCTCCCCCTCCATGAGCTTTCCGCCCACCCCGATCCACTTTCCGGCGTTTATATCGTTTTGCTTCTTGGTTCGATGCATAAGAAGCACGCGATTTCCCCGATGGATATAGCATTCCGTGCACAGGATCATCCCTTGAACCCCCTAACCCAATAATCCGCTCTCTTTTAAGAAGCGCAGCTTGCGCTGGCGGTGCAGCGATTGGCCGCCCTCGTGGCCGTTGAAGGGATACACGTTGAGCACCTTGGGCGCGGTGATGCGGTTAAAGGTGGCCGCATAGCAGAGCGCCGGGCAAACCTCGTCCTTCAGCCCCACCGAGGCAAAGGTGATGGCGCGGATCCGATCCGCCAGGTTCATGGTGTCAAAGTAGCTCAGGGTCTCATACACCTGTTCCATTCTATCGGGATAGCGCCGGATATATTCGGTGGCGCAGGCATAGCTTCCGTGGGCGCCCTCCACCCGGCGCTCCAGATTGCTGTTGCTGGGCACATCGGCCAGGGCCAACTTAACCCGCCCATCCAGGGCGCTCACCGCCGAACACAGGGCGCCGCCCTGGCTGCCGCCGCTCACAATAATGCGCTCCGGATCGATCTCGCTCTGGGCGCAGGCAAAGTCAATGGCCTTGACGCAGTCCATGTACACAGCCCGGTAATAAAACTCGTCCTTATCCAGCAGGCCCTTGGACACCACATTGGTAATGGTGCCGTTGGAGTAGCGAGCGCTGTTGCCGGTTTCGCCCCCCTGATCCCGGCAATCCACGGCCAGCACCGCGCAGCCCAGCATCACATAGCTCAAATGATCCTCGGGAATCCCCCGGCTTCCCCCAAAGCCATGGTACTGCACCACGCAGGGCAACGGCCTGGAGCCCGCGAAGCAGGGCAGAATCAGCCAGCCATGGATTCGGGTTTCATCAAAGCCATTGTAGGCAATATCGTAGACCTTCATAAAATCGCTGGGATTATCCACCAAGCGCCGCTCGGGCCTGAGCGCCACCTGGGCAGTTTGTTCCAACGTGCGCGTCCAAAACGCATCGAAATCCGCACGCCGGGTGAGCGGCGGGCAATAGTTCAACAGTTCCTGTGTCTTTTCCTCAAGGTAGCCCATGAAAACGCCTCCCTCATTGATTCCACCGTGAACCGCTTTTCTCGCGTTTGGGTATAACAAAACCCCTTGACCTTTCGGCCAAGGGGAATTTGCTATGTCCAAGACTTTATTAGTACTTGCGCTTGCGAGCAGCTTCCGCCTTCTTCTTGCGTTTTACGCTGGGCTTCTCGTAATGCTCCCTCTTTCGGACCTCAGCAAGAACGCCGGAGCGGGCAGTCATGCGCTTAAATCTCCTCAACGCGCTCTCCAGGGATTCATTATCCCGAATACGTACTTCAGACATCGTGTTTTCCCTCCCCTCGCGATTGCTGGCACTCTATGGCCAATGTAGCATGGGGTTCGCCACACGTTACATTATACCGCATTGGCTTGTAGTAGTCAACCCAAAGTTTCAATCTGCACAAGCAAATTTTGGAATTTTACGCTCAAGCCATCTGTTCGCCCAATTGACGGCCGCCCAAAATGTGAATATGCAGATGATTCACGCTTTGAGCCCCATGCTTGCCGCAATTGGTTACCAACCGGAAGCCGTTCTCGGCCAGGCCCTGCTCCTTTGCGATCCGGGAAGCCACCTTCATCAGATGGCCCAGCAGGTCATCTTCCCTTTCGGCGCATTCCAGCACATTGGCCATATGCTCCTTGGGCGTTACCAGAATATGTACGGGCGCCTGGGGATTGATATCCTTGAAGGCATAGACCCGTTCATCTTCATAAACCTTGCTGCTCGGGATTTCCCCGGCCGCAATTTTGCAGAAAATACAATCCGCCATCGTTAAATGCCTCCTTCTATTGCCTCGCCCTGGGCCGACACGCCCTGGGCCGAGACGATGCGCACCATGCAGATTTCCCCGGGCCGCGCATGGGCCCGCACCCGGACATACTGCCCGGTGTACCCCTCGCACAGCCCGTCTTCCACGCACTCCTCAAAAAGCACCTGCTGTATGCTGCCCACCAAAGATTGGACGAAAATATTTTCCAGCCGGTTCCCCAATTCGATAAGCTGCGCGGCCCTTTTATTTTTTACGGCCTGATCCACCTGGCCGGGCATGGTATCGGCCAGCGTCCCGCTGCGCCGGGAATAAGGAAAGACGTGGATTCGGGCAAAGCCCACCTTTTCCACAAAATCCATGGTTTCCCTGTGTTCCTCGTCAGTCTCCCCCGGAAAGCCGCACAGCACATCGGTGGTTATGGCGCAGTCCGGAAAGGCGCGCTTGAGCTTTTGCGCGGCCTCAAAATACTGCTCCGGGGTATAGCGCCGCCTCATGCGCGAGAGCACCCCGGCGCTGCCCGACTGCATGGAAAGATGAAACTGGCGGCACACCTTGGGCATGCCGGCCAGGGCCTCCACAAAGGCGTCGTCCACCACCAGCGGCTCCAGCGAGCCCAGCCGGATCCGATATACCAGGGGCAAATCATGCACCCGGCGGATGGCGTCGATCAAACCCACGCCCTGGCCCCGTCCGTAGCTGGCCAGATGGATTCCGGTGAGCACCAGCTCCTTATACCCGGCCTCCGAAAGGCGGCGGGCCTCCTCCTCCACCCGTTCAATGGGCATGGAGCGCACCGGCCCGCGCACGCTGGGAATAATGCAATAGGCGCAGTAGCGGTCGCAGCCCTCCTGAATCTTCATGGTGGCCCGGGTCTTGCCCTCATGGCGGGTCACATTCAGCGGCTCGAATTCCGGTTTTTTAAAGCCGTCCACCGCGTTGATGATCCGGTTTTCGGCCACCGCGCGCTCCAAGAGCCGCACCACCTGGCCCCGCATCTGGTTGCCCACCACCAGCCTGACCCCGTCCAGCATCACCCTTTGAGCATCCCGCTGGGCCAGGCAACCCGCCACCACAATCGCGGCTTCGGGGTGCAGCCGGTGGATCCTGCGGATCAACTTCATGGATTTCGCGTCCCCGGTTCCGGTCACGGTGCAGGTGTTGATGAGGTAGACATCCGCCTCCTGATGAAAATCCACCGGCCGGTATCCGGCCTTTTCAAACAATTCCAGCATGGCCTCGGTGTCATATTGATTGACCTTGCAGCCCAAGGTATGACAGGCAATTGTGTTCATATCGTCCCTCCCAGATCGCCCCAGGCATACATGACCATGGCCACCGAGGCAATGGCCGCGGTTTCGGTGCGCAGAATGCGCGGCCCCAGACTCACCGCCCGGGCGCCGCATTCCACGGCCTCACCGGCCTCCCGGGGGGATATGCCGCCTTCGGGCCCAATGAGGATATACACGCCCTTGGGGCGCTCCGCCTCCCGGCGCAGTTGGGCTATGCCCGCGCCCGAGGCCTGCTCCCAGGGCATGATAAACAGCCCTTGCGGATCGATTTCCTTCAGGGCCCTGGAAAAATCCATGGCCGCTTCCACCACCGGCGTGCGCGCCCGGCCGCACTGTTTTGCGGCCTCGGCGGCAATGCGCTGCAGCCGTTCGCGGCGCTTCTGGGCGTCTTTTTCATCCAGCTTCACCACGCACCGCTCCATGCGCACCGGAATGATGCGCGCGACCCCCAGCTCGGTGGCCTTTTGCACCACCCAATCCATTTTTTCGGCCTTGGGCAGCCCCTGAAGCAAGGTTACTTCGATTTCACTCTCCCGGCTGGGCAATTCCTCCTTGACCCGGGCCGAGACCGCTTCCCTGCTTACACCGGTGAGTTCGGCGGCAAACAGCCTGCCCGCGCCGTCCATGAGTTCAATTTCCTCGCCCGGCCTCAGCCGAAGCACCTTGGAGGCGTGGGCCGCCTCCTCCGGGCTGAGCAGCGCTTCCTCGCCGCGTTCCAATCCGCTTTGTACGATAAACCGATGCATACGCGCCTCACTGTTCTGGACGGCGGCAGGCCATGGCCACCCATTCGCCCTGGCGCAGGACTTCAATCGCCTCATAGCCCGCCCGCTCCAGCGCCTCCCGCACATCGCCCTCGCGCTCGGAGACGATGCCCGAACAGATAAAGGCCCCGCCCGGCATGACGTGCGCCTTGACCGGTCCGGCAAAGGAGATGATGACATCCGCGATGATGTTGGCGATTACCACGTCGGCCTGCTCGTCCACCGCCTTGAGCAGGTCCCCTTGAACGCAATCGATTTTGTGCGCAAAGCCGTTCTTTTCCGCGTTTTCCCGGGCCACCTTGACCGCCATTTCGTCGATATCCGTGGCCAGCACATGAGAGGCGCCCATGTGCGCGGCCGCGATGGCCAGGATTCCGCTGCCCGTGCCCACGTCGATGACCTTCATGCCGGGCTTCACATACTTTTCCACCAAAGACACGCACAGATTGGTGGTCTCGTGGGTGCCGGTGCCAAAGGCCAGGCCCGGGTCAATCTCGAGCACCTTTTCCCCGGCCTGGGGCTGATACTCGGTCCAGCTGGGCCGGATCACCATATGGCTGCCCACCTTGAAGGGCTTATATTGCTTTTTCCAGTATTCGGCCCAGTCCTGATCGCCCAGGCCACTGGTCTCCACGGTGAGCTTGCCCAAATCCATGCCCAGATCCATTTGGCCCAGGGCGCGCAGGCGCTCCCTGATATGGTTGAGCGCATCCTGGGCGCGGGCATCGGCCTCAAAATAGCCGGTGACCAGCACGTCCTCGCTCATATTTTCGGCCAGGGATTCGGGCAGTATATCCCATTGTCCCTCCGGGCGCTGGTTGAGCTGAATGTCGTTTCGATCCTCTATGCTGGTTCCGTTTGAGCCCGCGTCCATCAGGGCTTGGGATACGATATCCGAGCCCTCAGTGGTGGTGTGTACGGTAATTTGCAGCCAATCCATGAGTCAATCCCCTTTATATCGCACAATTTGTCTTTTTTTCATTGTACAACAGTTTCAAGGCCTGGGCAACCGGATTTTAGATAGAAACGCGTTAAAGCCGCCAGAGGATGTCCGGCGGCCCTTTCTATTATGAAGATTCTCCCGTCCGAAAACTATGCCTGGGCCTCCCCGCTTTTTCGCCGCAGGCATACCCATCCGCTGACCAGCGCGGTAAACGGCGCCACGGTCACCAAACCAAAGGAACCCACCAAGGTCAGCAGAATTTCGCTGACCACAAATTTATAGTTTAAAATATCGATTACCGGGGTGCCTTGGGCCATAAAATACATCAGCATGGACAAGAAGTTGCCCGAATAGGCCAACATCAAGGTGGTGGTCTGGGTCCCGATTACGCTCCTGGAGACCGAAAATCCGCTGCGGATCAGTTCGCCCCGGGTAATGGCCGGCTGATTGATGGAAACCTCGTCGCAGGCCGAGGCGATGTCCATGGCCAAATCCATTAACGCCCCGGAATTGCCCAAAAAGACCATGGCAAAATACAGCTGTCTCAAATCAATTTGCAGCGAGCTCTGGGCCAACAGCGCGGTGGCATAGGGGATATCTCCGCCATCCATGCGCAGCCAATCCCCGAAGACGATGGTCAGCACGCAGGTCAGCGCGGTGCCCAGTATGGAACCCAAAAAGGCGGTCAACGCCCGCCGGGTAAACCCGCCCACCAGAAACATGGTCACACTGGTGAGCAGCGCCACGGTGAGCAGCGCGGCCGGAATGGGCGCGATCCCCTTGAGCAGCATGGGAATCAGCACCTTCCAAATGAGCAGCACGCTGGCCGTCAGGGAAATCAGCGCGCCGCATCCGCTAATGCCGCCAATGAGGATAATCAGCACCGCAAACAGCAGGAGCAGCAGCAATTGGGTATCCACCCGGTAATGGTCGATCAATGTGGCGGAAAAGGGTTGGCCGTCCTTGCTCTGCACCAGCACCAGCGCGGTATCCCCACTCTCAAACAGCTTATCCTTATCCAGCGCGCTGTTGAGCGCATTCACCGCCATGACGGTTTGACCCTTATAGGGGCCGGTAAGCAAGGTAACCTGCGCGGTCTGGGTTCCGCTGTACACAATGCCCAAAGGCGCCAGCATGGAGTTGTCCACCGATTCCACCCTTGCCTTTTCCCGGCTTCCGTTTTCCGGCACCGCCAGCGGGATACCGGTGGGCAGCATGGCCAGTATCACACAGAGCACGCACACCACCGCCAGGAACACCGCCTGCCCCCGCACCTTGCCGAGCCGCTTCTTGATTGTATCCATCAGTCGGTTCAATCTTCCCTCTCTCCTTTGTTCCGGATAGACCAAGGGCCCCAGCCGCCGGCCGGCTCTTTATGGCCGGCCTGGACTAGAGCCCCCGGGATGGCATCTTTTCGATTACTTTTCAAGGCCCATGGCACTCATGGTGCGCGTGAAAATTTCGGTGTTATCCATCATGCCGTTGAAGGCTTCGGCGCCCACGCCCTGGGCGTACACCGGAATCTGCAGTCCGGTATGGGCGTAAGAGGTGTAGGCAATGCCGGCCTTGTTGTTGAAGATATGGCTGACCGCCATGCTCAGCGGCTCATATCCGCCGTAGGCCAGGGCCTCGGCCTCGCCCAGCACCCGCTCCTCGGGTTCCAACATGGACAGCTCGTAGGCGCTCTTGATGCGGTCGAGTTCCTCATCGTTCAGGGTCAGGGGCTGATCCGCCTCGGTGGTCAGGCCGTAAACTTCCTGAATCTTGGCCAGGGCATCCTCAAAGGTGGCCTTGTCCTGGCGCATCTGGGCGATCTCCTTGTCGAAATCCTCAAAGGACATGGTCTGGTGGGCCAGGTAATCGAAGTGGGTGTCATAGGCCGTGGCCGCGAAGCCGATGGTCATGCCGCCGGTCTCATGGTCGCCGGTCACGATGATCAGGGTCTCTTCGGGGTGCTCCTCGGCGAAGTCAATGGCCACCTGCACCGCGTCGGAGAAGGCCAGGGTCTCATGAATCGAGGTGGCCGCATCGTTGGCATGGCAGGTCCAGTCGATCTTGCCGCCCTCCACCATCATGAAGAAGCCGTTCTCATTGTCCACCGCGCCGATGCCGCCCTGAACCATATCGGCCAGCGAGGCGATATCCTCGCCCTCGGCCGCCCGGCGAATCCGGTCGATCTCGTAAACCATGGCCTGATCGCCGGCCAGGTTTTCATTGATGGCCAGCACGCGGCCGCTGTCCGCGTTCAGGGCGCGAATTTCCTCGGGCTTGGAAACCACGGTCCAGTTGTTCTCCGCCGCAATCTCCATGAGATCCTGCTGGTCTCCCTCGGCCCCGGTGGGCTGAAGGTATCCGCCGCCGCCCAGGAAATCCAGGGTGGTTCCGGTCAGGCCCTGAACCGCGATGTTATAATACTCGCTGCGGGATTGGGCCTTGGCGTAGTAGGCCGCGGGGGTGGCGTGATCCAGGGAAACCGAGGAGATCACCGCAACCTTTTTGCCCGCCTCCTTGGCGTATTCGGTGATGAGCTTAAAGCTTTCGGTCTTATCCACGTTATAATTGATAACCCCGGAGAGCGTCTTTTCTCCGGACGCCATGGAGGTGGCGGTGGAGGCGCTGTCGGGACAGAAGCTGCTGGCGTCATAGGTGGTCATCAGGCCCACATTCTCAAAATCGGTGAAAGAGAGCGCGGCCGGGGTGGGCATGGTGGCATCGGGGTTTTCCAGCGTGCCCAGATAGTACTGGGCGGCGGTAATCTGGGGAGAACCCTGGCCATCGCCGATAAACATAAACACATACTTGGGCACGGTGGGCTCACTGGCCTCGGCGCCTGCGCTCAGGCCCAATCCCAGGGCCATGGTCAGGCACAACATCAACGCAACGATCTTCTTCAACATGATCTTTCCTCCTTGTCTCTTTTTTCCCTTAAGTTCGCCTTATATTTTCCATATTTTCGTCAACAGGGATTCGCTTATAGGTCATCAATATGTAAAAAAAGAATCTCCATCGAACAAAATATTCCATGGAGATTCTTATATAAATATGGAATTATAAAATTCTATTTGCCCATGGCCGCCGAACGGTCGAACACCGGCTTGAGCGCGCCGTAAAGCTCGCTGTAAATGGCGTAGCCATCCTCATAGGCCGCGCGATTCCGGGCATCGGGCAAGGTCTCGGTTTCCACCTTGATGATGGACACCGCCTCGCTCAAATCCTTCCATACCCCGGCGCCCACTCCGGCCACCATCACCGCGCCATAGGCCCCGCCCTCGCTGGCCGCGGACATGGTGTACACCGGCAGGTTAAAGATATCGGCCTGCATCTGCCGCCAGAGCGCGCTGGCCGCCCCGCCGCCCGAGGTATAGACCTTTTGGCCCTTGATATCCGGGGCCATTTCGCCCATCAGATCCACCACCTGCCTAAGGCTATAGGTCACGCCCTCCATCACCGCCCGGGTCATATCGCTCCGGGTGGTCTTGAGGGTCAGGCCATAGAACACGCCTCGGGCATTGGGATCCGGATAGGGGCACCGCTCGCCGCTGAGATAGGGCGCGAAACTCACTCCATTGGCCCCGGGCACGGACTGTTCCGCCTCTTCGCCCATTAAATCATACACATTGCGGCCGGTCTCTCTGGCCTTTTGAATGTCGTGTTCGCACAGCGCGTCCCGATACCAGCGATAGGCCCCGCCCGCGCTCAAAGTGCAACCAAAGGTATGCCAAAGATGGGGCTCGTTGTTGCAAAACACCTGAAGGTTGCCGCCCGGATTGTCGCGATAGCTGTCCAGGGCCATGGACACATTGCCCGAGGTCCCGATCACCACACCCAATATGCCGGGCTTGACCAGGCCCGCGCCGGTGGTCTGGATGACCGCGTCCCCGCCGCCCGCATAGACCTTGAGGCCCTGGGGCAGCCCGGTTAACTCGGCCGCCTGGGCGCTCACTGTGCCCGCCAGGTCGGTGGACTCCATGCAATGGGGGAAGATTTCAAAGGGCAGCCCGGCCAGGCCGATCAATTCGCGGTTCCAATCGCGCTTCTTCACGTCAAAGAAGCCGGTACCCGCGCCGTCAGACACATCGATTCCGAATTCCCCGGTGAGCATAAACCGGATGTAGTCCTTGGGACAGCAGAAGCGCCGGATGCGCTCAAACTTGTCGGGCTCCATTTCCTTCATCCAGAGCAGCTTGCCGCCGGTGTAGCCGGTGAGCATCCGGTTGTTGGTGTAGCGAAGCAGCCCTTCCAGCCCGCCCGCTTTTTGGGTGATCCAATCGCACTGGCGCTGGGTGCGCTGGTCGCACCAAAGCATGGCCGGGCGAATGACCTGATCTTCTTCATCCAGGGCCACCAGCCCGTGCATCTGGCCCGACAGACTGAGGCCCACCAGGCGTCCTTTATCGACGCCCGAAGCGGACAGCACCTGTTGGCATCCTTCGCACACCGCCCGCCACCAGTCGGAAGGGTTTTGCTCCGCCCAACCGGGCTTGGGGGCATAGAGCGGATACTCCTTGACCGCCGAGGCCAGCACCTTGCCGGTCTCATCCGCCAAAATAACCTTGGTTCCCGAGGTTCCGATGTCCAGTCCAACCAAAACGCGCTTGTCCATGGCCAATCTCTCCTCAAATTCCAATTTTGCGTTTATTTTGCAGCGTTTTTCCCATGCCTGTCCAGCTTATTGATCTTTTTAAAGTCCAGCTTGTTCTCTTCCCCGTTCAAAAGCCGCTTGATGTTGGCCCGATGGCTGAAGATGGCCATGGCGCCCATAATGACGGCGTACAGGCACCAATCCCAATGCTGATGGCGGAAGATGATGGTCAGCAGCGGATAGATCACCCCGGCCGCGATGGAAGCCACCGACACCATGCGTCCAAAGTAAATCACCGCGATTTCGAACACCAGCAGCGCCAGGGCAAACCAGGGCTCAATGACGATAATCGCGCCCAAGGAGGTGGCAATCCCCTTTCCGCCCTTAAAGCCAAAGGCCACGGGCCAGTTATGGCCGATCACCGCGCACAGGCCGCCCAGCCGGGCGCCGCTGTCGCCCATGATCAGATAGCCGATCACCGCGCCCAGCACGCCCTTGAGCACGTCGCCCACCAAGGTCAGCACGCTGGGCAGCCAACCCAAGGTGCGCAGCACATTGGTGGAACCGGCGTTACCGCTGCCGTGTTTGCGAATATCAATATGGGCAAACTGTTTGGCAACGATCAATCCGGTGGAAAAGTTGCCTAAGGCATATCCAATGAGCGCGCACAAAGTCCACTTCAAAAAGTCCATTCCTACTCCTCCTTCTTGCGGTCTCTAAGCAAAATCCGAACCGGCGTGCCTTCAAAGCCAAAGGCCTTTCGCAGTTGATTTTCCAGATAGCGCTCGTAGGAGTAGTGCATCAAGGTGCTGTCGTTTACAAACAGTATGAAGGTGGGCGGTTTGATGGCCTGTTGGGTTCCATAATAGATCTTCAGTCTGCGCCCGTTGTCGCTGGGGGGCGACATGGCGGCCTGGGCATCGGCCAGCATGTCGTTGAGCAGGCCGGTGGTGATGCGCTTGGTGGCCTGGGCATACACCTCCCGCACCGTTTCCATTACCTTGCCGGTACGCTGGCCGGTGAGGGCGGAAATAAAGAGCACCGGCGCATAGGCCATAAACTTTAAATCGGTGCGCAGCTGTTTGACGAAGGCGTCCATGGTGCCGGTTTCCTTGTCCACCGCGTCCCATTTATTGACCACGATGATCGCGGCCTTGCCCTGTTCATCCACATAGCCCGCAATTTTGGTATCCTGCTCGGTGACCCCCTGTTGGGCGTCGATGAGCATGAGCACCACGTCCGAGCGGTCGATGGCGCTGAAGGAGCGCACCACGCTATAGCGCTCCAAGGATTCGTGCTCGATGGCCCGCTTTCTGCGGATGCCCGCGGTGTCGATGATGACGAACGGCTCTCCGTTGTGCATAAACTGGGTGTCGATGGCGTCCCGGGTGGTGCCCGCGATATCGCTGACCATCACCCGCTCCTGGCCCAAAATCCGGTTGACCAGCGAGGACTTGCCCACGTTGGGCTTGCCCACCACCGAAATATGCACCGGCCTGTTTTCATCCTCCTCCAGCGAGGGATCCGGGAAAAAGCGCACGATTTCCTCCAGCAGATCGCCGAAATTCATCAGGTTCACGCTGGAAATCGCAATGGGATCGCCCAGGCCCAGCTGATAGAAATCATAGACTTCGTTCATCATCTTGACGTTGTCGATTTTATTGACCACCAACAAAATCGGCTTGCCGCTGCGCCGGATGAGATCAGCCACCACCTCGTCGTCCCCGGTCAGGCCCTGCTTGCCATCCACAAAAAAGAGAATTACATCACAGGTTTCCACCGCGATTTCGGCCTGGCGGCGCATCTGGGTCAGCAGCACGTCGTCCGAATGGGGATCAATGCCGCCGGTATCGATCAAGGTAAACTTATAATTTTGCCATTCACAATCCGCGTACACCCGGTCTCGGGTCACGCCCGGGGTATCCTCCACAATGGAAATGCGCCGTCCGGCCATTTTATTAAAAAAGGTGGACTTGCCCACATTAGGCCGGCCCACAATGGCCACCAAAGGTTTCGCCATATTCATAATCCTCCACTATTTTTTCACCGGCCAGCGCGTTCAGCAGATCTTCTCCGCGCTCGCCCACCACCTCCAGCCGGCCGCCCAGCGCGGCGCTCGCCTCCTCAAGGCTCATGCCGTCCAGAAACACATCCTCGCCCCGGCGCAACATGGTATGGGTAATCAAAATCCGGTCGGCGGATACCGCCTTCATGGTCTCCACCAGATCGCCCCCGGTCACCAGGCCGGTCACGGTCACGCTGTCCCCAAAGAAGCGGTTGACCACCGGATAGACCTGCACCTCCACCCCAGGCAGCGGGTAGCGCTTTACAAGACGCTGCAAAAACGCTTCCGCCGAGACCCCGGTGGCAATGGCCAACCGGCCGGGCCGGGCCCGCTGGATATCCGCGGACTCATAGGCCTCGGAAAACTCGGTTTCCAACAGGCGCATCAGCCCAACCCCATTGTCGATTTGAAGGTAACCATCATAAAACCCGTCCGGCGGGGGCTCGCGGCCGGAGAGCACATACAGTTCATCGGCCGCATGCACAAAGCTTTCGCCAAACCGGGCGCGAAAATCCTTTTGCCATCCCTCCAGGGCATCCAGCACCCTATCCGCATCCACTTTTTGAAAGGTCCTGAGCGGAGTGAGGTTTTCCCTGTGGCCGGTCAACCCCACCGGCACCAGGGCCAGCGACTGACAGGCCGGATACAAATCAGCAAGCTCTTTAACCGTGCGCTCCAGGGCCTGCCCGTCGTTATAGCCCGGACAGATCACGGCCTGGGCGTGAAATTGTATGCCGCCCTTTTTCAAGGCGTTCAATTGCTCCATCAAACGCGCGGCCCGGGGCGTCCCCAAAAGCAGACTGCGCAGCTCGGGATCGGTGGCGTGCACCGAAATATAGAGCGGAGAGGCATGGCGCTCAATGATGCGCTGAAGCTCGCGGTCTGACACATTGGTCAAGGTGACATAATTGCCCATCATCAGGGAAAGCCGCCAGTCGTCGTCCTTGACGTGCATGCTCTCCCGGGTGTTCTGGGGCAGTTGATCCACAAAGCAAAACAGGCATTTATTACAGCAATTTCGAACGCCGCTCATGAGCTGAGTCGAAAACTTCAGCCCCAGCGGCTCATATTCATCCTTTTCAAACCGGTAGGCAATCTCCTCATCCCCCCGGCGGGTTAAGAGGCGCATATTTTCCTGACAGCAGAAGGCCTGATAATCAATCCAGTCCACCACAGTCCGGTCATTGATGCTCAAAAGCTCATCTCCGGGCCGGATGCCCAGCTGGCTGGCGATGCTGCCCGGCTCCACCTCTTGTATAATATGGTTCATTTTTTCCATAACCCTTTCAATGCGTCTTCTTTTTATTATGGCCTGAATGGGCGATTTCGTCAATACTTAAGCGCCAAACTCAACAATATTGTGCAAAAAAAGCGGGCTTTGTACCGGTACAAACCGGCTCAAAGCCCGCCTTTTTCCTATTCTATGCTCAGATTCGGGTATGGATAACCTCGTTCAGATCCGCCGACTTCATCAGGGTCTCCATCAGCTTCATCACGCGCATCATCTGCGGATGGGTCACGATCTGCTCCTCTTCGCCATGGATGGCCTTGATAAAATTGCGGTAGAAATCGCGCACATCGCTTTCCACTTTGGGTAGCGGATAGCGCTTGATGGTCTCCTCGGTGCGGGGGGCCATGGTCTTGGTCAGTCCGGCCGCGGTCACCACCGGCACCGCATCGCGGTTCTCCCAATCCGAAACCATCACGATTTCGCCGCTCAGATCCCAATCCTTAATCAGCGCGGTACCGTTCTCGCCCTGCATATACCATCGGGGCAGGTTGATGAAGTTGCTGGTGCCCACCTCCACCTGGGCGGTGAGACCGTTGCCGAAGGTGATGATGGTCTTAAAGCCGTCGTCCACCTCGTCGTTGGTGACATGGGACACGGTGCAGTACACCGAAACCACCGGCTGATCCACCATTTGCAGAATCTGATCCAGCATATGCACGCCCCAGTCCAGGATCATGCCGCCGCCCTGCAGCTTGCGGTTGCGCCAGTCGCCAGGCACGCCCCGGGAACCGTGCACCCGGCTTTCGATATTAAACACCGGACCCAGGGTGTTGTTGTCATAGATCTGCTTCATGATGAGGAAATCCTCATCCCAACGGCGGTTCTGATGCACGGTAAACCGCTTGCCCGCGCGCTTGGAAGCATCGATCATGGCCTGCAGATCATCGCAGGACAGGGTTACCGGCTTTTCACTGATGACGTTCTTTCCGGCTTCCAGCGCCTGAATGGCGATGGAGCGGTGGAAATCGTTGGGCGTGGCAATGGTCACCAATTCCACCTGGGGATCGGCCAAAAGCTCCTCCAGGCTGGCATAGGCGTGCAGCCCATTCTGCTCGGCCTCCACCCGCTTGGCCTCGTCAATGTCGTAAATTCCGCAGATATTGATTTCTTCCAAGGTCTGAAGCTTGCTCACATGCCAATGGCCCATTCCGCCATACCCGATCAATGCCCAGTTCATCCTGATGCCCTCCTTGTTCTTTCAAAGGTTTTCTCATTTATATTCCGGCGTGCGCCGGAATTTTTTAACCGAATGATGAATCTATCAGTATCTTATTTCAGAGACCCCCATTCCGTCAAGTAGATTGACAAAAAAGGCAAAAATAGCGACCAGAAACGCAAAAATTTGCGACCTTTTCTGCGGGGCTTGACGGGCTCATGGGCGGGATATATGGTATAATTATTTTATCCCATCTCAAAAAGGAGCGCGATACCATGACTCATCCACCCATGGGAAAGATCATCCTGTTAAACGGCGCGCCGCGCTCGGGCAAATCCAGCATTGCGGCGGTCATTCAAAACACTTTCCCCGGAATCTGGATCAACCTGGGGGTAGACACTTACATGAAAACCATTCCCCAATCGCTCCAGCCCGGAATCGGCCTGCGGCCGGGCGGAGAGCGGCCGGATATGGAACCGGCCATACACCTCATGTACCGGGCGCTCTTTGAATCCATGGCCGTGCACAGCCGCTTGGGACTGAACGTGGTGGCCGATTTGGGGCTGCACGCCATGTATGCCCGGAATATGGATCCCCTCGACCTGTGCGCCCAGGCGCTGGGCGGCCTTGACGTGCTGCTGGTGGGCGTCAGCTGCCCCATTGAGACGGTTATGGAGCGCAGGATCGCCACCTGGGGCAAGGGGTATGAAGCGGACGGCAGCGTGCCGGCCCCGGTGATGCGCTGGCAGCGGGCGGTACATGCGGGGCGGATATACGACCTGGAACTGGATACCGGAAGCAGCACCCCGGAGCAATGCGCCCAGGCCATCCTTGAGCGCATGGCCGCGCCCCATGGGGCGCTGTTCCATCAGCGGGAGCGGGCAAAACGCCTATAAACCCAGGCCCTTGCGCACGTTGACGATAAAATCCTGCACATTGGTCACAATGCCCCGGGCGGACAGGCTGCCCCGGTCGCTGAGCTTGTTGACCGTAAATTCGGCGATATCCACGCAGTAAAAATAGACCTGGCGCACGGTTCCATCCGGCAAAACCCGATAGGACGGGGTCATGTTTCCGGTGGCAATGGTGTGCAAGGTGGTGGCCATGCAGATCACGGTGGTGGCCTTGCGCACGCAGTCGCGCATGGCGTCCTGGGCCTTATACACGTCGGCATACACCGGGGGCAGCGGCCCGTCGTCGCGAATGGAACCGGCCAGCACCAGCGGAACCTTTTGCTTCAGGCAGTTGTATACAATGCCGTCGTGTATCTTTTCCTGTTCGATAAAACCCTCAATGGAGCCGTACAGCTTGACCCGGTTGATGGTATCCAGGTGATTATAATGCCCGCCGGGCTGGCTCTCCTGGGTGTAGATATTCTGGCCCAGGGCGGTATGCAAATAGGCGGCCTCCAAATCATGGGTGGCCAGGGCGTTGCCCGCCAAAACGGCATGGGCATAGCCATGGGCAATGAGGGCGGAAAAGGCCTCCCGGGCGTCGCTGTCAAAGGCAAAGGCCGGGCCCATAACCCAGAGAATGTTTCCGTTCTCCCTTTCATATCTGAGCAGCTCATACAGCTCATCGTAATCCCTGGAAAACGCGGTTTCCCGTGAGCGGCCCTGGCGGAAGGCAAAGGCCTCGTGTCCGGCCATATGTTCCCTGAAGCCATCGGCGTAGAGATAAATTCCCTCATCGCCCTGCTCGCTGCGGCCCACCACCACCAGGTCGCCCTTTTTGAGCAGCCTGAACTCCCGAACCACCACTTCGCCCCGCTCATACACCGGAACGCAGTCCATGCGGCTGTCCTTGGGCAGGCGCCATTGCCCATCAATCTTAAAGTATTCAGGATAAATGCTCATGGCATGATAGCCATCGGGGGCCACCCCGTCCTTGGGCGCGGGTACCAGGCGCGCCTCCGGGGCCTTGACAAACCGCTGCCCGGTAAAATCCGGCGGATAATAGGTTCTCAGTTGAAAGCTCATCTCAAAACGCTCCTTCGATTGTTCCATTCCTGAATCCGTCGAAGATATTATACCATGATACAGCCGCCCCTGAATAGATTCCATATGGCCAAAAATGAAACCGCTCCCCTTTGATTTTCACAAAAGGGAACGATTTCGGCTAACCGCTAGGGCTGCTGGGTGGGCTGAACGCTCTGGGCGCCGCCGTCATCCTGCGCCGTATCAGCCTCCCCGCCGCTCAACAGCTGGCCGACATCCATAATTCCGGCCAGCGCGCCGCCCGCCACCTGGGGTAGTTCGCCATCCCACTGTTCGGCCAAAATCTTCTGGATGATCTCAGAACTGACCTTGCCCGCGATCTGTTCAAGCTTATAGGCCTCGGCATCGGCGGCCAACTTGACCGCATCGGCCTGGGCTTCGGCCTCAATGAGGGTGCTCTCCGCCTTGCCTTGAGCCTCAATGCGCAGCTTTTCGGCCTCAGCTTCGGCCTCTTTTATGGCCACCTGCTTTTCGCGCTCGGCCTGGGCCAGGGCGGTTTCGTTCTCCGTGGCCGCCTTTTTCTTGACCTGTTCGGCCACCTGCTTGGCCTCCACGGCCGAGATATACTCCTCCGAGAAGTCAAAGTCAATGATGTTGAAATCGGTTATGCTGATGCCGATTTCGCTGAGCTTGTTGTCCAGTTCCTCGCGCATCTTATCCGAGGATTCGGCACGCTTGGTAATCAGTTCCTCCGCGGTATACTGGGCGCAGACCGACTTGAGCACTTCATGGGTCGCGGGCACAATGATATTTTCCTCATAGCTCAGGCCCGCGGTCTTGTAAATGGAAAAGGTCTTTTCATTCTGTAGCCGGTAGTTCACGGCCAGGGTGGCGGAAACCGTCTGAATGTCCTTGGAAAAGGCCTCGGTGTTGAGTTCCAGCTTCTTCACCCGGTTGTCCAGGGATACGATGCGCTGAACGAAGGGGATCTTCATATGCACGCCCTCGGACAGCGCGGTATCCTGAACCTTGCCGAAAGTCAGCATGATGCCCGTGGCGCCCACCGGCACCACCTCAAAGGCGTTCGCGCCCAACACGACCACCAGTAGCACCACCACCGCGCCGATCGCCAGGCGCTTGCCCATTTTGCCGGGTTTTCCCGGCCTCCTGGGCTTAAAGGGAGCCTGATTCGCATGAAATCCTGAGTCGTTCATCAAAATTCTCCTCCGTTCCTTTCACCTTGCACAATGTGCCGTTCATCAACGACACATTTATTGTACAGAACTTTGCCGTTCCTTACAAGGGCAAAGGCTTCAAACCCCGGAAAATGCGGCTCAATTATACAAAATCGCGGCCATGCGCCAAAAAGCAAAGCGGTTCTCCCCTTATGGCCAAGGGGAGAACCGCCCAATGATTTGGTTTTATATCACACTAGCGCATTAGCCCTTGCAGCCGCAGCAGCACTTGTGATCCACCGAGTACATATACTCAACCAGCTCGATAACCTTGTTGGAATAGCCCCACTCGTTATCGTACCAGGCAACGACCTTCACGAAGGTGTCGGTCAGCGCGATACCGGCCTTCTCATCGAAGATGGAGGTGTGCGGATCGCCCAGGAAGTCGGAAGAAACGACATCCTCATTGGTGTAGCCCAGCACGCCCTTCAGCTCGCCCTCAGAGGCGGCCTTCATGGCGGCGCAGATCTCGGAGTACTTGGCGGGCTTGGCCAGGTTCACGGTCAGGTCAACCACGGACACGTCCAAGGTGGGCACACGCATGGACATACCGGTCAGCTTGCCGTTCAGCGAGGGGATAACCTTGCCCACGGCCTTGGCGGCGCCGGTGGAGGAGGGGATGATGTTGCCGGAAGCGGCACGGCCGCCGCGCCAATCCTTCAGGGAAGGACCGTCAACGGTCTTCTGGGTGGCGGTGGTGGAGTGCACGGTGGTCATCAGGCCATCCACGATGCCGAAGTTGTCATGCAGCACCTTGGCGATGGGCGCCAGGCAGTTGGTGGTGCAGGAGGCGTTGGAGACGAAGGTCATGTCGGTGGTGTAGGCGGTGTTGTTCACGCCCATCACGAACATGGGGGTATCGTCCTTGGAAGGAGCGGACATAATAACCTTCTTGGCGCCGGCGTCGATGTGGCCCTGAGCCTTTTCCTTGGTCAGGAACAGGCCGGTGGACTCCACAACGTACTCAGCACCCACCTTGGCCCAGGGCAGGTCGGCGGGGTTGCGCTCGGCGAAAACCGGGATCTCCTTGCCGTTTACAACGATGGCGTTCTCGGTGCTGGACACTTCGCCCTGGAACTTGCCGTGCATCGTGTCATACTTGAGCATGTAGGCCAGGTAATCCGCCGGGCACAGATCGTTGATACCCACGATCTCGATCTCCGGATGATCGATGCTGGCACGGAAAACCATGCGGCCAATACGGCCAAAGCCATTAATACCAACTTTAGTAGTC
>DVJW01000083.1 GCA_018716505.1 Candidatus Faecaligallichristensenella faecipullorum | reverse complement strand
AAGGCTTTTCTTTCACTTTTTGTCCAATGAAATTCCGCTTTTCGGCGGCAAAACGCCGGATCAATGGACGCTTGAAGATTTAAACGCCATAACGGCCACGCATATTGAACAATTTTTGGATTATCTAAATTTATATATAAACAATAAAGAAAAGAAGGAGAGCAACTCTGATCTGGGCAAAATGCGCAAACTTTCCGCGCTCAGAAGCTTTTTCCGCTATTTTTATAAACGCGAACGCATAAGCGCCAATGTAAGCGAATTGGTGGATATGCCCAAGCGCCATGAAAAGCCCATCCTCCGTTTGGAAATTGATGAAATGGCCCGGTTGCTGGATGAGGCGGAAACCGGCGAAAAGCTCTCCCCCCGCCAACAGAAATATCATCAGCGCACAAAGCTCAGGGATTTGGCCATGTTAACCCTATTCTTGGGCACCGGCATCCGGGTCAGCGAGTGTGTGGGCCTGAACATATCGGATCTGGATTTTGAGGTCAATGGCTTTATGGTCACGCGCAAGGGCGGAAATCAGGCAATTCTCTACTTCCCCGACGAGGTTGCCGAAGTGTTGAAAGAATATCTCGCCCAGCGCAAAGAAATCGAGGCGCTGCCTGGTCACACCGAAGCGCTGTTTCTGTCGCTGCAACGCAAACGCATGACCGTGCGCGCGGTGGAAAACATGGTCAAAAAATACGCGCTCCTGGCTGCGCCGCTTAAGCGAAAACTCAGCCCGCACAAGCTTCGAAGCACTTTCGGCACCAACCTGTATCACGAAACCGGAGACATTTATCTGGTTGCCGACGTTCTGGGGCATTCGGACGTCAACACCACCCGGCGCCACTATGCCGCCATGAGCGACGACAAGCGCCGCCTGGCGGCAAAATCCGTTGTGCTTCGCGGCCACGAAAGCCCCGATAAGGATATTCATGACGATTTCAAAAATCCCGGAATTGATTAGACTTCGGTCTTTTTTGAAGTTTTCAACTTGGTCTGGTCGATTTCCCTGCTCTTTAGCCGGCGGTGTACCACGTCGCGCAGCAGGCAATACAACACCGAACAGGTGGGCACACTGATCAACATACCCAGCACGCCCATGGTCTCCCCACCGATCAAGACGGAAACCAGCACCCAAACGCCGGGCAAGCCCACCGAGGTGCCCACCACATGGGGATAGATCAAATTGCCTTCCACCTGTTGCAAGATCAGAATAAAGATAACAAACCATACGGCCTGAAGCGGATTGATAATCAGGATCAGGAAGGCGCCCAGTATAATGGCGATGGTCGCTCCGAAAATGGGAATCAAGGTGCTGAATCCCAACAAAACCGAGAGCATCATCGTGTGCGGCATCTGCAATATGCTTAATCCCACAAAGCAGAGCACCCCAAAGATTACCGCTTCTGTGCATTGGCCGGTTATGAAGCTACTGAAAGTGGCGTTGGTCAATCGCACAATGCGCACCGTCTCATCCGCCACCTTTTCAGGAAAAAAGGAATAGATCACTTGCCGAATCTGAGCCCCAATCTTTTCCTTTTGAGCCAACAGATTGATGGCAATAACCACCCCAAGAAAAGTATTAAACACTCCGGTAAAGAGGTTGCCCACCGTCTGCACTGTGGAATCCAACAGGCCAATGACCGTGTTTTTTAAAAAATCAATAATCTGTGTGCCAATGTCATCCCAGTTTAACTGGAAAGCCTGGATGTCGGGATATTGAGCGAACAGCTCGGCACTCCAAATTTTGAGCTGTTCAAAGAAAGCAGGCAATGCTTCGATAACAGAGGTAATGGCACTAATCAAACCGGGCAAAACCATAAACACCACAAATAGGATAATAAAAGCGACCAAAAGAAAGGACAGCGTAATGGCCAAAGGGCGTTTTATTCGCTTCAAAATGCGCGTATGGGCGGATTTAAGCTTATCAATCGAGCGTTCAATGGCCCGCATGGGCACACTGAGCACAAAGGCCAAACCACAACCGATGAGCAGCGGTCGCAAAACGATCCCCAGCCCATCCATAAAGCTTCCCAAATTATGAATATTTTGAATTCCCCAATTGAGCACAATTCCAAAGGTTATCATGCCCAATAAAATCCGGACATTCCGGGGGGTTAAATCCATGATCTATCCGTCCTTCCTTCAAAAACATATTGAGCGGGCTAAATCCACTCAAAATGAATAAAAACCATATTTTATATTCAAGCTCACCACACTGAAACCCTTCTTATTTTGTTTATCCGCGGAACATTTTCGTATATACTTGAAGCCACAGGCCACGCATGATACAATTTATGGTATACTGAGGGTAACTGGAGCGAAACATAAAATCGTAAAAGGAGGCTGCACCATGACGCAATGTCACCGACTAACCATTGAACCTCAGGGATTCTTCCTGGACGGTAAACCGTTCCGTTTTATTGCGGGGGCGATACACTATTTCCGGGTTCCCAAGTCCTATTGGGCGGACCGCCTGAAAAAGCTCAAGGCCTGCGGCTTTAATGCGGTGGAAACCTACATTGCCTGGAACGCCCACCAGCCCACAGAGGACAGCTTCTGCTATGAGGATATGTTGGATGTGGAAGAATTTTTGCGCACTGCCCAAAGTCTGGGGCTGTACGCCATTGTAAGGCCCGGCCCCTATATCTGCTCGGAATGGGAGTTTGGCGGCCTGCCCTGGTGGTTGCTGAAAAAGCCAGGAATTCGCCTGCGCTGTCTGAACAAGCCTTATATGGACGCGGTAAACCGCTTTTTTGACGACCTCATGCCCAGACTTGCCCCGCTGCAATCCACCCAGGGCGGACCGATCCTCATGATGCAGGTGGAAAACGAATACGGCAGCTATGGCGACGACAAGCCCTATCTGCGGGCCATTGCCGACGGCATGCGTACCCGGGGCATTGATGTTCCCCTCTTTACCTCGGACGGCCCCACTGACTTCATGCTCACCGGCGGCACCTTGCCCGGGATTCATAAGACCGGGAACTTCGGCTCTGATCCCAAGGGACATTTTGCCAAGCTGCGGGAACATCAGCCCGACGGGCCGCTGATGTGCTGCGAGTTCTGGAACGGCTGGTTTGACCATTGGACCGAGCAGCATCATCTCCGAAATCCCGAAGATGCCGCGGCGTTTTTAAAGGAGCTGCTGGAGGGCGGCGATAATGTCTGCGCTTACATGTTCCACGGCGGCACCAACTTCGGTTTTATGAACGGCGCCAACGGTCTGACCGATTATCAGCCCACGGTTAACAGTTACGACGACGACGCGCCCCTCAATGAATGCGGCGATCCCACGCCCAAATATTGGATGTTCCGGGAGGTGGTCTCAAAGTATGCAGACCTGCCGGATATCGATTTCCCCGAAGTTGCGCCCAAGGCCCGGTACGGAACCCTTCGGTTCACCCAAAGCGCCCGGCTGTTTGACAATTTGGAGGCCTTGAGCCAGCCTGTGCATGACGCGGTTCCCCTTACCATGGAGGAGCTGAATCAGGGCTATGGATTTGCGCTGTATAAAACCCGCGTTTCCGGACCCCGGGAGGAGCTTCCGGTGGTGCTTCAACAGGTTCATGACCGCGCGCACATCTACGTGGACGGCGCGTTGAAGGGCATTCAGTACCGCAATGACCCCGAACCCGCGGTTAAGATAAAAATTCCTTCCGATGGATGCGAGTTGGCGGTGCTGGTGGAAAATATGGGCCGGATCAATTACGGATATAATCTGATGGACCGCAAGGGCATTACCGAAGGCATTCGGCTGGGGCAGGCCTTTGTCTACCAGTGGGATTGTTATCCGCTCCCCCTGAACGACCTTTCCGGGGTTAAATTTAAGGACAAAACCCCGGAATTTGATGGGACGCCGCTGTTTATGCGAGCGGTCTTGACGTTAAATGAACCGCCGAAGGATACATTCGTAAAACTTCCCGGCTTTAAAAAGGGCGTCATCTTCGTAAACGGCCGCATTTTAAGCCGTTACTGGGAAGTGGGGCCGCAAAAATCCGCGTATTTGCCCGCCCCCTTCCTGAAAGAGGGAGAAAACGAAATCATCGTGCTGGATCTGGAGGGCTTCGAAAGACCCGAGGTCGTGCTGGATGATGCGTTTGATCTGGGTTGAGCGAAAAGACTTTGGTTTGAACCCAGGGGGACGTTCCTCTTCGAACGTCCCCCTTCGTTTCTCTTAGTTCTCTTAGCTTACCCGTTCTCGAAGTTTCTTTAGGATTCGGCTCTCCATGCGGGAGATTTGCACCTGTGACACCCCCATATCCTTGGCGATGTCACTTTGGGTATGGCGCAAAAAATACCGCCGTTCCAGCAACATTCTTTCCTGCTCGCTCAGTTCCGCGAGCATCTGCGAAAGCGCAATGCGTTGGTCTGTTTCCTCGGTTTCATCCACGCCCAACGTATCGGCCAAGATCAGACTGCCGTCGGAACTCAGTGGTTCACTCAAGGAACGCGCGGGACGCGAGGCCTCCAACGCCATGAGTACCTCGTCCTGGGACAGATGGGTCGCCTCCGATAGCGCCTGGATATCCGGTTCCTGGCCGCTTTCAGAAAATAGCTTTTCCGCGGCCCTGTTGACTTTCGCGGCGTTTTCTTTAATGGAGCGCGAAACGCGAATCAAGCCATCGTCTCTCAGATACCGCCTGATCTCGCCCAGGATGAGCGGAACCGCATAGGTGGAGAACTGAACCCCGTAATCCACATCAAAGTTGCGAATGGCCTTCAAAAGGCCCAGGCATCCCAACTGGTATAAATCATCAAATTCCCGTCCACGGTTTAAATATCGCTTGGCCACAAATTTAACCAGTGCCGCATTTTCTGTAACCAGCTGTTCCAGTGCTGTCTTATCCCCAGCCTGGGCGTCTCGAATCAATTGAAGGGTGCTTTCGTAGGCCTCGGCCTTCAAGCACGCTGGGCCACGGGCATCTCCGCGGCCAGACTCTTGCACATGCGTACCATGGTGCCGCGACCACGTTGAGAAAAGACCTTGACCTCATCCATAAAGCTTTCCATAACGGTAAAGCCCATTCCCGAGCGTTCCAGACCCGGGTCGGAACTATAGAAGGGCTGCCGCGCCTGCTCAATGTCCTCGATGCCACAGCCATTGTCCACGATATCCACAGTAAGCATGAGGTCGCTGTCCAGCACCGCACGCATGCGTACCGTGCCGCCGTTGCCGTGGTAGGCGTGCACGATCGCATTGGTCACCGCTTCGGATACCGCGGTTTTGACGTCGCCCAACTGTTCCAAGGTGGGATTGGTGGGCAGCATAAACGCGCTGATCACCATGCGCGCAAAGGCCTCGTTTTCAGGCCGGGCCAGAAAATCCATTCGCATTTCATTCATGATGCTCATTCTTCATTCCTCCCGGCCAATCAGGCCAGTTTTTCGATAATTTGATAGAGTCCCGCCATTTCAAAGATGCGATCCACATGCCGGTTGCCATTGAGCACCGCCATGGTGCCGCCGCGCCGGGCCATGAGCTTGTACCGGCCAATAATCATCCCAATGCCCGAACTGTCCATAAAGCTTAAATCGTTTAGATCCAATTCCAGCCGGGTGATGGATGGATCGGCGATGAGGCTGTCCAGCTGAGTCCGAATTGGACCGGCGCTGTTGTGATCCAGCTCACCGCTCAACTTTACTCTGACGGCATTTTGCCGTTTTACATGTGTCAACATGACCTCTTCCCTCCTATGCGGCGCGTTACGCACACGCTTTGTACCCTATGATTCTTCGCAATGGGCATTTTTCCCTGTCGCGAAAGAGCACTACTTTTGTCACATCGACACAATCGTACGACAAAAATATACCGAGGTTTCGACAAAAACCTCGGTATAGGTATATATGGGGGGGAATCCCTGATTTACGGTTTGGACGCTTCCTGCCAAATTTGCTCCAATTGATGCTCATCCATGCTTTCCTTTTCCAAAATCGCCTCGGTGAGCTTCATGAGCAGGTCACTGTTTTCTCTCAGCAATTCAAAAGTTTGCCCGTAGGCTTCTTTGAGCAACTTTCTGCTTTGAGCAAATCCCTCCTGGCTCCCGGCGGAACAGGCCTTGCTCAATGCCCGAAGGGCAATACCATGGTCGGTTTCCATGCCCATATCCATGACCATGAAAGCGGCAAGCTCGGCTGCGCGCTTCAAATCGTCCGAAGCGCCGGAGGTCAGCTCCATTTCGCCAGCCGCCAATTCCTCGGCCGCGCGCCCGCCCAGCAGTACCTTGAGCTGCGCGTTTAGGTAGCTTCGTTTCATAACGCTTTTTTCCGGCGGAATGGACAGGCTATATCCGGCCGCGCCCCGGGTGCTGGGCAGGATGCTGACCCGTTTGATCTGATGTTCAGGCAAGAGCAGATGGGTTACCAGCGCATGCCCGGCCTCGTGCAGGGCAATAATGGCCTTATCCTCCTGGCTCACGTTATTCGACGGGCGATCCTGACCCGCAATGCTGGTGACATAGGCCCGTTGAACGTCCGCCAGCTCGATCTGTTCGGCGTTTCTGCCCGCGGCCAATATGGCCGCCTCATTGAGCAGGCATTCCAACGCCGCGCCGCTAAAGCTAATGGTGTCGCTTGCCAGCCGGGCCAGGTTGACCTCCTGGGCAAGCGGCTTGTTGCGGCTGTGCAATTTTAAAATGCTCAGCCGCTGGTCCCGGTCCGGAAGTCCGACCTCAATCTGGCGGTCAAACCGCCCGGGACGAAGCAGCGCCGGATCCAGGGTATCCAGCCGGTTGGTGGCGGCCAATACCACCACCGGATTTTCCTCCCGAAAGCCGGACATCTCCACCAGAAGCGCGTTTAAGGTCTGTTCCCGCTCATCCGATCCGCTTCCCTGCCGCGCCTTGCCCAGGGCATCAATTTCATCGATAAAGATCACGCTCTTTCCGGCCTTGCGCGCCTTGGCGAACAATTCGCGCACTCGAGAGGCGCCCACCCCCACATACATCTGTACAAAATCCGCGCCCGATGCCGCAAAAAAGGGTACGCCCGCCTCGCCGGCCAATGCCCGGGCCATCAGCGTCTTCCCCGTCCCGGGCGGGCCGTATAGCAACACGCCCCGGGGCATGCGCGCGCCCATGCGCTGATATTTTTGAGGATTCTTCAGAAAATCCGCCAATTCTTTTAAACTGTTCAGCGCCTCTTCATTGGCCGCCACATTGAGAAAGCTCAATCGGGAGGCCTCGGACGCCGGTTCAAATCGCACATCCCCCGCATGGGCTGGCACGGCCGCCCGGCCTTTGTTCAACATGGCGGCCACAAAAAGCACAATCGCCAATCCGCAAAGCCATTTGCCGGCGGTATCCAGCCTTTGGGCATCCAGGCCCAGCACGGCCATGGCCAGCCAGGCCAATAGACCCGCGCCCAGGATGACCGCCAATCCAATGCTCAATTTTTTGTGCATATTTCATCCCCTCCAGGGAGCTGTTTATAGCATAAGTATAATATCATCCTCCTCAGAAGTCCACCGGCAAGTTCTGACAGCCTGTCTGTATACTCTTGCTGCCAGCGGACAGAATAAGAAAGAATTAAGCGCAGATGGCGGTGAACAAGCGGTGAACAAATTGAAGGAATTTTTTAAACAACTCAAAAAAAAGATGAGCCCCAAGGCCTGGGCAGGTGTAATCGCCGGTACAGTCGTTCTGGCCCTGGTGTTGTTTATGGTGTTTGTGCTGGATATCGGAAATTGGCAGCAGTTGGATATGGATAAGCTTCACAATCTTCGGCAAACCACCATGCTGTACGATGCCAATGGCGATGAAATTGCAGGCGTCCACGCCAGTGAAAACCGCCGGAAGGTCGCTTTGGATGCGGTTCCGCGTCCGGTGCAGCTGGCCTTTCTTGCGGCCGAAGACGCCCGATTTTACAGCCACCCTGGCATCGACCTGTACCGGATCGGCGGAGCGCTGGTCAGCAATATAAAATCCATGTCCAAGAGCCAGGGGGCCAGCACCATCACTCAACAGCTCATCAAGCTTACCCATCTGAGCCCGGAAAAAACCCTATCGCGCAAGGCACAGGAAGCCTTTATGGCCCTGCAGCTGGAAAGACGGGCCTCCAAAGACGAGATCCTGGAAATGTATCTGAATGTCATATACTTTGGAAACGGGGCCTATGGAATTGAGGCCGCCTCCCAAGCCTATTTCAGCAAGGGCGTGGAGGAACTTACCCTGGCGGAAGGCGCATTGCTGGCCGCGATCATCAAGTCGCCCAGCAACTACGCGCCTCATATTCATCCGGATAACGCACTGCGCCGCCGAAACGCCATTTTGGAAGATATGGCGGAATACGAATTTATTACCGAAGAGGAGGCGCGCCAAGCCGCATCCCAGCCCATTGAGCTGAACATGCCCACGGATGTGGAACAGAATCAGGGTTACTATGTGGACGCTGCTTTGGCAGAAACCGAGGCGCTTTTGAATCTGTCCAGCGATGAACTGCTGAGCGGTGGTTACAAAATCTACACCGCCATGATTCCGGAAATGCAGGATTGCGCCCAAAGCCTGTTTGAACAGGATGCCAATTTCCCCGCCGCGGCTTCGGACGGCGTAAAGCCTGAGGCCGCCATGAGCGCGGTGAACACTCAAAACGGTGAAATACACGCCCTGATGGGCGGGCGCAGCTATGACGTGCAGCGGGGCTTTAACCGCGCTGTGGATATGCGCCGCCAACCCGGCTCGACCATTAAGCCCATTTCGGTTTACCTGGCCGCGGTGGATCGCTTTGGCTATCTTCCCAGCGGATTTATAGACGACACCCAGCGCGAGTTTGCGGACGGATACAGTCCCCGAAACGCCGGAGGAAACTACCACGGTTTGGTCACCCTGCGCCAGGCGCTTTCCCGCTCCATGAATGTGGCCACGGTGGACTTGGCCCAGAAGATCGGGATGGATTCCGTTCGCGAATACGTCCAGCGAACCGGTATCGAGCTGGATGAGCGGGATAAAAACCTCTCGCTTGCCCTGGGATCCATGACCTACGGGGTATCTCCCGCCCAGCTGGCCGCGGCATACGCCCCGCTGGCCAACGGCGGCATGAGCGCCGAGCCCCACTGTGTGCGCCGCGTCGAGGATGCCTCGGGCAAGGTGATCTATGAATTTAAGAATGAATCCCAGCGGGTTTGCAGCGAAAGCAGCGCCTATTTGATAACCGATATGCTGCAAAGCACCGTTGAACAGGGCACTGCCACCGCGCTGCAGCAAGCGGGCTGTCCGGTGGCCGCAAAAACCGGATCCGTATCCTTGGAAGGCGGCGGAAACCGGGATGCCTGGGTGGTGGCCTATACCCCGGATCTGTCGGTGGCGGTTTGGACCGGCTTTGATGAAACGGACAGCGCCCATCATCTGGCCAATGGCGATAACGGCAGCAATCAACCCGCCAAATTGGCGGCCGCCTTTTTAAAACAGACCCATCAGCCGGGCAAACCCTTTCAAAAGCCCGAAGGTTTGGTGGAAGTATTGCTGGATCAAAAGGCCATGGACACTTTGCATCAGCCCATGTTGGCCGGCGAGTACACCCCAAAGTCCTACCTTTTGAGCGAGCTCTTTCCTGCCGACAGGCAACCCACTCAGGTTTCCACCGCTTGGAGCATACCGGAAGCCCCCATGGCGCTCAGCGTGCAGGCCGATGAAAACGGCTATCCCGTGGTGTCCTTTACCGCCAATCAGACCGGCATGGAATACCGGCTGCTGCGCCGCACGGCTCAAGATAGCGAGCCGGTTCAGCTTACCATTCTATCCTCAGATGATGGTTTAAGCCTTCAATATACCGATTACAGCGCCCCGGAGGATACCACCTTGTATTACTCGGCCATCGCGAGGAACGCAGAGCTCTATCGGGAAGGGATAAACTTAGAGAGCGAGGAATCCATGATGGCGGTTTACGACCCCAGTCCCAAGGGTTTCTTTGACTGGCTCTGGGATGATGGACCGGAAGATGAGCCGCCGCCCACCGCTTCGCCTTCCCCATCCAACCAGCCCCAGGAAAGCCTCACCCCTGCCCCTACGGTCAGCCCCACGCCTTCCGCTCGGCCCAATCCGAATGCAGAGACGCCCACACCGAGTTCTAAACCCACGCTTGCGCCGTTGTTTTAGACATTTTCGTTCTTCTACGCTGTATGCAACAAGATCCCCACAGCCGCTTACATTGAGCGTCATGTGGGGGATCCTTTTAACTTTGAGCGATAAAGAACTGCATGGTACGGCGATAACTGGCCGCAAAATAGACAATCTCAGCAACCGCGGTAATCGCCCAAGAAAAAATGTACAACAGATACAGCGAGGGGATGGTGTGGAAGTGGGCAAAAATGGTATATACCCAAATCACCCGGAAAACACAGGAACCCAGAATCACAATCAGCGTGGGGCCAAAGCTCTTGCCGATGCCCCGAGACGCAGAAATGGTGCAATCCATAAACGCACTCACCGCGTAAGAATAGCCCATGATTCGAATGCGCTGCATTCCGGCCTCCACCACCTCAGGTTCATTGGTGAATAAACTCAAAAACTCTTTGCCGAATATTACCAGCGCGAGACCCAATATGGCCCCGGCCGCAAAGGAGTAAATCAAGCTGACAAAGTAGCTCTTAAGCACCCGGTCGCGCTTGCCCGCGCCCCAATTCTGCCCCATAAAACTGGAACAGGCAGTATAAAATGCGGCCATCACGTTATAAATTACAGAATCGGCATTGGCAGCCGCCGAGTTGCCGGCCACCATGGTCGAATCAAAGGAATTGACCCCGGACTGAATAAACAAATTCGCAATGGAGAAGATGGCGTTCTGTATGCCCGCAGGCAGACCCAATCCCAGAAGATCCTTGGTCTTGCCCTTGTAAAACCGGATTTGATGGAGGCGCAGGGCGCATTCATCTTTTTGTCGGAACATATGCCAAAGAACCAATATCGCCGATACGTATTGCGAAATGATGCTGGCCAAGGCCACCCCATCCGCCGCCATATGGCAGACAATAACAAAGAACAGGTTCAAGATAACATTCAGTACCCCCGCAATGGTCAGGTACATCAACGGGCGCTTGGTATCCCCATTGGCGCTCAAAACCGCATTGCCAAAGTTAAAGATGCCCAGCGCCGGCATGCCCAGGGCGTAAATGCGGAAATACAACACCGCGCCGTCCATCAGATCCGGCTTTGTGTTGAGCATGGACAGCATACCCTCGGCCAGCACAAGGCAGAGCACGCTTATCACCACCCCGGCCAGCACGCAAATCAACAGCGCAGTGTGAACGGTTTCCATGGTCTCCTGCTTCTGTTTTGCGCCCAAATGCTGCGCCACCCGGACGTTTACCCCACACCCCATTCCGATGAGAAAACCGGTAAATAGCGATACCAGCGTGGTGGTGGATCCCACCGAACCCAGGGCCTCGGCGCTGGAAAATTTACCCACCACCGCCACATCAGCCATGTTAAACATGACCTGTAAAAGCTGTGACAGCATGAGCGGTATGCTAAACAAAAAAATATTCTTCCAAAGCGACCCCTGGGTCATTGGATTCTGCCCCTCAGCCTTCAGGCTGCCTTCCTGCGATTTGCCCAACATACAATCCCTCTCTCATTCCCTAAACAAATAAACCGCTTTAAATCCCCGTCTTCCCTATAACGCACCGAAAGCGTCAAAAAGAATGCCTTTTTGACGCTCTAAAGCCGCCCCACGCCTGTGAGGCGGCTTATATTGATTGCCTTTAATATACGATGATCGTGGTACCCGCCGGGCAATTCTGCCAAATCCATTTGGCATCCTTGACCGCCAGCCGCACGCAACCGTGGGAAGCCTTGCGGCCCAAGTTCCGAACGGAACTCTTGCTCAGCGAGCTCTCGCTCTTGGAATTATAGAGCACCGAATGGAACATGATGTCGCCTTCAATGTAATAAGCATATTGGGCCCAGCATTTCCATTTTTTGAAATAGTGCCATCTGGCGCCGGGGCCGGTGCTGGCGCCGCTATAAGTGCCCTTGGGCGTGGGGGTTCCGCTGCGGCCGGTGGAGCAGACCATGGTGCGCTCCAACACATCGTAATCCTCTCCACCCCAGCTATAGGCATAGACCTTCTGATCCTTGGTGCTGACCTTTAAAACGTAAGGATAGGGCGGACGGTCAGACTCCACGGCGCTCTCGGAAAAAATAGCCTTCTGAACCTCTTCCCCAGCCACGCCGTCCTGACTCAGGTTGTTTACCCGTTGGAAGTTCTGAACCGCCTCGGCCGTGTTGCTGCCATAGCTTCCATCCACGCTGCCCAACAGATAATTCAGTTCCATCAACCGGTTTTGCAGCCGCTTCACCTGATCTCCCGAACTTCCATTGCTGAGCAGCTGACTGTACACCGGGAAGGAATCGCTGTTCAAGGCATCCAGGAACTCCTGATCCACCACGCCGTTTACCTCATAGGGCAAGGTGATATCCAAATCGTCCAGCGAAACCTCGGGCGTAGCCGTGGGTTCCGGAGTGGAGGTGGGTTGAGCAGTGGCCTGGGAATCGGGTTCCTGAGCCGAAGCCCCCTGTTCCGCCTGACTGGTTACCGTCTCTTCGGTCTGTACAGTGGGCGTCGCGGTGGGCTGCGCGCTGGCCAGCGCTTCCTTAATGTCGTTCAGGACTTTATCGTTTAAGTGCTGCTGCGCCATCTTTACCGCATTCTCGGTATCCGCGCCAAAGGTGCCATCCACGCTGCCGCTTAAAAAGCCCAAAACCTTAAGCCGTTCCTGAAGCGCCTTTACCTCGTCGCCCTTGCTGCCGTTTTGCAAAATCATGGGCGTGGGCTCTGGGGTAGGCTCAGGCGTAGGTTCCGCCGTGGGCTCTGGGGTGGGCTCGGGCGTAGGGGTCGATGCGGCGGGCTGTGCGCTGGCCTGACCGGCCGTCTGATCTGGCTCCTCCTCCGCCGCCGGGGCAAGCACAAAAGCCTC
>DVJW01000082.1 GCA_018716505.1 Candidatus Faecaligallichristensenella faecipullorum | reverse complement strand
AGCGGGACGCTCATGGGGGCCTCACGGCCCCCGCCGCGACTGGCTCCCCCGGGAAGAAACCGATCTGATAAGGGTAGAAGAATATTCCCTTATTGAAACGTGCTATGCGGGTCTGGGCGGCAGCCCAGCGGGCTCCGGGCAGCGCCCGGCCGTTTCAAGGGGGTTATGGGGTGCGCGAGGGGACTTAAGGGGGGAAATCGGAATCCCCCCTAGTCCCCTCGCTCTCCGGTTCCCCTTCCCAAGGGGATTTCAGGGGGAATCCCCCCCTGGGCCCTCCAAGAAAAAAAGCCTCCCCGCCAGGGGAATTTTCTCTTCCCTTTGCAAAAGGGGAGTAATGACTCCCCCTTAATTCCCCAAATACGCCTTCCTCACCTGTTCGTTGCCCAACAGCTCCTGGGCCGGGCCCTCCATCACGACGTTTCCGGTCTCCAGAACGTAGGCCCGGTCCGCGATGGAAAGGGCCATCTTGGCGTTTTGCTCCACCAGCAAAATGGTGGTGCCCCCGGCGTTGACCTGTTTGATGATGTTGAAGATCTCGCTCACCAATATGGGCGAAAGGCCCATGGACGGCTCGTCCAGCATCAGCAGCTTGGGCTTGCTCATCAGCGCCCGGCCCATGGCCAGCATTTGCTGCTCGCCGCCGGACAAAGTGCCGGCCAGCTGTTTGCGCCGCTCCTTGAGCCTGGGAAAACTCTGAAAGACCTTTTCATAGTCCTCCTCAATGACGCTCAAATCCTTGCGGGCAAAGGCCCCCATCTCCAGATTTTCCTGAACCGTCATTTGCGCGAAGATGCGCCGCCCCTCGGGCACCTGGGCCAGGCCCCGCTTCAGGATGTTGTGGGCCTCCAGGTTTTTGATGTTGTAGTGCATGAAGCTGATATCCCCGCTCTTGGGTTTGATCAGCCCGGAAATGGTGTTCAATATGGTGGATTTGCCCGCGCCGTTGGCCCCGATGAGGGAGACGATCTCGCCCTCGTTGACCTCAAAGGAAACCCCTTTGATGGCGTGGATGGCGCCGTAATAAACGTGCAGGTTGGTTGCGCTCAGCATGCTCCTTGTCCCCCTTACTCGCCCAAATAGGCGCCGATGACCTTCGGGTTGTGTTTGATCTCCTCGGGCGTGCCGGTGGCGATGATCTTGCCGTAATCCAGCACCACGATGCGCTCGCAGATGCCCATGACCAGGCTCATGTCGTGCTCGATGAGCAAAATCGCCACCTGGAACCGGTCGCGGATCAGCCGGATGGTCTCCATGAGCTCCTGGGTTTCAATGGGGTTCATGCCGGCCGCCGGCTCGTCCAACAGCAGAAGCTGGGGATTGCTGGCCAGGGCCCGGGCGATTTCCAGCTTGCGCTGCTGGCCATAGGGCAGGTTTTTGGCCTTGCTGTCCGCCAAATCGCCCATTTGGAACACCTCCAGCAGCGCCCGCGCCCGCCGGTCCATTTCGGCCTCCTCGCCCCAGTATTTTCCATAGCGGAAAATGCCCGAAGCCATGGAATACTGAGCCTGATTGTGCATGGCGATTTTCACATTGTCCAAAACCGAAATTTCCTTAAACAGCCGGATATTCTGGAAGGTGCGCGCCACGCCCTGGCGGTTGGTCTCATAGGTCTTTTTGCCCACGATGGAGTGGCCGTTGAGCTCGATGGAGCCTGTGGTGGGCTGATACACGCTGGTGAGCATGTTGAACACCGTGGTCTTGCCCGCGCCGTTGGGCCCGATCAGGCCCACGATTTCGCCCTTTTGGATGTCCAGATTGACCCCCTGTACCGCCTGCAGGCCGCCGAAGGCAATGCCCAGATCGCTCACCGTGAGCAGGGGCTTGCCGGGCTGGGGCTGGGTGGCGGATTTGAGCCGCTTTTTCTCCCGGCGCCGGGCAATGGCCTGGTCAATGCCCAGCCGGCTCGCGATCCTGTCCAGGAGCCGGGTCAGGGAAAACTCGTAATGCCCCAACAGGCCCGAGGGCTTGAACAACATCATCACGATCAGCAACAGCGAATACAACAGCATCCGGTAATCGGAAAACTGTCTGAGGGCCTCGGGCAGTATGGTCAACACCACGGCCGAGAGCATGGAGCCGGTCAACGAACCCATGCCGCCCAACACCACCATCACCAGGATGTCGATGGAATAGTTGAAATTAAACTTGGTGGGGTTGAGCATGCCCACATAGTGGGCGTACAACCCGCCGGCCACTCCGGCGAAAAACGCGCCCACCGTGAAGGCCAGAACCTTGTAATAGGTGGTGGGGATGCCCGACGCCCCGGCGGCCACGATGTCCTCCCGGATGGCCACAATGGCCCTTCCGTGGCGGGAGCGGATCAGCGCGTACAAGAGCATCACCGTCACCGCCACCACCCAATAGGTGGTGGTGAAATCCGTGATCCTGGGAATGTCCAGTAGTCCCCGGGCGCCCCCGGTGAGCGGCTCCAGATAGATAATCAATATGCGGATAATCTCGCCAAAGCCCAGGGTGATGATGGCCAGATAGTCGCCCCGAAGCCGAAGCGCCGGAATGCCGATCAAAATGCCCACCACCGCGGCCACCAATCCCCCGAAGAGCAGCGCCAGCGGAAAGCCAATACCCGCGTCCAGGCCGCTTCTCATGGTAAACAGCGCGGCCGCATAGGCGCCCACCGACATAAAGCCCGCGTGGCCCAGGGCCAGTTCGCCCAAAAAGCCGGTCACCAGATTCAGGCTGCACGCCAGGATCATGTTGATGCCGATGGTTATGATGATGCCCATGTAATATTTGTTGATCAGCCCGGCGTTGTTGACCGCGGTAAAGGCGCCGAACACAACCAGCAGGGCCACGATATTGATGGCGTAGGATCTCTGCCTCTTCTCCATATGCGCTTACACCTTCTCGCTGATTTTTTTGCCCAATATGCCCGCGGGCTTGACCAAAAGCACCACGATCAAAATCCCGTACACCACCGCGTCGGCCAGCTGGGTGGAAATAAAGCCCTTGGTCAGGCTCTCGGCGATGCCCATGATAAAGCCGCCCAGCATGGCGCCCGGAATGATGCCGATGCCGCCCAGCACCGCGGCGATAAAGGCCTTGAGCCCGGGCATCATGCCCATGGTGGGGGTGACCTGGGGATAGGAGGCGCAGTACAGCACCGCGCCAATGGCCGCCAGGCCCGAGCCGATGGCAAAGGTGATGGAAATGGTGGTGTTGACGTTGATGCCCATGAGCTGGGCCGCGCCCATATCCTCAGACACCGCGCGCATGGCCTTGCCGGTCTTGGTGCGCTTGACAAAAATGGTCAAAAGGATCATGAGCAGCACCGAAATGGCCAACGTCAGGACCGTTATAAAGCTCACCCGAAGGCTGCCGATCACAATCGGCGGCATGGAGACAATGGTGGGGAAGGGGCGCGCGGTGGGCGAAAAGATCAGCTGCGCGCTGTTTTCCAGAAGCAAACTGACCCCGATGGCGGTGATCAGCGCGGAAATGCGCGCATAGCTGCGCAGCCGCTTGTAGGCCACCCGCTCAATGAGCACGCCCATGGCCGCGCAGACCAGTATGGAAAACGGGATCGACAGATAAACCGGCCAACCCAAAACCGTCATGGTCAGCAGCACCGCATAGGCGCCCACCATGATGATATCTCCGTGGGCAAAGTTGATGAGCTTGACGATGCCATACACCATGGTATAGCCCAGGGCGATCAGCGCGTAAATGCTGCCCACCTGAAGCCCATTGATCAGCTGAAGCAAAAAACGCATGGATTCCACCTTCCTTTGCCTTATTGCCGGCGAAAACGATTCCGTTTTCCACGCCCAAGAGCGCGAAGAATCCGTGCCTTTGGGCGTGAAAAGCGGCTGGTCTCATGAAATAGGGAAAGAGGAAGGACGATCCTGTCCTTCCTCAATGAGGCGAACTCAAAAAACCGAATTAAGCTTCAGGCTCCACCGTGTCCACATACTTGGGCTGGCCATCCACGTAATTCATGATATAGGCGTTTTTGACGGGATCGTTGTGATCGTCAAAGGTGATGTGGCCGGTGACGCAGTCCAGGTCGGTGGCCTTGATCTTTTCCACAACCGCCGCGGAATCCGTGCTGCCGGCCTCGGCGATGGCGTTGACCAAAATCTTCACCGCGTCATAGCCGGTGGCGCTGAAGGCCATCTTGGGCTCCTCGCCATACTTGGCCTTGTAGCTTTCGATAAAGGTCTTTACGTTCTCGTCATCCGCGTCGTTGGCGAAATGGGCGCAATAATAGGTCTTGCTCAAAAGCGCGGTGTCGCTCACCAGATCTTCCACACCGCCGATGCCGTCGGCGCCCAGGAACTTGCAATCCAGGCCCACCTCCACCGACTGGTTGAGGATCATGGCCGCGGGCTCATAGTAGAACGCCACAAACAGGGCCTCGGGACCGGCGGTCACGATGTTGGTCAGCTGGGAACGGAAATCCACATCCTTGGCGGTGGCGGCCTCAAAGGCCACCACTTCCTGACCGTTTTTCTCGGCCTGGGCCTTGAACTCATTGGCCAGGCCCACCGAGTAATCGTCGGAATTGTCGTAGATCACGGCCACCTTTTTCATGCCCTGATCGTTGGCATAGTTGGCCATGGCCTGGGCCTGGAAGGGATCCAGGAAGCAGCTGCGGAACACGTTGGGCCGGTCGGTGGTCACCTCATAGCTGGTGGCCGAGGGGGAAATCATGGGAATGCCCGCGTCGCTGGCCAGCGGCGCCACGGCCAGGGATTCGCCCGACAGCACCGGGCCGATGATGCCCACCACGCCGTCGTTGTCAACCAACTTATTGAAGGCATTGGTGGCTTCCAGGGCGTCGCCCTTGCTGTCCTCCCAGAGGATCTCCACCTGCTGCCCATTGACGCCGCCCGCGGCGTTAATTTCCTCGATAAACAGATCCACGCCTTCGCGTACCGCATTGCCGTACTGCGCGGTGCTCCCGCTCAAAGGCCCAATGCCGCCCAGCTTGATGGTCTCGCCCTCAGCAAATGCGCAGACGGGCGCCAACATGGCCAGCGCGCACATCAAGGCCAACACACGCTTCATCTTCATACAATACCGTCCTCCCTTTTTCTCGCCCGCCCCGCGTCCCAAAGGCCGCGTCGCGGGTACGCTCGGCGATTTTTCAAATCGCCCTCGCTAGTCGGGCCAAGGCCCTCCCTTTCATTCGCCCCGTCTCCGGCTTTGCCGGGCCGGGGTTTCGGTGTTCCGCCCGTGTCCGGCCTTTGGCCGGCCTCGGGTACGCGCCCTGCGGACTCCTTTGGAGTCCTCGGCGCTAGTCGGGCCAAGGCCCTCCCTTTTTGTCCGACGGGGAAACGCGCCCTTCCCGTTCCTTAATCCAAATACAAAAAGGTTGAGCTTATTATATGCCCAATTGAGGGCCAATTGCAAGCCATACAGATGGCTTTAACCAATACCTAATATAAATATACTGGCCTAAAATGGCTGGGCCTTTGTTCCATTTGCAGCCGCCGCCCGCTCCTGCTTGACGCGGCGCTTTTCCTGATACATGCGCTCGTCCGCCTGCCTGAGCAGGGCGTGATAATCCGCCCCGTCCGGCCCCAGGAAAGCGCACCCCATGGAAAAGCGGATGGGCACCCGGCTTCCGTTCTCCATCTCCAGGCTATCCTGATCCCGATTGCGCCGGATTTCGCCGATATAGTCCATAAGGCGCGCCTCGCTTTCGCACCCGTAGATCAACACCGCGAACTCGTCCCCGCTCAACCGGGAAATCACCTTATGGGGCGCGCTGGATTTCATCAGGCCCTGGGCGATGCGCTGCAAATACCGGTCGCCGTTCTCGTGGCCATATTGATCGTTGATCTCCTTGAGGTCGTCGCTGTCCATCATGATGATCACCGCGTGACCCAGGGACCCTTCCCGATAAAAGAGTTCCTCCATCTGGGCATAAAAGGCCCGGCGGGTACACAGGCCGGTAAGGCTGTCCTCATCCCGCTCGCGCTCAATGCGCTGTTTCTCCACGATCTCCGGGGTCACGTCCATCATGATGCCCAGCACCACGCCTTCGCGCAAAAAGGACTCCATCCTTACATAGCGCTCCTCTTCGCCGGGCAGCCGGTACACCGGCTGATCCCCCTCCACCTTGCCCCGTCGGATCCTGGAAAGGTGTTCCTCAAACAGGACGTGGTCGGATAAAAGGCGGCACTCCTGTTCCCGGGTCAGGCCCAGAATTTCGCTGACCTTGTCGGTAACCCGAACCTGCTCCATGCCCTGGCTGTATTCATACACCCCGATGGGCGCCCTGGCCAGATCCAGAACCGAGGACAGCTTGTCGGTGAACCCCAACAGGCTATTGATCATTCGGTTGATATGCCCGCTCAGTTCGCTGAATTCGGGGGTGGTGTCCACCTGAACCCGCTCGTCCAGGTTGCCGGCCGCGATTTTTTTTAGCCGGCCGTTCACCGAGGCAATGGCGCTGATGATATTGCGGTCCAAATAGCGGATGATGAAATAGATCATCAGTATGCCAATGATGGCCAGGTAGCAGGCCAAAAACACGCTGTTGGTGTTGACGTTGTGGTAAAGGCTGTGGGCGGTGCACACCCTTCCCAAAATCACGCCGTCGGATTCTTCAAACACGCAATAGCTCATTTGCCCGTTTACCTCGGCGTGAAATCCGCCTCCGGAGGAGAGCTGGCCGCCGTTCAGCCCGATATCCGAAAGATTCCGCCCCATGAGCCCCGCATCCGTGGCGCCCAAAATTTCGTAAGTCTCCGGATCAATGGCGTATAAAGTAGCCCCGCTGTCCGAGGTGAACAGCGAGAAAATATAGGAAAGCTCGTTTTCGCTGGTGGCCTCCAAAACCCGCTCGGGTTCCATGCCGATCTGAACAATGCCCTGGCCATCCTCCCGCCAGACCGCGGCATATTGCATCAGCTTGCCCTCGGCGGTGTTGGGGGTGATTTCCTGGCAGAGCTCCAGCTCGCGATCCTCCAGCATGGGCAGGAAAAAGCGCATCTGCTCCCCGGAATTAAAGGTGAAGCCAAAATATTTGGGCTCGGAGCCCGCGTACAGCACGCCTTCCGGGCTGAAAAGGTGCAGCTCATCCACCTGAAGCAGGGCAGCCACCTTTTTGATTTCCTCCACATTCTCCACAATCGAGGGCCGGTACTGCACGATATAGGCCGCGGCCTTGGCCTGGGTCAGGCATTTCTCCGCAAAATCCTGGGCCACCTTGGCGGCCTCCACCTGATTTTGGGAAAGAATCTGGTTGACCTGGCTGAATATATCCCGGGTGGCGTTGATCATATCACGCTGGGCCACGGTAACCTGCAAATAATAATTGAGCGCCATAATCAGCAGCATGGCCACCACAATCACCACGCCCAGGCGTCTGAAAATCATGCGCTTCATGCCGCACCCCCTCCAGCGCTCAAGCCATTCCCCTTGTTCAAATTGGTTACATAATTATATCATATACTCAACCTTGACACAAGCACTTCCGGCCTATGGGCAGCAAAAAACCGGAGGCTTCCCTTGGGAAACCCCCGGCGTTTTTTCTCAATCCCCGAACTTAATGCCGATATGCCGCCCGGTCTGAATCAGCTGGTGATCCACCGGCACGAATTTGGTGATTCCGGCCACCTCTTTCAGGGGATTGTGAACCACCGTATCCCCGGCCATGGCCACGCTCACCCCGTAGCACTCGTCCCGGATCAGCTGGGCCGCGTGCACCCCAAACCGGGTGGACAGCACCCGGTCATAGCTGGACGGGCTGCCGCCCCGCTGGATGTGTCCGGGCACCACGGCCCTGGTCTCCAGGCCGGTGGCCTTCTGAATCTGTTCGGCCAGGGTATGGCTCACGGTCTTGTAGGGATTTTCGGCCCGGAGCGCGGCGCGCTCCTTCTTTTTCATGGCCGCCTCGGCCTTGGTCATGGCGCCTTCGGCCACCGCGATGATGGAAAAGCTCTTTCCGCCCTTGGCCCGCTGCTCCACCGCCTTGACCACGTTTTCCAGCTCATAGGGGATTTCCGGCAGCAGCACCACGTCCGCGCCGCCCGCCACCCCGGCGTACAGGGTCAGCCATCCGGCCTTGTTGCCCATGATCTCCACCACCATCACCCGGCCGTGGCTGTTGGCCGTGGTGTGGATCCGGTCGATGACCTCGGTGGCGATATCGGCCGCGGTGTGAAAGCCAAAGGTCACGTCGGTGCCGTAGATATCGTTGTCAATGGTCTTGGGCAGGCCGATGACATTGAGCCCCTCTTCCGAGAGCAAATTGGCGGTCTTGTGGGTTCCGTTGCCGCCCAAAGTCACCAGACAGTCCAGCTTCATTTTTTTATAGTTGGCCTTCATGGCCGCCACCTTGTCCACGTTGTCCTCGCCAATCACCCGCATATTGCGGTAGGGCTGGCGGGAGGTGCCCAAAATGGTGCCGCCCAAGGTCAGGATGCCGGAAAATTCGCTTTGTTTCATTTCCCGGTATTCGCCGTTGATGAGCCCGGAGTAGCCGTCCGCAATGCCCACAATCTCGGCGTCAAACATCTCATAGGCCGCGCGCGCCACCCCGCGGATGGCCGCGTTCAGGCCCGGGCAGTCCCCTCCGCTGGTCAAAAGTCCAATCCTGCGCTTCATAATCTACGCGCCTCCCTCCATGCGAATGACCCTGATATATTTAAGAACATTATAGCACGAGTCCGGGCGCTTTGCCATATTTCGCCGGAAGTTTATAGGCATAAATAACCCCCGCTCCGGGGCGGACGCCCTGAAACGGGGGGGCAGACTATCCTTTGACCGCGTGGCAGGCCACCTTATGGCCGCCGCCCACATCCAGAAGCGCGGGGCGCTCCTGCCCGCAGATGGGCATGGCATAGGGGCAGCGGGTGCGGAACCGGCATCCGCTGGGCGGATTGATGGGGGTGGGCACGTCGCCCTGAAGCAAAATCCGCTGGCTCTTTTGGGCCAATTCCGGATCCGCGATGGGCGCGGCCGACATCAGCGCCTTGGTGTAGGGATGCAGCATGTTGGAATACAGCTCGTCCACCGGCGCGGTCTCCACCATGCAGCCCAGGTACATCACCCCCACATTGTGGGAGATATGGCGCACCATGCTCAGGTCATGGGACACAAACAGATACGTCAGCCCGAATCTCTGCTGCATATCCTCCAGGGTGTTGATGATCTGGGCCTGGATGGATACGTCCAGGGCTGAAATGGGCTCGTCGCACACGATGAACTCGGGGTTGTTGGCCAGGGCGCGGGCAATGCCGATGCGCTGGCGCTGTCCGCCGGAGAACTCGTGGGGATATCTCAGCGCATGGTCGCTCTTCAGCCCCACCAGCTCGATGAGCTGGGCCACCCGGTCGTCCTTGTCCTTTTTGCTCATATCGGTGCGGTTTTTCAGGGGCTCGGCGATGATGGAGCTCACCGTCATGCGCGGGTCCAGCGAGGCGTAAGGATCCTGAAAGATCATCTGAAGCTTCTTTCGATAGGGGGCCAGCGCCTTGAAATCCAGATTCGTGATATCCTCCCCGTCGTAGAGGATGGTCCCGCCGGTGGGCTGATAGAGCCTGACCAGCGAACGGCCCACCGTGGTCTTGCCGCATCCGCTCTCGCCCACCAGGCCGAAGGTCTCGCCTTTTTTGATGGAAAGATCCACCTCGTCCACGGCCTTTAAAATTTTGCGCGGCTTGCCGGTAAACCCGGAGCCAATGGGAAAATACATCTGAAGCGCGCGCGCTTCCACTAAAACCTTCTCGCTCACCGTGCTCTCCCTCCCCATTCTACCTTGGGCGCGCCCTCGTCCAGCAGATAGCAGCTCACCTTGTGGGTGTCGCTCAGGCTCCTGTGTTCGGGCAAGGCGCTGTTGCAGATGCGCATGGCGTAGGGACAGCGGGGCGCGAAGGGGCAGCCCGGCGGGGGCGCGATCAGATCGGGCGGCGAGCCCGGAATGGGCACCAGCCGCTGCCGCTCGCCCTGGCGCTGGGGAATGGAGCGCAAAAGGCCCCAGGTGTAGGGATGTTTGGGGTCATAGAACACCTCCCGCAAGGTGCCCTCCTCCACGATGCGGCCGCCGTACATGACCATAACCCGGCTGCACATGCCCGCGATCACGCCCAGGTCGTGGGTAATCATGATGATCGAGGTGTTGAGCCGCTTTTTCAGATCCATGAGCAGCTCCAGGATCTGGGCCTGAATGGTCACGTCCAGGGCGGTGGTGGGCTCGTCGGCGATGATCAGCCGGGGATTGCAGGCGATGGCCATGCCGATCATCACCCGCTGGCGCATGCCGCCGGAAAGCTCGTGGGGATATTGCTTGAGGCGGCTCTCCGGGTCGGGCATCTGGATGGTGCGCAAAATCTCCAGCACCCGCTCTTTGGCCTGGGTCTTGGACATTTTTTTGTGGATGCGCAGCGGCTCCATCAGCTGTTGCCCCACGGTGAACAGCGGGTTGAGCGAGGTCATGGGATCCTGGAACACCATGCCGATCTCGTCGCCCTCCAGCTTGCGGAAGGTATTCACGCTGGCCCTGGTGAGATCCAAATCGCCAAAGGTGAGCTTGTCGGCCTCGATGCGCGCATAATCGGGCAAAAGGTGCATCACCGAAAGCATGGTCACGCTCTTGCCCGAACCGGATTCGCCCACGATGCCCACGGTCTCGCCCTCATCCACATGCAGCGTAACCCCGCGCACCGCCTGCACATGGCCCACATGAATATCAAAGGTAGTGTGTAGGTTTTGAATATCTAGCAAACGCATAGCTTTCCTCCGATAGTAAAAGTTTCAAAAAAATGATGAATCATTTTTTTGAGGAACATCATTTTCTTGTCACCTTCGGTGACGGCCAGAAAATGATAGCGGAAGCGGCCACATGGGCCGCGTCCTCAAACCGGCGGAGCCGGTTCTGCGGATTTTAATCCGCCGCCGGCGGGATTGAAACCGGGATGTAAGCGTTTTTAAACTCTTTGTTGAATGAGTTTATCTCTTCAGTTTGGGATCCAGCGCGTCGCGCAGGCCGTCGCCGATGAAGTTCAGCGAGAACATGGTCAGGCTGATGGCCGCGATGGGGAACATCATCTGGTAGGGCGCCGAGTTCAGGGTCTCGATGGCGTCGTTGGCCAGCGAACCCCAGGAAGCCATGGGCTTTTGGATGCCGATGCCCAGGAAGCTCAAAAAGGCCTCGGAGAAGATGGCGCTGGGAATGAGGAAGGTCACCGAAACGATGATCGGGCCCATGCTGTTGGGCAAAAGGTGGCTGAGCAGAATCTGCCAATTGCTTCTTCCGGCCAGCCGCGCGGCCAGCACATACTCCTGGCTCTTTAAGGAAACCACCTGGGAGCGGGTGATGCGCGCGGTGCCCACCCAGGAGGAAATGCACTGGGCGATCAGGATGGACTGGACCGTGGAGCCCATGAACATCATCAGGATAATAATGTAAAGCATGGAGGGCAGGGCGATCAGGATATCCACGATGCGCATCATGATATTGTCCACTTTTCCGCCCATGAAGCCGGCAATGCCGCCGTAGACCACCCCGATGACCATGTTCACCGCCGCGGCCACCACGCCGATGGACAGGCTGATGCGCGCGCCATAGAGGATGCGCACATACAAATCCCGGCCCAGGGCGTCGGTGCCGAACCAGTGCTGGGCGCTGGGCGGCTGGGAAATGGCGGTAAAGTCCGAGGTATCATATTCATAGGGACAGAACATGGGCCCAAAGATGGCGAACAGGGCCACAATGGCGATGAAGACCATGCCGAACATCGCCAGCTTGTCCTTCCTGAGCCGCCGCCAGGCGTCCTGCCAATAGGAGATGGAAGGCCGGGAAAACTGCTCGGCGTCGCGCTCCTCGGGGTTTAAAAGCTCGTAAGGGTTTTCCATGGATGGATTTTGCATGGGGCGCGCCTCCTATTCGCTGATTTTTACGCGGGGGTCAATGATGCAGTACAGCACGTCCACCACGATATTGCAGATGACCACAAAGATGCCCAGGAAAACGGTCAGGCCCAGGATGACGTTATAATCGCGGGCGCTGATGCTGTCCACATAATATTTGCCGATGCCCGGAATGGCGTACAGCCGCTCCACCACAAAGGTGCCGGTGAGCAAAGAGGCGATCAAGGTGCCCAAATAGGTCACCACCGGCAAAATCGCGTTTCTGAGCCCGTGCTGCAGGATGACCATAAATTCCTTTACGCCCTTGGCCCGGGCGGTGCGGATATAGTCCTGCTGCATGACCTCCAGCATGGAAGAGCGGGTCATGCGGGCGATATAGGCGATGGGGCTGAAGGACAGGCAGGTCACCGGCAGGATGTAATGCTTCCAGGTGGTCAGTCCATAGGTGGGCAGGATCTTGAGCACCCCGGCGAACAGGTACATGAGCAGCACCGCGGTCACAAAGGTGGGCACCGAAATGCCAATGGTGGCGAACACCATGGCCCCGCCGTCGAACAGGCTGCCCCGCCGCACGGCCGACAGGATGCCCAGCCCAAGGCCCACCACCACCGACACCACCACGGCCACCGCGCCCACCCGGGCGGAGATCGGGAAGCCCCGGCCGATGATTTCGTTCACCGAGGTATCCGCCTTTTTAAAGGAATCGCCGAAATCGCCGGTGAGGAAGTTCTTAAGATAGGTAAGATACTGCTGCCAAAGGGGCTTGTCCATGCCGTATTTTTCCTCCAGCCGGGCCAAAAGCTCCTCGGGCATGTTCTGTTCGCCCTTTACAAAGGGGCTGCCCGGGATGGCGTGCATCAGGAAAAATGTGACGGTCATGAGAATCAGGATGGTCAGCGCACCCGAGAGCACGCGCTTTAGGATATACTGCGCCACAATTACTTGCCTCCCGCCTTGCTGGGGCGGCGCCCGGCCCAATTAGCAGGGTGAACCGCTCCAATCCTGCAAGAAAGATCCCGCGCGCCCACTCCGAATGTATAATAGAATCATTATATCAAGTCTTTTTCCATCTTACAAGCATTTCCTTTGCGTTTAATATACCCGTAACGCCCAAAAATGCACAACAAAATCCCATTACTTGCAAAAATGCGCCTAAAAACCAAGTTTGGAGTTGACAACGTGCCCGTTTTTTGCTATTGTATCGATAACGGCATTCATTTCGCCGCCGTCCTCCGGGCAAACCCCGCGGACAACAACGATTGCGGAGGGATTAGACTATGCGAAAACTGCTCGCAATGACGCTGGCGGTCCTGATGCTGGTCATGGCGATGCCCATGCTGGCCTCGGCCGAAGCGACCGAACAGAAGCTGGTTTTCCAGATGGGTGAGGAACCTCAGGTGATGGACCCCACCATGAACGACTACGCCAGCGGCTCCTACGCGCTCCAGAACCTGTTCCGTGGTCTGTACAAGTTTGCAGAGGACGGCTCTCTGGTCCCGGCCATGGCCGAAAGCTACACGGTCTCCGAAGACGGCACCGTGTACACCTTTACCCTGAGAGAGGGCCTGAAGTGGTCGGACGGCAGCCCGCTGACCGCCAAGGATTTTGAATACTCCTGGAAGCGGGTGCTCACTCCCGAACTGGCTTCCGAGACCGCCTATACCCTGTACGGGGTCATCAAGAACGGCTATGAGGCCTTTGTGGAGCAGAGCTGTTCGGTGGATGAGGTCGGGGTCAAGGCCCTGGACGATTTGACCCTGGAAGTCACCTTGACCGCCCCCGCGCCCTATTTCCTTTCCATGACCGCCTCCACCGCCTTCATGCCGGTGCAGCAGGCCACCATCGAGGCCAACGGCGAGGATTGGGAAACCGATCCTTCCACCTTTGTGTGCAACGGCCCGTTCATGGTTCAGGAAATGCTGGCGGATGAAAAGTATGTGTTCGTCAAGAACCCCAACTACTATGACGCGGACAACGTCAAGCTGGATGTTTTGGAATATGTGTTCCTGAACGCCCCGGAAACCGTGCTCATCGCCTTCCAGAACGGCGAAGTGGACGTGGCCACCTCGGTGAACGCCGACGCCATCGAGCAGTACAACGGTTCGGACAACATGCTGGTCAGCGACCGCATCGGCTGGCGCTATTATGAGATCAACACCACGGCCGAAGGCCTGACCGATCCCCAGGTGCGCCGGGCGCTGGCCATGTCGCTGGACCGCAACGTGCTGATTACCGCGGTGCTCCAGGACAATATGCCCGCCCTTAAGGGCTTTATCCCCCACGGCTTCCCGGATCTGCTGGACGACACCAAGAGCTGGCGCGATACCCATGAGGATGTCATCACCGAAGACGTGGCGGCCGCCCAGGCCCTGATGGCCGAGGCCGGCTACCCGAACGGCGAGGGCTTCCCCACCATCCGCCTGGTTCAGGAGCCCACCGCCAGCCTGGTCAAGGTGGCCCAGGCCATGGCCCAGATGTGGAAGCAGAATTTGGGCATCAATGTGGAAATCGTGACCGTGGAAAGCGGCGTGTACTGGGCGGACGATACCGGCACCCGCGATTCCGGCGACTTTGAAATCGCCTACATGGGCTACACCGGCGACTATCTGGATCCGTCCAGCATCCTGTATAACCTGGACAGCAACGGCAGCGCCAAGAACACCCGCTGGAGCAACGAGGAATACGACGACCTGATGAACCAGCTGCGCAACGGCGTGGCCGGCGAGGAGCGCGAAAAGGTGCTGGAGCGGGCCGAGGAACTGCTGGCCGAGGAAATGCCGGTCATCCCGGTTTACAGCTACACCGCCCAGGCCCTGGTGAGCGACCGGGTGCATGGCTTTACCCGCAACTACATCGGACATCCCAACTTCGAATACTGCTATGTAGACTAAGCTTTTCCCTTTACCGCCCCGCCGCTTAAAAGCGGCGGGGCGCTTTTTGATTCTTATCTTTATTTACCAAGAAGTTTCCTTGGGTCGGACCGCCGTCCAGACCTGTAGAGTGCGGTGCGATAAGAAAACTGTTTCTAACCTTTATCAGACCGGACTTCTCTGGGGGAGCCAGTTGCGGCGGGGGCCCGCAGGCCCCCATGAGCATCCCGCTAGAGGGGGTAGGGGTGGTTTGGAGGGGCCTAGGGGGAGGTATTACGGAAACCTCCCCCTGGCCCCTCCATAAAAAGAGCGCTCCTTCTCGGAAAAAATTTCGTTTTCCTGTTACTATATATTTGCCCCATGTTCGTGGCAGCCAGCCACAGGCGAGGGACAACTCATTGCCCAAGTTGTACAATGTGAAAG
>DVJW01000081.1 GCA_018716505.1 Candidatus Faecaligallichristensenella faecipullorum | reverse complement strand
TTCCTGTCACCTTCGGTGACGGCCGGAAAATGATAGAGGAAGCGGCCACTTGGGCCGCTCCTCGCGGCGTACATGCCGCCGCTGCGGATTGAATATGAAGGGGCTGCGGCCCCTTCATGCATCCCCAAACGAAGAAAATAGGTTTGTCAATGGTCTGCGCCCGCCCCTATTCGGGGCGGGCGTCAAATGGTCTTTACGCCGCTATGCCCAGTTTGCGCTGGGATTGCTTCCAGATGAGCAGCGCGGCCAGGCTGGAGAGGGCCTCGGCGATGGGGAAGGTGATCCACATGCCGTTTAGGCCCATGAACGGGATCAGCAGCAAGGACAGCGCCGGAATGATGAGCAGCTGGCGCAGCAGGGAGATGGCCAGCGACCGGGCGCCCTGGCCCAGGGCCTCAAAGGCGCCCGAGAACACGATGCCCAAAGTGGACAGGATAAAGCTCAGGCCGATCAGCCGGAAGGCGCTGACGCCCAAGGACAAAATTTCCCCCTGGGCGTCGAACAGGCTGAGCAGCCAGCCCGGCAGGGCCATAAACAGCAGACTGCCCAATCCCAGCATCAGGGCGGCCACGCCCAGGCCGCACCGGATGGCCTGATGAAGCCGGCCGTTCAGCCGCGCCCCATAGTTGTAGCCGATGATGGGCCGCATGGCCTGGATCATGCCATTGGTGGGCATGTTGACAAAGGTCTGGGTCTTGAAATACAGCCCCAGCACCGCCACCGCGGCCTGGGAGATGGGGGCCAGAATGGCGTTTAGGATGGACACCAGCACCGAGGGCATCAGGTTCATGGCCGTGGAGGGCAGGGCCACCCCATAGATGCCCGCCGCGTGGGCCCGGCTGAGGGCAAAGCCCGAAAAGTCGAAGCGGACGCCGTCCTTGACGCGCCAAAAGAACCAGAACGACAGGGCGCAGGCCAGGAACTGGCCGATGATGGTGGCGATGGCCGCGCCCGAAACCCCCATGGCCGGAATGGGGCCCCATCCAAAGATCATGACCGGATCCAGAATGATGTTGGTCAGGGCGCCCACCCCCTGCATGATCATGGGCACCACCATGTTGCCGGTGGCCTGGAGGATCTTTTCGATCAGGATGTGAAACAGGCTTCCGAAGCTCAGGGTGATGACGATGCGGCTGTAGCTCAGGCCCATTTCGTACACCACCGGATCCTGGGTATACAGGCTCAGGAACGGCCCGCTCAAAAACAGGCCCACCAGTATAAAGAGGACGGAATGCAGCGCGGTAAACAAAAGCCCATGGCAGGCGCTTCGGTTGGCGGATTCGCGGTCGCCCGCGCCCAGATATTTGGAGACGCAGGCGTTCACTCCCACCCCGGTGCCCACGGCCACGGCCAGCACCGCGTTTTGCAGCGGGAAGGCCAGGGATACCGCGGTCAGCGCCTCGCCGCTCAGCCGGGCCACGAACATGCTGTCCACGATGTTGTACAGCGACTGGATCAACATGGACAGCATGGGCGGGAAGGCCATGTTCAGCAGCAGGGGCAAGACCGGCTTCACGCCCATGGGGTTTTGCGTTTTTTCCAAGGTGGTTCCTCCTTTATCCGGCTCCATACAAAGGGCCGCATATCTTTCAGGTCTGTTTAATACAGAAACAGAAAAATATACGGCCCCAAAGCCCTTCGGTTATTGAATTGTCTCTACTATAGCATGCTCAGGGAGGGCTGTCAATCGGGTTTGTGCAAAGGCTGTGTTACCCTCAGCGGCAGCACGCCCGGCGGGGAACGGACTTACAGCTCCAGCTTCATATCCCCCTGGTGGATCAGGCCCTTGCGGCGCATGAATTCCGAGATCAAAAGCGACAGCACCGCGGGCAGGACGATGTGCAGGAGCAGCATTTTGACCAGCACCAGAACCGCGCCCTCCGAGCTCATGGCCGCCCAGGTGCCGAACTGGCCCACCAGGCCCGAGGTGCCCATGCCCGCCGAGGCCGAGGTGTTCTTCATCTGAAAGATGGTGGTGGCCAGCGGGCCCAGGATGGCCGAGGCCAGGGTGGGGGGCACAAGGATCCAGGGGTGCATCAGGATGTTGCCCACCTGAAGCATGGAGGTGCCCAGGCCCTGGGCGATCAATCCGCCCACCCCGTTCTCCCGGTAGCTGCTCACCGCGAAGCCCACCATTTGGGCGCAGCAGCCCACCGTGGCCGCGCCCGCGGCCAGCAAAAGGCCCTCGCCCATCACCTGCCCCTCGGGCACGGTGAATACCATGGCCGCCAGGGCCGCGCTGGATATGGGCGCGGTGAGCGCCAGGCCAAATACCACCGACACGATGATGCCCATGGGGATGGGCTGAAGCCGGGTGGCCATCTCCAAAAAGCCCTGCAGCGCCGAAATCCCTCCGTTGATGGCCGGGGCGCTCCAGGTGGCGATCAGGCCGCCGGTCACAATGGTCACCACCGGCACCACGATGATATCCACCTTGGTGCGGCCGGAGACCAGATTGCCCAGCTCCGCGCCCACCACGCCGGCCAGATAGGCGCCCACCGGGCCGCCCAATTGATAGCCCAGCGCGCCGGTGGCCGCCGAGGAGAACATGGCCAGGGGCTTGACCTTGAGCCCATAGCCGATGGCCACGCCGATGGCCGCGCCCACCACCGGGGAGGAGGCCGACACGATTTCCCCAAAGGGGGCCAAAAAGCCCAGGCCCGGAATCATGGAAAACTGCGAGAGAATGAGTCCGATAATGAGGGAGGAGAACAACCCCAGGGCCATGGCCGACATGGCGTCCAGCAGATAGCGGCGGTACGCCTTTTTCAGCAGCGCGCCCAGCTTCATAAAAATCGCCTCGCTTTGTCACATTTCCGCCATTATACGCCCCGGATTCTAGACTGTAAAGGCTAATAACATAAAATTTATGCGCGAGGAGGATTTGTATCCCTTTTTCGAAGGGAAGCGAAATTTTCCCCTGGCGGGGCGGCTTTTTTCTTGGAGGGCCCAGGGGGGATTCCGAATCCCATCTTCGCCCGCCCCGGCCCGTGGGCCGTCGCGGGTACGCGGGCCGGTATCCTTCGGAACCGGCAACCGCTAGTCGCGCTTTGCGCTCCCTCGTCC
>DVJW01000080.1 GCA_018716505.1 Candidatus Faecaligallichristensenella faecipullorum | reverse complement strand
CAAATCCGGCGGTTTTTCCATCGGAAAGATTCGAAAACCATAATTTGAATATTTTCTTTTCTCTTTTGCGGCGTTATAATAGAAATTCGAAGGTGTGTTGATAATTTATTGAAAAACCTCGTGCAATATGGTAGCGAGGGAAGGTGCATTTTGAGATGTATAAGCTGTTAATCGTGGACGACGAACCGGATATCGTGAACCTGCTCAAGGACTTTTTTGAGATGAATGGCTACTCGGTCATGACCGCAAAGAACGGGCGCGAGGCCTTGGACAAGAGCCTCAAAAAGCCGGATTTGATCCTGCTGGACGTCAACCTGCCCGACGTGGACGGATTCAACGTGTGCGCGCGCATACGCAATCTGGTGGTATGCCCGATTCTGTTTTTGACCGCCAAGGTGACGGAAAACGACCTGCTCAACGGATTCCATGTGGGCGGAGACGATTATATCATAAAACCCTTCAGCCTTCAGACCTTGTTGGCCCGGGTGGAAGCCCATCTGCGCCGGGAGGAGCGGCGTTCATCCCCCAGCGAGGCGCGCTTCGCCGGGGAGCTGGTCATCGATTACAGCTTGCGCTGCGTGCGATGTGGGGAGAAGACTTTGGCCCTGGCCCGAAAGGAATTCGATATTGTGGAGCTTTTGAGCATGAACCGGGGCCAGATTTTCGACAAGGAGCGCATTTACGAAAAACTCTGGGGCTACGACAGCCCGGGAGACAGCAGCGTGGTGGCCGAGCACATCCGCCGCATCCGCGCCAAGCTGGCCACGGTCAGCGACGCCACTTATATCGAAACTGTATGGGGGGTGGGCTATAAATGGGTCGGCTGATCCGCCGGTTGCGCAACACCCTGAGGGCGCGGGTGATCGCCATGCCCATAAAGCGCGCATTGTTGGTATACACGATTCAGGCGGTGTTGTTGGCCCTGGTGCTTTCTCTGCTGGCCATAGGGCTGTTCAGCAGCCTTCAAAGCGATATTTACACCAATGTCTATATCCGCTTTGAGCCGGACGGCGCGCTTCATACCGACGGTCTTTCGATATATGAACACTTTACCCCGGACGATCAGTGGTGGTGGTCGTTTTACAGTTACTGCCTTTTAATTTCCCCGGTGATCTGTTCCCTTTTGGCCCTAAGCTGGGGCGGGCGCAAGTTTTACAAGCGCAAGCTCAAGCTGCCGCTGGAAATTCTGATTGACTCCACCCAGCGCATTGCCCACAACGATCTGGATTTCAAGGTCTGCTATCCGATTTCCGATGAAATGGGCGCGCTCTGTTCGGCCTTTGAATCCATGCGGGTGGCGCTGGAGGAAAACAACCGCCAGATGTGGCGCATGAACGAGGAGCGCAAGCGGCTCAACGCCGCCTTTGCCCACGACCTCAGAACGCCCATCACGGTGCTCAAAGGCTATTTGGAGTTTTTAACCGCCTATGTGCCTGGGGAACGGGTGGATCAGAAAAAGCTCACCGACACCCTGTCCACCTTGAGCCAGCAGGTTGGCCGCATAGAGGGCTATGTGGAGGCCATGAGCACGGTTCAAAAATTGGAGGATATCTCCCTTGTCCCCAAGAACGTGCGGGCAAACGAGCTCTTTGGGCATCTGGCCGAGGAGGCCTCGCTGCTTTGCGGACGAGCGCACAAGGCCATTCGCCTCACCTTGGACAAGAGTCCGCTGCTGCTGCCCCTGGACAGCGCGCTGATTACCCGGGTGATGGAAAATTTGATGAGCAATGCGCTGCGCTACGCCCAAACCACGGTGTTCTTTGAGGCGGCGGCCGATCGTTCGGGCATCACCCTTACCCTGTCCGACGACGGGCGCGGTTTTTCCCCGGAGGAGCTGAAAAAGGCTGCGGATCCCTTTTTCAAGGACGCCGAGGCCTCTTCCGAGCACTTCGGGTTGGGGCTCAACATCTGCAAAGTGCTCTGCGAAAAACACAACGGCACGCTGATTTTAAGCAACCGTCCCCAGGGCGGCGCGCGCATCACCGCCCGCTTCGGAAAATTGGAATTTGCCCCGGCGGCTTGATAATTTGTTGAAGCCTAAGGGTTATACTCTCCCCATAGCAATTGAAATTGGGGAGAGTTTTTTATGGGAAAACACGCCTTATACCTGCTTTTGGTTCGCACAAACACCCGGTATTCGCGCCTGCTCAAGGCCTGTACCGGCATGGAATACACCCATGTTTCCTTGGCTCTGGATCGGGATTTTCGCGCCCTCTATACCTTCGGCCGCCGGTTCTCGTCCCTGATGTTGCCGGCGGGTTTTGTAAAGGAATCCCTCAAAAAGCGGGTCTACCGCAAAAACGGCCAGGCGCCCGCCATGGTCTTGCGCCTCGATGTGAGCGAGGCGGGCTATAACTGCGTGCGCGCGGCCATACGCCACTACCGCCGCCACGCCTGGCGCTATCGCTACAACGTATTGGGGCTTCCGCTGATGGCCTTAAACATCCCGTGGGCGCGCAGCCGCCACTGGGTCTGTTCTCAGTTTACCGCGCGCATGCTGGCCCTGTCCGGCGCGGCCACCTTGCCCCGCCCCTGGACCCTCATGCGCCCCACCGACTTTTTGAAGGTGCCCGAACTCAAAATCCTGTACCGCGGGCCGCTTTGCGATTGCGCGCCCTGGCCCGAGGAGCAAGCCGGACAATTTCTGCCCGAACCCGTCCAATGAACGCTTGTTGGCCGGGGCAAAATATGCTATAATGCCTTGAATCAACATTATGGCCCTTGCCCTGGCGCGGCCCAAGCGGGAGGATAATAAAAGAGATGAAAACCGTCATGATTTTGGGGGGAGACGCGCCCAGCGCCCGGCTCACGCGGGCGATTTGCTCAGACGCCGGCCGGATTATCTGCGCGGACAGCGGCCTGTACGCCTGCATGGCCGCAGGCGTGACGCCCCACGTTTTGATCGGGGATATGGACAGCATTGAAAGGCCGGCGCTGGATAAATTCCTGAAGGACGGCGGGCGCACCCAATACCTGCCCACCCACAAGGATGACACCGACGGCTACGCGGCGCTGCGTCTGGCGCTTCAAAATCCCATGGATGAATTGGTGATCCTGGGGGCCCAGGGGGGCCGGTTTGACCACGAGTTGGCCAATTGTTACCTGTTGGTGGCGGCCGAACGGGCCGGTGTGCATGCGCGCATGGAAAACGATGAAGGAAAGGTGTACGCCCTGGGCTCGCCCCGGGTTTTACAGGGCAAGCCCGGGGAATTGCTCTCGCTGCTGCCCCTGGGCGCGGCCAAAGTTGAGCGCAGCCGCGGCCTGGCCTATCCCCTGAATTCCTTGGATTTGGATATCGATTACCCCATCGGCATGAGCAATGTGTTCACCGAAAAAGAGGCCTATATAGAGGTAACCAGCGGATGGATTCTGGGCATCCATCTATACGACACCAGTTTGGGGCATGTTTGAGCCAAAGCGGCCACTTGGGCCGCTTTTCTTTTGCATTTAATCGTTATTTATTTAACAAATTTCTGCGCGTCACATAACTTATTCAGGGTATACTGAATTCAGAGGCAGTCCGGCCCGCCACAGCCGGATGAAGGGAGCGTTTCAATGATGATGAAAAGAATACTTCGAGCCCCGGACGCCTACCCACTGGCCCTGCTGTTGGCCTTTGTGGGCGGTTATCTGGACGCCTATACCTATATCACGCGCGATGGCGTGTTCGCCAATGCCCAGACCGGCAACATGGCGCTGATGGCGCTCCGGCTCGCCCGGGGCGAATGGGCGGACGCCCTGCACTACCTGGTGCCCATCGCCGCCTTCGCGCTGGGCATTTTCGGGGTGCGGGAAGCGCGCTATCACATGCGGAAAAAGGGGCGCAGCTATCACAAGATCGCGTTGGCCGCGGAAATCCTCATCCTGGTCTGGGTGAGCTTTATTCCCCAGGGGGCGATGAACCCGCTGGCCAATGTGCTGGTTTCGCTGGTATGCGCTTTACAGGTGGGCGCCTTTAAGACCATCGGCGGCCAGGCATACGCCTCCACCATGTGCACCGGCAACCTGCGCAGCGCCACCGAACACCTGCACGACTATCTCAGAAGCAAAAATCCGGCCGCACTCACCCGGTCGATGCAGTACTTCGGCGTCATCCTGATCTTCATCCTGGGCGCGCTGCTGGGCGGGCTGATTACCCCGCCGCTGGGCACCCATTCCACCTTAATCTGCTGCGCGGCCCTTTTGATCGCGCTCATTGTGGTAAAAAATCCTTCATAAAATACCGCCGCCCGGAAGACATCCGGGCGGCGCTGGGGAGCATTCACCGTCGAAACCTGTCGCTGTGGTCATAAATCAAAGCTTTTTTCTGCAAACTACGCAGCCTTCAATTTGATCGCAAGGTTCAAATCCATTCCTTTGGTACATGGAAAGCGGGCCATGATACCCATGGTTTTCATTATGCGCAAAAGGATAGGCCTCCACCAGGTCAAAACCATCGGCTTTGGCATCGTTACACAGATATTCCAGCAAGGCAGTGGCGACCCCATGGCCTCTATATTGGGGCGCGACGGAAAAGCAAACGACCGATTTGATTTTTTCACCGTTGTCCGGCACTTCTTCTGCGAAATTAAAATTGACGTTGTCGTACGCCTTTTTGTCATTGGAATTGCACCAGCCCACCACTTTTCCTTGCACATAGGCCAAATATCCCTGCATGCGGCCGCTTTTTATGAGACGAATGGCCTGTTTTCGGTTAAACTTGGCGGAACTTCGATCGCAACCATACGCTCTTTTCCTGTCCAGTTCCTCATCATAATGGTAGCACATGCAATAGCACCCGCACCAGTCTTCATTATCCGAAAATGCGTCCTTATCAAAAAAAGACAACCAATCCTCCAACAATTCAGGCGTCAGCTTACGGATAAACAGTTCCATGATCTCCCCCCTTTCGGCCCATTCCCAATCGCTTCATAAAAGCTGCATCCAGGGGAGGCCGGCACACCGCGCGCCCTGTCCGCTCCCCGGATGCAGCGTCTTTATTATGGCTATATGGCCCTGGTGTAATGCCTCAGCCATTCCAGCTCCTCACCCTGCATAAAGGGCGAGAGCTTATCAAAGACCATGGCGTGGTAATCGTTGAGCACCCGCTTCTCCCTTTCGCTCAGCAGCGCGGGTTCCACCGCGTCCAGATCAATGGGCGCATAGGTCAGCGGCTCAAAATACATGAACTGGCCATACTCATTCTTTTCGCCCTTGCGGCAGATCATCTCGTTTTCGGTGCGAATACCATAGCGGCCTTCCAGATAAATGCCGGGCTCGTTGGTGGTCACCATGCCCTCTTCCAATATCGCGCCCTCGCTGCGATCGGGCCGCGCCCGCCATCGAAAGCCCTGGGGGCCCTCATGCACGTTCAGCAAAAAGCCCACGCCGTGGCCGGTGCCGCATTTGTAATCCAGATCCAGATCCCAGATGGGCCCGCGGGCCAGGATGTCCAGGCTGAGCCCGGTGCAGCCATACAGGAACTTGGCGCTCATCAAATTGAGCATGGATCTCAGCACCGTGGTAAAATGTAGCTTTTGCTCATCGCTCAGCGGGCCCAGGGCCATGGTTCGGGTGATATCCGTGGTGCCGTCCATGTACTGGGCCCCGGAGTCCACCAGCAGCATGCCCTCGGGCCGGAGCGCGGCATCGCTCTCCGGGGTGGCCGCGTAGTGCATGAGCGCGCCGTGCTCCCCATAGCCCGCGATGGTTCCAAAGCTCAGTTCCACAAAGTCTTCCTGCTCACGCCGGCGCGCCTCCAAATAATCGCTGGCCGACAGCTCGGTGATGGGCATTTTGCCCACCTGGGTCTTGAGCCAATACATAAAATGGGTAAAGGCCACGCCGTCCTTTAAATGGCTGCGGCGCAGATTGTCCAGCTCCACCGGGTTTTTGACGGCCTTCATCTGGGTGGTGGGGTTCATTTCATCGATCAGCGCGCCCACCTTTTCCAAGGTGCGGCAAATGGCATAATTGACCCTGCCCTTGTCCAACAGCACTTTATCCTCGGAACCCAGGGCCTTCAGATCCTGATAGATCCGGTCATAGGGCCTGAGCGTCACCCCGTCCCGTTCCAGATCCCGGACCATATACTCGCTAAAGACCACCCGATTGGCGTACAAGATGGCGCTGGCAGGGGTAATCAGCGCATAGCTCAGCACCACCGGATTGTATTCCACATCGTCTCCCCGCAGATTCATCAGCCAGGCGATGTCGTCCAGCGAGGTCAGCACATGGGCGGTGGCGCCCTTCGCGGCCATCTGTTCGCGCAAGCGGGCCAGCTTGCTGACGCGGCTCTCCCCCGCATATTTTTCCTCCAGGAAATAGGCGGCGCGGGCCGAAAGCGGCGGCCGGTCTTTCCAGACTTCATCCACCAAGTCGCCTTGGGTTTCCAGCCGGCCCTCCTTTTTCCGAAGGATGCGCATCAACTTTTCCCCCAGATTGGCGTTCACCACCCGGCCGTCAAAGCCCAGCGCGCCGCCTTGGGGCAGGCTCTTTTCCAGATATTCCTCCAGGGTGGGCACGCCTTCCTCGCCCATGCGCATGAGCTCGATGCCCGAGCCCTCCAGCTGCTGGGCGGCGGCGATAAAATAGCGGCCGTCGGTCCAAAGCCGGGCGCTCTCCTTTTCCACCAGCAATGTGCCGGCGGAACCCTGAAACCCCGACAGCCAGGCGCGCGCCTTGAAATGCGCGCCCACATATTCCGATTCATGGAAATCCGCGGTGGGCACCAGATAACCGTCCAGCCCGGATTTGCCCATCGCTTCCCGAAGTTTTGCAATTCGCTCTTTGACTTGCATGGTAACGCTCTCCCCCACAAATTCGTTTTGTATGCAACCTTTAGAATAGTATACCCCTTGAACCGCATACCGCGCAAGCCTTGGCGCGCCTATGGGCCAAAAATCGCTCGATATTGCCATGAAACACCGCCTCGCGCTGTTCTTCACTCAAAGGCATCGCGCATACATTCCGCACCGCGCGCTCCGTACTCCAGAGCGGATAGTCGGTCCCAAAGAAGGTGCGCTCCACGGTAAAGCATTCCAGGCACTCCATGGCCTGTTCCATGGAGGTAAATTCCATGGTGCTGGAGGTATCCACCCAAATTCCGCGCCCCTTTAGATATTTGCGGGCCTGGGGCCATTCGCTCCAGCCGCCCATATGGGCGCAGATCACCTCCAAATCCGGAAAATCATCCATCAGCCGGGCAATGCGCTCGGGGTTGGAATAATGAAAGCGGTCGTCTCCGGCGTGCAAATACAGGGGTAGCCGGCCCTGTACCCGGGCGGCCAGACGCCGGCACTCCGGGCCGTTGATATCCACCTTTTGAATATCCGGATGGAGCTTGATGCCGATAAAGCCCCTTTGCTCAATTTCATCGATTTCTTTTTCCAGGTTTTCATCCATGGGATGCAGCCCGGCAAAGGGCAATATCCGGCCCGGATGGCTCAACGCCGCCTGTTCGGCAAAGCGGTTGACCGCCTGGGTCTGGTCCGGGGTCACGGCCACCGGCAGCATGACCGCGGCCACAATGCCCAAACGCTCCTCCTCCTTCAGCAATGTATCCAGCCGTCCGTCAAATTTCCCAGGCAACCCATCGTAAAAATCACAGGTGCTCTGGGCGGCGCGCTGGGCAATGGCGTCCGGATAGATATGCACATGGGCGTCTATGATTTTCATGCTTCCATTTTTTGATGTGTTTTGTACCATGCAACCATACTTCCTCTCTAAAAAACCAACGGGCAAGGGAATTCGCCCGCCTGCCAGGAATGATCCCTATAACGGAATCAGTATAGCACACCACTCACTCGCTTTCCATGTCATTTTTGTTTCGCCCTTGGGTAAAAACGAAAAAGGCCGCCTCCAACGGCGGCCCCCATTAGCCTTTGGCGTTTCTTCCCTTGCGCGGACGGTCCGCATCCTGCTTTTGAAAACTCCTATGGAATAAAATTGCGCTCAACAGGGCGGCGCCCACCAGAATGCCCGTCACACCCCAGAAGATGCCCACCAGATATTCCCAGGTACCGTCATAGATCACCTGGGTCGAACCATCCGCACACTTTTTCACCAGTTTGGTATGGGAGAACAGAGTAAACCACCGGAAGCCCAGCGCGTCGCGCAGTTGAAATTCATCCTCGCCCACCCGAAGGCTGGTATACCCCTTAAGCTGGTTATACAAGGAATCCAGATCACTCTGATCCAAGCTGGGCGTTTCCGTGAAATTGCCGTCTTGCTGTAAAGTAAACTGAGTATCCAGCTTATCCGAGATCACCATGAGCCGCCCTTGTTCATCAAATCCCAGCACATATTCCCCCGGGAAATTCATGACCAAGCCATATTGAAACACACCGTCCAGATCGTAAACATTTATGTAGTGATCCGCGAACCCCACTGCAATAAGGGATTTTTGGTCAGACGCCAGCCCAATGGCGCGCGAACCGCCCCGCTGTTCCCAATTGACCTTTTTTATCGCGTATTCCTGAGCGTCGCCCAACGCAGTCATGGAGAACAGCATCAGCAGCAGCGCGCACAGGGTGCATTTTACCTTTTGGCGCATTCAATCCTGCCTCCGTTGTCCATTTAATCTGTTCCATTATATTATTATAGTAGGAAGTGAAAACGAGCGCAAGCCAGCCGGCAAATTTTGCAGCGCATACATGCGAAATTTCTCCTCATACTATGCCCGGAGGTGATATGGAATGAGCAAACCCAAAAAAGAATGCAATCAGGCAAAATCCAATCCGGCAGCCAAATCGCTGCGCAAGAAATCCGGCGATGTGAAAAGCGACGTCTTGGGCAGCTACACCGGTTTGCCCTTTGAGGATTTACACCCCGTTCAGGATGCGGACGACCTTTAAGCCCCATGCTTTTCATTGCCTCCGCCATATGGTATAATTGGGAAAAGCAAATGGAGCGCTGGGGCGCTTTGTTTGATCGCGAAGGAGGTGAGCGCGCTGTGTGCGGACAATACGCTCTATGGCTCGACAATCCATTGGCCGCGCAGATCATCGACCGGCTGAACCGCAAAAGCGCGCGCCCTTTTGAGCAGGGAGACCAGCGTCCGGGCATGCTTTGTCCGGTGGAACATCTTTCGGACAATCGTCTGGAAATCAATTGGATGCGCTGGGGCTTTCCCTCGCCCACAGGCGGCGCATTGATCATCAACGCCCGGTGCGAAACCGCCGCCCGGCTGCCCATGTTCAGGCAAGCGGTGCGCTTTGGCAGATGTCTGATTCCCTCCAGCGGCTTTTACGAATGGCGCCGGCTATCGGGCGGGACAAAATCCAAGGAAAAGCATTTTCTGCGCCAAGGGCCAATCGGTCAACCGGTCTATATGGCCGGACTGTTCGCCAACCTTCCGGGCTGCGCTCAGCCTTGTTTTGTGATCTTAACTCAAAGCGCCAACGCCTTTGCCGCCCGCCTGCATCATCGAATGCCCCTTATTTTGCCCGAGGCCGGCCAGCGGCGCGCTTACTTGGGGAGCGAAATTGCAGCCAGGCAGTTAATGGAACATCCGCCTGAACTGAACTTGGTTGAACAGGGCGGGACCGAACAAATGAGCTTTTTATAAAAAACCCTCAGTGTACAAGGGGCAATACGCCTGGCGGGGTTTGAAAGCGGCGCGGACTGTGTTCTCGTCCTCGACTTGCCACCAGCAAGCCTTCGTCCTGCGGCCTTGCCCGCGCCCGCTTTCAATTCCCCGGCAGGTCCGAAGGAGTTTTCCGGATGCGGGCCGCGTTCAGGGCAAGGCTTGACGACGAAGCTTTACTGGGCGTAAGGCGAGGAGGAAAACGCAGACATGGACGTGGCCCGCCCCGGAAAACCGTGTTGCCCCTTGTACACTGAGGGTAGCCCTGGGCTTTGCCAACAAACGATACAAAACAGCTTTTGTCCTGGACACTTTTCCCTATGGAATTTCATGAGGACCATGGGCAAACATGCGCCCCCAGGCCAAATTCATGGAGCCTGGGGGCGCGTTGGTTTCCCTATGCCGGGAAACTTTGCTTAAAAGAGGCCGGTTATCTTTCCATTTTCATCCACATCGATATTTTCTGCCGCGGGCACCTTGGGCAGGCCGGGCATGGTCATGATATCGCCGGTCAGGGCCACCACAAATCCGGCGCCCGCCGAGACCTTTACGCTCTTAACCGTGACCCTGAAGCCCTTGGGCCAGCCCAGCTTCTTGGGATCATCCGAGAAGGAATATTGGGTCTTGGCCATACAGACCGGCAGGCGTCCAAAGCCCAACTCTTCCAATCTGGCGAGCATTTTGCTGGCCGACGGAGCGAAGTCCACCCCATCGCCCCCATAAATGCGCTTGACCACGGTCTCGATCTTCTGCTTGAGGGGCATTTCATCCTCATAAATGGGCTTGAAATGGTTGGGTTGCCCGCACAGGCGCATGACCTCCCGGGCCAAATCCAAGCCGCCCTCTCCGCCCTTGGCCCACACCTCAGACAGGCTGACGTTGGCGCCATACTCCTTGCACTTTTGGGCGATCAACTCAAGCTCCTTCTCGGTATCGGTGGGGAAGCGGTTGATGGCCACCACCGCGGGCAGGCCATATTGAACGGTGATGTTTTCAATATGGTGCAGCAAATTGGGCAGTCCCTTTTCCAAGGCCTCCAGGTTTTCCACGCCCAGGTCGGCCTTGGCCACCCCACCGTGATGTTTCAGCGCGCGCACCGTGGCCACGATCACCACGGCCGAGGGCTTGAGACCGCCGATCCGGCACTTGATATCCAGGAACTTCTCCGCGCCCAGATCCGCGCCGAATCCCGCCTCGGTTACCACATAATCCCCCAACTTGAGGGCCATTTGGGTGGCCATCAGGCTGTTGCATCCGTGGGCGATATTGGCAAAGGGGCCGCCATGCACAAAGGCCGGGGTATGCTCCAGGGTCTGGACCAGATTGGGCTTGAGCGCGTCCTTGAGCAGCGCAGCCATGGCGCCCTCGGCCTTCAGGTCTCCGGCCGTAACCGGCTTTTCATCCCGGGTATAGCCCACCACAATCCTGCGCAGATTTTCCTTCAGATGGCTCAAGTTCCGGCTCAGGCACAGAATGGCCATGATTTCAGAAGCCACGGTGATGTCAAATCCATCTTCCCGAGGCATGCCGTTCAGCCGCCCGCCCAAGCCGTCGGTGATGTTGCGCAACTGCCGGTCATTCATATCCACGCATCTGCGCCAGCTGATGCGCCGGGTATCAATGCCCAGGGCATTGCCCTGGAAAATATGATTGTCCAACATGGCAGCCAGCAGGTTGTTGGCCGCGCCGATGGCGTGCATATCCCCGGTAAAATGCAGGTTGATATCCTCCATGGGAATGACCTGGGCCCAACCGCCCCCGGCCGCGCCGCCCTTGATGCCGAACACCGGGCCCAGCGAGGGCTCCCTAAGGGCCAACACCACCTTTTCCCCAAGCCGGTTCATGGCGTCCGCCAACCCCACCGAAGTGGTGGTCTTGCCCTCTCCCGCCGGGGTGGGGGTAATGGCCGTGACCAGTATCAACTTTCCGTCCGGTTTGTCCTTCAATTTGTTCAGAAGGTTGTAGTTGACCTTGGCTTTGACATTCCCATACAGCTCCAAATCTTCCCGCTCAATGCCCAGCTTGTCCGCTATTTCCACAATTGGACGCGGCTCGACGCTTTGGGCAATTTCTATATCGCTCATGATTTTCAAAACAGGCCCCTCCCTTATCCGCTTTGGTTGCAATCCGCCGCCGAACGCAACAGGCGCGCCGGGACGGCTTGTATACAATCTCAAACTAAAATATAGCATACCCTCCCTCGGAAATCAACCGAAAATCCCCTTCACAGGGGTTGCCGGCCGTTTTTTGCCATATTTTTTTATTTATCCTGTCAAACAATGGAACCAACCGCACCATACTTTAGTCAAATAATAAGTTTAGTGGATATTGCACCGGCCGCGCGGCATTGCCGGTCCGGCGCTTTATCCAACTATGGAAATTGGAGGGCGTTACCCATGACAAAACAACGGGGGCTGGGTTTCATCTCACTTGTGCTCACCATTTGCATGCTGTTGCCCGGCGTGGCGCTGGCCAAGCCGTCGGACGTGGTCTTTACCGGCAACGGAATCACCGCCTATATCGGCGACGGCAACCGGCTCTATCTCTCCGGCAGCAATCAGGCTTCCACCGAGGAGGCGGTCAGCCACATCATCTATGCCGACGAGAGCGCGGTTTACTATCAAAGCGCCGATGAAAATTTAGAGGGTGCCTACAAGCTGACCCGTCTGATGCTGGATGGATCGGGCGCCACCGTATTGGCCAGCGGCATTCAGGGCCGGGCTCAAACGCTGGGGGATGGAACCTTCTACTATATGAACGCCGCCCAGTCCGGCCAGCTGATGCGCGTTACCCTGGATGGCCAGGTTACCGCCTTGGCCACCAGTTCCTATCCCGACGGCGAGCTGGGTGTCTGCGCGGACGGCCTTTGCTATGCCGTGGAAATTGACGGCCAGCTCAACACCATGGTCTATGACGCGGAACAGAACCAATTTTCCGCCGCCAACTTTGCCTATAACGACGAATATGACCTCTTTGACGGCTTTGAAACCATGCGCCAGGCGGATGGTTTTAAAATCCGGCTGACCGGAACCTCCGATTGGATTACCATGGATAGCGACGTCGTGGCCTGCACCCAGATGAACGGGCTGTTGTATTACATGAAGGACACCGGTAACGGCATGCAGATCCAGGAATACGATCCTGACGCCAAACAAAAACGGGTAATCTGCACCCTGTCTCCGGATTTCCTGCCCCAGCTGGTGGGCGCGGATGGACTTTTGTATGTAATCACCGGGGACAAAAAGGTCAATTACATCTCGGTGGCTGATGGCAGCGTGACCTTGATGCCCAGCATGGACAGTATTTTGGTCAACAATCCCATCATTCAATTGGCGGATGGCAAGCTCTTGGTTTACGAAGCGCCCGAGCAGGAGGGGGACACGGCCAATTATTGCGGCTATCTTCTGACCAGCGGCGCGGTGCCCGCCGAGACCTCTGTCGATCCCAATGCTGAAGCTACTGTGCTTCCTGAGGAAACCCTTTTGCCTGAAGAGACCCTCTCGCCCGAAGAAACCCCGCTTCCTGAGGAAACTTCGGAACCCGAAGAAACCCCACTTCCTGAGGAAACTTCGGAACCCGAGGAACCTGAAGCCACCCCGGCGCCCTCGGATGATGAGGAGGAAGGTTATGTGGGCCTCAGCCGGGGCGATACCGGCAGCCGGGTGGAGCGGCTTCAGCAGCGTCTGAAGGATCTGGGCTATCCTGTGGGCTATGTGGACGGCGTTTATGGCGAGCAGACCGCCGAGGCGGTTAAGCTGTTCCAGAAAGCCATCGGCTATGACCAGACCGGCGCGGCCGGCCCGCAGATGCAGGGCCGTCTATTCGCCTCCAGCGCCCCCAAGTATAAGGCGGATACCACTACCACCTATACCGAACTTAAAAAGGGCGACACCGGTGACAAGGTGAAAAATCTTCAAAGGCGTCTGAAGGAGTTGGGATACTTTACCGGAAACATCGGCGGCAACTATCTCGAGCTCACCACCGCCGCGGTGAAACGCTTCCAAAAGCAGTTGGGATGGGATCAGACCGGGGTAGCCACCGCGGCCCTGCAGAAAAAACTGTTCTCCTCCAGCGCCCCCAAGTATAAGGGCGATACCAGTTCCAGCTATATTGAGCTCAAGAAAGGCGACACCGGTGCGGAAGTTAAGAAGCTTCAAACCCGCCTGAAAGAACTGGGCTACTTTGACGGTGATATCGGCGGCAACTACCTCACCAAGACCACCAAGGCCGTAAAACTCTTCCAGAAGCAGTTGGGTTGGAATCAGACCGGCGTGGCCACCGTGGGGCTTCAGAAAAAGCTGTTCTCCTCCAGCGCCCCCAAATATCAACCGGACAATGAAGGCGGCTATGTGAAGCTTCAGCCCGGCGATACCGGCGACCGGGTCAAAAAGCTCCAGACACGCCTCAAAGAATTGGGCTACTTTGACGGCGATATCGGCGGCAACTACCTCACCAAGACCACCAAGGCCGTAAAACTCTTCCAGAAGGCCATTGGCGTCAAGGCAAACGGCATTGCCTCCGTCAGCCTTCAGCAGAAGCTCTTCAGCAGCGATGCCCCTCATTACGCGGGATGATCTTATGAATTTCCCGGGCCCGGAATTTTCCTGACACAAAGCCTCCTCTTTTCAGAATCTCAAGTTTCTGAAAAGAGGAGGCCTTTCTATTCGTGGCCTATGGCTTCTGTGCAGGACAGGTTTTACATTCTGTTATGCGGCATCGGAGAGTCAACTTCCTCCGCAAAACAATTTATCTTGCCGCAGAGGAAGCGTTTTTTATCCTATAAAAACTGTTGTAGATATTCGGCGATACCCTCTTCGTCATTGCCTCCGATTACAAAATCGGCTTTTTGTTTCACTTCATCAATGGCATTCCCCATGGCGATGCCCCTGCCGCACAGCTGTAACATTCCAATATCCGCAAAATCGTCCCCAAAGGCAATCATCTCATCGGTACTTAAGCCTAAGGCAGCGCATAACTTCTCAATCGCCCTTTCCTTGGTGGCTTGCGTCTGGGTGAATTTGTACCAGTACCCATCCGAAAAGCGTATGCAGTCGCAATCCGTCAACCGGCCCTTTAGCTGTTCCAACTGACGGCTGTCAAAGATTTCCACGCACATTTTCAGGGCCCGCTCATCAAAATTGCTGAAATCGGTATAAATGCTGTTTCCCCAGCTTTGATCCTGTTTTTGAGGATCGATTTTATAGTTCCAGTAGTGTGCATCCATGGTGTCAATGGTTATTTGACAATCAGCCCCACACACCGCCCTGGCGGCGTCAATCAACTGTCGCGTCCGCTCTTTCGAAAACTCCGCCTTGTACAGATATCTATTTTTATATTTTACCACCGCGCCTCCGCTGGCAATGAGCACATCGGGCCGCAATTCCTCGATGAAGGCCCGGGCGTTTCGCTCTCCTCTGGATGTGCAGACGCCGGTCAAGATGCCTTTTCCCTGCACTTTTGCAGCGCCCACAGGGTTGCCTGGGAAATCTTTTTGTCGCTTCGAAGCAATGTTCCATCCAAATCAAATAGAAGCAATTTGCAATCTTCCATTTTGGGGCCTCCGAATCCTTCATTTTGCACCAAAGTTCGCCTTGGGTTTACAAAAAAGGCTCCCTTTTACAAGGGAGCCTTTTGGTTCTAGTGATTAATAACGGGAAGCACGCTGCTTCTCGAAGCACTCGCGGCAATACACCGGACGATCTCCGCGGGGCTGGAACGGAACCTGGGTGGGACGGCCGCAGCCATCGCACACAACATCAAACATGGGACGATCCGCGCGATTCTGACCATTGGCCTGACGGCGGGCAGCACGGCAAGCGGGGCAGCGGCCGGGCTCATTCTGGAAACCCTTGTCAGCATAGAACTGCTGCTCCGAGGCAGTGAACACGAATTCTGCGCCGCACTCACGGCAAACCAAAGTCTTGTCTTCGAACATGAGAAAAACCCTCCTAAGATTGTTGCGCCCTTCCAATGACCTGCCTTGATGCCTATGTCCTGTCATCGGTAGAGCTACCACCGGGGAGGGATACGGCCAAACCAAGCGCCTGTTCACTTTGGGCTGACTAAAGTATATCACAATTGCGTCCCAATGTACAGCTTTTTTTAAAATTTTATAAACATTCCTTTTTTAAACCGTATCAGGCTGTACATTGGCGCCGGCTTTGTGATATGATACCTGCAACCCACTGAAGCAAAAGCGAGGAATGCACCGCTATGAACCCGCAAATTTTAAGCCGAGCCCGCGAATTGCTGCTGAGCCTTACCCCCCTTAACCATGACTGCGGCTTGCTGTGCGGCCAGGCCTGCTGCGCGCCCGATGAAGAGGGCCAGGGCGGCATGATGCTCTTTCCCGGTGAAAGCGCGCTGTACGAGAATGTATCCTGGGCTGCCCTGGAAACCGCCCACACCCCCGTTGGCGACTTTGTCTGTTTAAAATGCGACGGCCGTTGTCCCCGCGAAGCACGGCCGTTGGCCTGCCGGATCTTTCCGCTCAGCCCTTATTTTAACGCTTCCGGCGAACTCGGCCTCAGAATGGATCAACGCGCCTGGGCCATGTGTCCGCTCATGGAATATGGGCTTCAGGCCATCAGCCGCCCCTTTTTTCAGAGCGCGCTAACGGTCATGCAGATTATTGACGGGGATCCCCAGGGACATGCGTTTCTCCTGCGCTGGCAACAGGCGGAAGACCTCTATCGAATCGGGCCGCTGTGAGCGGCTCTTTCCCTATTTTCTTCTCTTGCCCGTCATGTGTTCCGGGATCAGCTCCACGATATCGGTAACCACCAATTGATTTTTGAGGGATTTTTCCATCACCTCGGGATACTCAGGGGCAAAACGGGCGCACAGGGCTCGCAAGATTTCTTCCTTTCCCTGCTCCAACCGCCGGGCGCGCCCAAACACCATTGCGCTCTGGTAACGGGTGCTGAGCTCTTGGGGCAATACCTCGGCCTGGGCGACCACGGTAAAGCAGGCCTTATCGCTGAACTTAAGGTTATCCAACTTTTTCCCCGCTCGGGCGGCACAATGAAAATAAATTCGTCCGTTATAAAAAATATAGTTCACCGGCACGCCGTACGGATAGCCGTCCTCCCCCACGCTGCTGAAAATTCCGTATTCCCCGTTTTTCAAAATCTCCGCCGTCTCTTCTCCATTCATCTGACGGTCTTTTCTTCTCATGGCCTCAAACACCGCTGTTTCCCTCCTTAAAAAAGGCCTTCGTCCGCACGAATGGGCCGAAAGCTCTGTGAACTGGTTATTTCATGATGGAAGTCTTGTTGGGGCTATTGCGGCCCGCCAAATCCGGAGGCCGGCGCTCGATGGCCGCCATGCCAATTTCCAGATCCTCCATGGCCTCCTCGGGCGTAAGGCAACCTACGGTCACCATATCGCAGGGGCGCAGGGTGGCGTAGGAGAAGGTCAGCCCCACAAACGGGCTGCAGCGGCCGGCAGCCATGGACTTTATGGTCATCACCGGCTTTTTCGCGTTCCAAATGACCTTATGAATATATTCAATCTCCACCTGCATCAAAAAGCCCATGCAGTTATACAGTTGAATATAGGTCTCCACATCGTACTCATTTTGATCCGAATAGACGATCAATTCCGGCATATGCGCCGACAAGCCCGGGATCATGCCCGCGTCCCGAATCATCTTCAGATAATCCGGCAGGCGGTCCATGGTCTGCTTGTTCTTGTTGACCAACTGCTCGGCGCAGGAGTGGTGGATCAGGCAAAACTTGGAGCCGACTTGGGCGGAACGGCGGATGACCTTTTCCGCCTCTCTTCGCGCATCGGCATTGTCATCCATATTAAACGACGGGGTATCGATGAGGATCATCTGCTTTCCGGTCTTGTCCTCGGCCTGATGAATGCCGTCCAACATCACCGGATTCTCCATCAAGGGTCCCATGACCGCGTCCACGCCCTTGCTCAAGAAGCATTGGGCAATTTCCGCAATGGCATCCCGGTTGCGATTCCTGCGGTTAATCAACTGATCCGCAGCGGCGCTGGTGTGACTGTAACCTAAAATCCAGTTTGTACCCATTAACATACGAGGCAGCGATACGCCGCCCACCATGGTGCGTGGAAAAAGCTCGCTCATAAGCCTTCCTCCTGGGTTAAAATTTCAACCTAAAGATAGCACAGCATTTGAGTCCTGTCAATGGATTTCGTAAAATATAGTTTATGAATCCATTGCGTATTGGAATTGACTTTCCACTGTCTTCCAGACTATAATAGAAGCGATCAATATGAACAGGATCGGGGAAGTGATGCTATGCGTTATTTACCTTTAAGTCGTGAAGAGATAAAACGGGTTATCCATGGCCAAGGCAACGCCAGCCGGGTTCCGGTATTGCTCAATTTCTGGCTCACCCCCAAGGCCTTTGGCGACAAGGAAGCCGAGGTGCGGCGGATTATCCAGGACTATCCCGATGATCTGAGGGTTATCCCGCTGCATATCCCCGATGTCTATCAGGCGCCGGAAGACGACCCCTCCTATCGCTGGAGCTATATGGATAAGCCGGAAGGCGCGAAGGCGCTGGATCAAAGCGGGGTTATCGAGGATTGGGACACCCAGCTCGAGCCGCTGCTGAATGATTTCCCCAGCCCCGATTATCCCGGGCTCATTCCGCCCTGTCCCAAGGAGGATGGCCGTTACCGCCTGGGCCATTGGTGGTATTTTTTCTTCGAGCGCTTTTGGTCGCTGCGCGGCATGGAGGATGCTCTGACGGATTTTTATCTCTATCCCGAGGCCGTGCATGCGCTGTTTGCACGCCTGACCGATTTTTACAAGCGCATGATCACCCGCGCCCATGAGACGCTGCACCTGGACGGCATCTTTACCAGCGACGATCTGGGCACCCAGCAGACCACCTTTTTCAGTCCCGAGGTGTTCGACCGCTTTTTCGCCCCCTACTATAAGGAGGTCATCGATCATATCCACGCCTTGGGCATGGATTTCTGGCTGCATGCCTGCGGCAATATCGAATCGTTGATCCCCCGGTTTGTGGATCTGGGCGTCGATGTGCTGCATCCCATTCAAAAGTACACCATGGAGGAACGCCACATCACTCAATGCTACGGCGACAAAATTACCATCTGGGCCGGTTTTGACGTGCAGCGCATCATCCCCTTTGGCACGGCCGATCAGGTACGCCAGGAGGTTCGCGCGCTCATGGATACCTATGCCCGGCCGGACGGGCGCTTTATGCTGACCTTCGGAAATGGGGTCACGCCGGACACCCCGCTGGACAGCCTCGAGGCCATTTATGATGAGTCGTTTCTCCAGGCCGAGGCGGCGGTGCGCCGCTTTTGCTGACCACCGTTTGGGGCTGTTGAGCGATTAAGCCGTGTATCTATCAAAAAGGGGTCCTGAGCAAATGCTCAGGACCCCTGAGGGTGTTGACAAAGTCAACACCCTTCGAAAAAATGAATTTTTCATTTTTTCGAGTTGCATCATTTTCCTGTCACCTTCGGTGACGGCCGGAAAATGATAGAAGAAGCGGCCACTTGGGCCGCTCCGACGGCGCGGCGTCAAAATCTTCGATTTTGCCGTCGCGGTCGGCGAAGCCGACTTGGAAGCCCAAAGGGCTTCCAACCTTGAACCGCAAAGCCGGTTCTGCGGATTAAATATGAAGGGGCTGCGGCCCCTTCA
>DVJW01000079.1 GCA_018716505.1 Candidatus Faecaligallichristensenella faecipullorum | reverse complement strand
AGGTAAACTCGTTCTTGATCTTGGGGAAATACAAAATACCCTTGAGCTTGAACGGGTATTCCGCGTTCAGGTGAATCCAGAACAGCGGCTCCTCGTAATCATGGAACACCTTATGATAGAAGGTGCGGTATTCTTCATCCGTCACCTCGCTGGGCTTTTTCAGCCACAGGGGATGGGTATCGTTGATCTGCTGGGGCTCAGCCGGCTTTTCCCCGGCCTTTTCTTCCCCTTCCTTGGCCTCGGGCTTTTCGGCCTCTTCCTTGACCTCGCTTAAGAAGATGGGCACCGCCATGAATCCGCAGTACTTTTCCAGCACCTCGCGCAGGGTGTGCAGATGCAGGAACTCGTGCTCCTCTTCGTTTAAGTACATGGTGATGGTGGTGCCGCGCGCGGTCCGGTCGGAATCCTCCATCTCATATTCCAGGCCGTCCTCCGAGGTCCACCGGACCGCCGGGGCGTCCTGCTGCCAGCTCTTGGTATCGATTTGAACCTTTTTCGAGACCATGAAGGCCGAATAGAAGCCCAGGCCGAAATGGCCGATGATGCCGCCCTTTTCGTCCTCTTCCTTTTTATATTTTTCCAAAAACTCGGTGGCGCCCGAGAAGGCCACCTGGGCAATAAATTTTTCCACCTCTTCGGCGGTCATGCCCAGGCCGTTATCGCTCACGGAAATGCAGCCGTTTTTATGGTCGGCCACCACATCAATGCGGTAGTCGCTCTCCTCCGGCGCCTCCCCGCTCATCACCAGCATCTTATACTTGGCGATGGCGTCGCAGCCGTTGGACACGATCTCTCGAAGAAAAATATCCTTATCCGAATACAACCATTTTTTGATTACCGGCATTATATTTTGAGCGTCAATGGAAATGCTGCCCTTTTGTTGAGCCATGGTACTCCCTCCCAAATTTCTTTTCGATTGTCTTTATTTTAGACCTGTCCACCGGGCTTGTCAATAGATTTTTAGCACTCAACAAAATAGAGTGCTAACAAAATAAGTTAAACTATGGTAAATTCAACCCGCAGTTGCAAAATAGTGCGTTTTTGTCCATTCAACCCCGCTTAGTATTGCAAAATCGAAGCCATTCTGCTATCCTCAGGGCATGAGGCGCGCCGAACAAACGCGAAAGGATGATGAACATGATTGACAATAAAGCCGTGGGCAAAGCCATCGCCGCCCTGCGCACCCGGGAAAAGATGACCCAGCAGGAGCTGGCCGCAAAAGTCAACGTAAGCCATCAGGCCGTTTCCAAATGGGAGAGCGGCGCGGCGCTTCCGGACACCCAAACCTTACTCAATCTGAGCCGGCTTTTCCACATCTCGGTGGATGAGCTGTTGACCGGACAAACGCCGGAGGAAAAGCCCGCACCGGTTCGGCCCATCATGCCCTTCCTGACAGAGGAGTCTGAGCAAACTCCGGAAGCGCCGGTTCAAGAAGAGCCAAGTTCCGAGCCGGAGGATGAAAACGCCTCCTTCGAGGAGAACGAAGATCCGGAGGCTCGTTTTACCCAGGAGACAGAACCTCAAAGCGCGGAATTCAACAACCGTCTCAATGCCCAAACGGCAGGCGAATTTGACGAACTGGGGGGAAGAATCCGGTCAAAGATAGAGCAAAAGCTCAGCGGCTTGGGCGATCGAATCAGCGCCCAGATAGAGCTGGCCATCCAGCAGCAGCCTGACCAAACCGCAAAGGAAGACGATGCTTCACCAGATTGGGCGCGCGTCCGCAGCCTGGCCCCCTTTATGAGCGCCCCGGCCTTGAGCCGTCTGGCGCTGAAATACGCGGATCAGGCCAATTTGGAGCAGCTGCTGAGCATTGTGCCCTTCCTGAGCCGCGAGACGTTAGAGCGCCTTTTGGAGCGCTATGAGGAGCAGGTCAACCTCGAGGCCATCGTGAAGCTGGCTCCATTCGTGTCGCCCGAGTCGCTGTTCGCACTCATCAAGCGCCTGGATCATGCGTTGGATCTGGAAACCATCACCAAATTGGCCCCGTTTTTGAGCCCCCACATGGTGGATCAGCTGGTTTCCGAGGAGGAATCGGGCTGGGGCGATACCGGCGAGGAGGATGGCCCCGTTCAGGAAGACTCGGTTGAGGAAGGAGAATCGGATGAGGCAAGCATCCTAAACCAAATGGCCCGCAACGCCGCGGACGACGGCGAGTTTGATTTTCTCCGGAAAATAGTGCCTCAGCTTGACAAGGATGGACTGAGCTATGTGGCGGCTGCCGCGGCCGAGCAAGAAGAATTCGAGTTCTTAAAAGACATCATGGAAACGCTCAGCAAGGCTCAAAACGGCTCGATTCTATCTCAGGTTGCACAAATGGCCGCCGAACAGGAGAATTTTGATTTTATCCGCGACATCAGTAGCCAGTTGAGCGGCGAAATTCTATCTCAGGTTGCGTTAACCGCCGCCGAACAGGAGGATTTTGATTTTATCCGCGACATCAGCGGCCAGCTGAGCGGCGAAATTTTGGATCAGGTTGTGTTGATCGCCGCTGAGCAAGAGAACTTTGAGTTTATCAGCGGCATTATTGACCAGCTGAGCAGCGAAACCGTTGACACCGTGGCCATCACCGCCATGGAACAGGAAGATGTTGATTTTGTTCAATCCATTGTTGGCCGTTTGAGTGAGAAAGCTTTGGCAACGGTGGCCATCACCGCCATGGAGCAGGAGGAAGTCGATTTTGTCCAATCCATTGCCGGCCGTATCACCGGCCTCGACCGAAAGACGGTGATCGCCATTGCCCGGATGGCCACCGAACAAGGGGAATTCGAGCTCGCCCATAGACTGATGCGGGCGCCGTCACAGAACCACTAAATCATAAACCCGCCGCCTGCCAACGCTTTAATGGCAGGCGGCGGGTTTTCTTTAAAAAGCCTGACTGCGAATCTGTCTTAAGACCTTCATCACCGGATTTTCTCCCCGGCCAAAGTAATCATGAAGCCGTTTATATTCGCCATAGAGCCGCTCATGCACCTTGGCGCTCTCCGGATTTGGGGCATAAAACGCCTCCTTGACGCCGCCCATTTCCCGGGCCGCCTGATGGATATCTTCGTAGCCGCCCCTTTTCGCCCCGGCGGCCACCGCGCCGAACATGGCGCTGCCCAGGGCAGGGGACTGGGTGGAGCGGGTCACCCGAATGGGCTGATTCAGCACATCGGCATAGATCTGCATGGCAAAGGGATTTTTCTGGGCAATGCCCCCACAGGCCACCAATTCATCCACCTTGACCCCATGTTCACGGAAGTTTTCCACAATCATCCGGCTGCCATAGGCTGTGGATTCAATGAGCGCGCGATAGATTTCCTCGGGCTTGGTGAGCAAAGTCATGCCCAAAATCATTCCGGAAAGCGCTCCATCCACCAGCACCGACCGGTTGCCGTTCCACCAATCCAAGGCCAGCAATCCGCTTTCTCCAGGCCTAAGACGGCTGGCCTTCCGGGTCAGCAGCTCGTGCAGCCCGATGCCCTCCTCTCTGGCCTGGCACGCATAGGCCTCGGGCACGCCATTTTTCACGAACCAGTTGAGCTGATCGCCCACCGCGCTTTGTCCGGCTTCATAGCCCATGAGGCCCGGAATGACGCCGTCCTCCACCACCCCGCAGATGCCGGGCACCAGACACTCCTTTTTGCTGAGCGCCATATGGCAGGTGGAGGTGCCGATAATCATCAGCAGCGTACCCGGGCTTGTGATGCCCGCCGCCGGAACCGACACATGGGCGTCCACATTGGCCACCGCCACCGCGGTGCCCGGCAAAAGGCCGGTGAGGCGTGCGGCTTCCGGGGTAATTTCCCCGGCCTTGGCGCCCAAGGGCAGAATTTCTCCCCCCAGCTTTTCCTCCACCACCCGCTCCAAGCGCTGATCCAACGCCCTGAAATAGCCGGAATCCGGAAAGCCTGCGCCCTTGCGATACAGCGCCTTATAACCCAGGGCGCATTCGCTGCGCGTCTTTTGTCCGGTGAGCCGGAAGATCACCCAATCCGCGGCCTCCACAAAGGCGTCCGCGGCCCGATAGATCTCCGGGGCCTCCTCCAACGTCTGCCACACCTTGGGAAACAGCCATTCCGAAGAAATCTTCCCGCCGTAGCGCGGAAAAAACGCCTCGTTCCGCCTTTGGGCCACCTCGTTCATCCGGTTGGCCTGCTCCTGGGCCGCGTGATGCTTCCAGAGCTTGACATAAGCATGGGGATTTTGCGCATACTCGCCGCGCATACACAGGGGCATGCCCTGCCCGTCCACCGGCATCAAGGTGCAGGAAGTAAAGTCAATGCCCATGCCCACCACCTGTTCGGGGCTCACCCGTGCCCGCCTCAGCGCCTCGGACACCACATAGCCCAAACATTCGATATAATCTCCCGGATGTTGAAGCGCCCAATCCGGCTTGAGCGGCGTCCCATCCATCAGGCAATTGTCCATTACCCCATGGGGATAATCCATATCCGCCGAGGCCACCTCTTTTCCGGTGCCCACCTCAGCCACCAGGGCTCGAGCGGACAGCGTTCCGAAATCCACACCCACACAGTACTTGCTCATAGGTCAACCCCCGCCTGTAATGATTCCTGTATTGTATCATATTTATTTCCGGCCGGCAACGCGGCGTCCCGGATTTTCCTCAAAAAGAATCGAAAAAAAGCGGCTCCGGGCGGAACCATCTTCCGCTCGAAGCCGTCTGAATTAACAGATTGGTTGGCAGGGACTATTTGGCAAATTCAATCGCTCGGGTTTCGCGAATTACGTTGACCTTAATCTGACCCGGGTATTCCATCTCGCGCTCAATGCGCTTAACGATTTCCTTAGCCAAGATCAGGGTTCCTGCGTCGTTTACATCTTCGGGCTTCACGATAATGCGCACCTCGCGGCCCGACTGAATGGCATAGGATTTTTCAACGCCTTCAAAGGAATTGGCGATCTCCTCCAGTTTCTCCAGCCGCTTGATGTAATTCTCCAGCGACTCACGCCTTGCGCCCGGACGGGCGGCAGAAATTGCGTCTGCGGCCTGAACCAGCACCGCTTCCACGGTCTGGGGTTCCACGTCGTTATGGTGGGCGGCGATACAGTGTACCACGCCCTCGGGCTCATGGAACTTCTTGGCCATGTCCACGCCGATGCTGACGTGGGTGCCCTCCACCTCGTGGTCGATGGACTTTCCGATATCGTGCAACAGGCCCGCACGCTTGGCCAGCTGGACATCGGCGCCCAATTCGGCGGCCATCATGCCCGCCAGGTGGGATACCTCCACCGAATGCTTCAGCACATTTTGTCCATAGCTGGTACGGTATTTCATGCGGCCCAACAGCTTAACCAACTCATGATGAATGCCGTGCAGGTTGGTATCGAATACCGCCTGCTCACCGGCTTCGCGGATCTGGTTGTCGACCTCTTTTCGGGCCTTTTCCACCATTTCTTCAATGCGCCCCGGATGAATCCGTCCATCCATAATCAGCTTTTCCAAGGCAATCCGCGCCACTTCGCGGCGAACCGGATCAAAGCCCGAGATAATGACCGCTTCTGGGGTATCGTCGATAATCAGATCTACGCCCGTCGCGGTTTCCAAAGTGCGAATATTGCGGCCTTCGCGTCCAATAATGCGGCCCTTCATATCGTCGTTGGGCAAAGCCACCACCGAAACCGTGGTTTCGGCCACATGATCCGCGGCGCATTTTTGGATGGCCAGGGCGATAATATTGCGCGCCTTCTTATCGGCCTCCTCCTTGGCGCGGGATTCGATTTCCCGAACCATGATGGCGGCGTCATGATAGGCGTCTTTTTGGATGCGGCTCATCAGAATTTCCCGGGCGTCCTCCATGGTCATATTGGAGATGCGCTCCAGTTCTTCCTGCTGTTTGTCATGCAAAGCCTGGGCCTCATCCTCCAGGCGCTGGGCATCCTGAAGCTTTCGGTTCAGTCCCTCTTCCCGGGCCTCCAGGTTATCCAGCTTCTTATCCAGCGTCTCCTCGCGCTGATTGATCCTGCGCTCCTGACGGGAAACTTCATTGCGGCGATCGCGGATTTCTTTATCCAGTTCAGATTTCAGCCTGAGAACTTCTTCCTTGGCCTCCAGAATGGTCTCCTTCTTCTTCTCTTCCGCTTTGCGCGTGGCTTCGTCCAGCAGATTCTTGGCGAACTCTTCGGTGCGCCCGATCTTCTTTTCCATGACATTCTGCCGATACAGGAAACCACCCGCCAAGCCCACTGCCAACGCAACCAGCGCACAAATCGTGCTAATGATTGCGGTCAATGAACAAACTCCTCCTCTCTTCAAAATTGAATGAACCGGCCTTTTGCCAGCGTTACAATCATCGTCATCTTGACCGTTAGCGGACTAACGAAACAAGCTAACAGATTTATTTTATCTTTTTGCATGGACAATGTCAAGTATTGCGGCGGACCAAACTGGTCAAATTTGCCGTTTCGGGTAATAAATCTAAAGAAAACGGGAAGAAAACCACATGTTTTCCTCCCGTTTTGCTTAATTTATGGGGATATTCCCTTATTCCTCGGGCGGCGTATCCTCATCTTCCTCGCCTTCGCCCTCGTTTACGTCCAGGCCCACCTCAATTTTTCCTTCCATAAATTCTTCGCGGATCTTGCTTTCCAGCTCCTGGAAAAATTCGGGATGTTCCTTGAAATACTTGCGGGTGTTGTCCCGGCCCTGACCGATGCGCTGATCGTTATAATAATACCAGGCGCCGCTCTTGCGGATCAAATCGCGCTCCACCGCCAGATCCAAAAGTCCCCCTTCCCGGGACAGGCCCTCGCCGTAGAGCATATCCACCACACAGGTCCTAAAGGGCGGGGCCACCTTGTTCTTGACCACCTTGATCTTGGTGCGGTTGCCGATGATGTTTCCGCCCTCTTTGATGGGCTCGCCCTTGCGGATATCCAGCCGCACCGAGGCATAGAACTTCAGCGCCTTGCCGCCGGTGGTGGTTTCGGGATTGCCGTACACCACGCCCACTTTCTCGCGCAGCTGATTGATAAAGATGGCCATGGCGTTGGTCTTGCTGATGGCGCCGGCCAGTTTGCGCAGGGCCTGGCTCATCAGCCTCGCCTGAAGGCCCACATGGGAATCCCCCATATCGCCCTCAATTTCGGCCTTGGGCACCAAAGCGGCCACCGAGTCGATGACCACCACGTCTATGGCTCCGGATCTCACCAACGCCTCACAGATATCCAGCGCCTGCTCGCCGGTATCGGGCTGAGCCACATACAGATTGTCGATATCCACGCCCAATTTCTTGGCATAAATCGGATCCAGCGCATGCTCCGCGTCGATAAAGGCCGCGGTGCCGCCCATCTTTTGGGCCTCGGCCACCACATGCAGGGCAATGGTGGTCTTGCCCGAGGATTCCGGCCCGTAGATCTCGATAATGCGGCCCCGGGGCAATCCGCCCACCCCCAGGGCAAAGTCCAAATGCAAACAGCCGGTGGGAATGACCTCCACCTGCATCTTGTTGGATACATCGCCCAGCTTCATCACCGAGCCCTTGCCAAAGTCCTTTTCAATCTTGCCCAAGGCGATTTCCAGCGCCTTGCGCCGCTCGTCGCCGAATTTTTGAACCGCCGGATTCTTTTCCGCCTTTTTATCCGCCATATGACCCTCCCCTGCGCGCCCACGCGCGCCGCCTTGGTTTCGCTAAGCTGTCTTCATTATACATGATTTTTTCCATGGATTCCAGTATCAAATCAGCGCCCGCCTAAGCTTGTCCAGGGCGTTTAAGCAGCTGAGCTCCCGAATCCGGCCCCGGTCTCCGGTAAAGAGAAAGCGCCAGGTTTCCACGCCCTGATTCGAGGCCAGGCCGATATAGACCAGACCCACCGGCTTTTCCTCCGTTCCGCCGCCTGGACCCGCGATTCCGGTCACCGAAAGCGCGTAATCCGCACCGCTTATCCCCCGGGCGCCAGCCGCCATTTCGGCGGCGCATTGGGCGCTCACCGCCCCAAATTCCCTCAGGGTTTTCCCGGTTACGCCCAACACCCGCATTTTGGCCTGATTGCTGTAGGTCACATGACCCTCAATCAGGGCGTCGGAAGCGCCGGGGCAATCCACCAGCCTGGAGGCAATCAGGCCACCCGTGCAGCTTTCGGCCAGGGCCACGGTGGCCTTGCGCTCCAAAAGCTTATTCAGCACCACATGGGCCAGCGATTCCTTGAGCCCTTCGCCGTATACACAGTCGCCCAGCCGGGCGCGGATTTCCTTTTCCAGCGGGTTCAGCAGAGGGGTTGGATCCTCATTCTCTTCACACATCACGGTGATGCGCGCGGTCACCTCGCCGGTGGCGCAGTACAGCGCCAAGGTGGGATTTGATCCGCTGAACAGATCCTTGAGCCGCGTCTCCACCTCGGATTCCCCGATGCCAAAGATCCTAAGAAAGCGCGAGGCGATGCGCTTATGGGTCCTGGCCCTGAGAAACGGCTCCAGCTGGGTGTCGTACATATCGGTGAGCTCCCGGGGCGGCCCGGGCAGCACCGCCACCATCTTACCGTCCTTTTCCACCACGCAGCCCGGGGCCGTGCCCTTGCGGTTGGGCAACACATGCGCGCCCACCGGGAAATAGGCCTGCTTTTTGTTGTTTTCGGTCATCACCCGGCCGAAGCGTTCAAAATACCCTTCCAGCGCGCGCATGCTGGGCTGGTGCAGCCGCATATCCAGCCCCAGCTCCTGGGCCACCATTTCCTTGGTCAGATCGTCCTCGGTGGGCCCCAACCCGCCGGTGGTGATCACCAGGTCGGAGCGGCCCAGCGCCTGCCTCAGGGCCTCGCGCACCCGGGCGGGATTATCCCCCACCGTGGTGTGATGATACACGTTTATGCCCAGTTCCGAGAGCCTGCGCGAAAGATACTGGGCATCGCTGTTGACAATTTGACCCAAGAGCAGCTCGGTGCCCACCGATAAAATTTCCGCCACCATCGCCTGTCCCTCCAACCCTTATTTTTCCTCATCCAGCACCGACCGGTTGTCGCGCACATAGACCACGCACGACCAGACGGCCAACACCAGCGAGGCATACAGAAAGATATTGCTCAGCCAAACCCCGGCCATGCCAAAGGCGGGTTCCCCCCTTTCGGGCAGGCACAGAATCGTCAAAAACACGGCCGCCATCTGGGTCGCGGTCTTGTACTTGCCCAGCTTGCCCGCGGCGATGACCTTGCCCTTGTCCGCGGCCACCAGCCGAAAGCCGCTGATGATAAACTCCCGGGCGATAAAGATCACCACCACCCATCCGGGAATCCGCCCCTGGGCGCACAGGATGACCATGCCCGAGATCACCAACAGCTTATCCGCAATGGGGTCGATGAATTTCCCGAAATTGGTAATTTGATTGTATTTGCGCGCCACATGGCCGTCCACCATATCCGTAAGCGAGGCGATAACAAACACCGCCGCGGCCGCGATCTGACATCCCCAGCTATCGATCATCAGCAGCACGATAAACACCGGAATCAGCGCGATGCGCACCAAAGTGATCTTGTTCGCCGTGGTCATACCATCGCCTCCCCGCTCAAGTCGTATTCATACGCCTCCATGATCTTAACGAACACATATTCGCCGGGCTTGAGCTCCTTTTGGCTGTTGAACCATATCTTGCCATCGATTTCCGGGGCTTCCATCCGGCTTCTTCCATAATAGCGCCCCTGGTCATAGCCCTCCACCAAGACCTCGGCCACCTCGCCCACCCGGGCCTGGTTGGCCTCAAGGGAGATGCGCTGCTGCAAGGTCATCAGGCGGTCCAGCCGGCTCTGTTTGACCTCCTCGGGAATCTGATCGCTCCGCCCGGCGGCCGGGGTCCCCTCCTCGGCGGAATAGGTGAACGCGCCCATGCGGTCGAACCGGGCCTCCTGGACAAAGCGCTCCAGGGTTTCAAACTGTTCATCGGTTTCCCCCGGAAAGCCTACGATCATGGTGGTGCGCACGCTGATGCCCCGGCGATGGCAACTTTGGATCAGCTCCCGAATATACTCGGGACTTCCGCGCCGGTTCATCTCCTTGAGCAGCTTGCCGTCGATGTGCTGAAGGGGCAAATCCATATACTTGCACACCTTGGGCAGGCGTTCGATGGCATCCAGCAGGGTTTCGTTTACGGTATCCGGATAGCAGTACAGCACCCGGACCCAGTGCACGCCCTCGATCCCGCTGACCTTTTCCAAAAGTTCGGGCAAAAGCAGCCTGTGCCCTTCAAAATCGTTGCCATAGCGGGAGGTATCCTGGGCGATCAAGGTGATCTCGCTCACCCCGTTCCGGGCCAGATCCTCGCATTCCCGGAGGATATCCTCCATGGGACGGGAATGGTATCGGCCCCGAATCAGGGGAATGGCGCAGTAACTGCACCGGTTATCGCAGCCATCCGAAATCTTCACATAGGCGCTGTATGCCGGGGTGGTCAGCACCCGGGGCCCCAGGCAAAAGCGCTCGCCCTCGCCCATGGCCAGCGGCCGCTCCCCCCGCTCGGCCTGGTCGATAATTTCAAACAGCCGGCTATATTCGGCCACGCCCATAAAGGCATCCACCTCGGGCATTTCCTCCTTGAGCTCGCGTCCATAGCGCTGGCTCAGACAGCCGGTCACCAATAGAAGCTTGAGCCGTCCGCTCTGCTTATATTGAGCCATTTCAAAAATGGTCTCGATGGATTCCTCTTTGGCCGGCTCGATAAAACCACAGGTGTTGACGATAATCAGCTCGGCCTGTTCAGGGTCATTGACAATGGTATATCCCCTTTGCCTCAACATGCCCAGCATATTTTCCGAGTCCACCCGGTTTTTCGAGCAGCC
>DVJW01000078.1 GCA_018716505.1 Candidatus Faecaligallichristensenella faecipullorum | reverse complement strand
TTCGCCCTGAGCATGATCAGGCAGTATAAATCCAGGATCGTTTCCAAACGAGCCTTGTCCAAACTTATGTTTGATTGTTTGCTGGATCCGAATATGATCCTTCGGGTGCTTTCTCAAAATTGATTTCCGTGTCAAAGGGCATCATCATGTTGATCCCGGCCTCCATAAACAGCGGAATCAACTCGCCGCAATCTCCATCGGTGTCCACCGCAACCACGGCAATATCGTGCGCCCGGGCGAAATCGCTGATTTTCTTATAGTTCGGCAGCATAAACTCCCGAACCATTCTGGGTGAAATCATGCTGCCGGTCTTGCCGGACATATCCTCCCAGATGTGAATGATGTCCACCTTGACCTGGCGCACCACCTTCTCAAAGATGGCCAGCCAAAAATCCGTGAGATAGTCCATCATCTGGTGGATCAGGCCGCTCTCTTCGATGAAGTTGATCAACAGCGCCTCCACCCCCATCATATCCCGCAGGGTTCCAAACAATCCATAGGGATAGCAGCCCAGCTGCACCGCCCGGTCGGTCTGATTATAAAACTTAACCAACTCGGGCCAATTCTCAGGAAACCGTCCGGGGCTGTCCGGATCGAGCCGGGCCTTTAGGCGCGTCCAATCCTGCGCGCTCTTTACCGGATAATCCAGATAGTGCGGTATGGAAGCCCCCTGCTTGCGCACCAACTGGGTGACCCCTTGCCTGTCCACAATCACCCGGGTATCCGCCCGTTCCTCCAAGACCTTGTACTCAAAGGCCGGAAGATACCCCAGATTGACCTGAACCGTTTCTATGCCCGCGTCCATGCCGAAAACTTCCTGCCAATCCCCCTCAAGCCCCTCCCGCTTCCATCGCTCAATGGCCTCGGGCCATGGGCCGAAATAAAAGGTAAAGGGCTGACGGTCCACCGGCTTTCCCTGAACCAGGGCCCGAATTCGCTCTCGATTGTTCATCTTGCGCTCCTTCATCCGAAATCCCGGAAAAGGGGGCGGAAATCTGCGCCCGCCCCCTCTTGCCCCGGGAACTTTATTTGTCCATGCCCATGCCGTAGGAGACGCAGTTCTCCTCGCCAAAGATCTCCTTGGTGCGGTTGGAATTCTCGGTCCAGACCGCCTCCACCTGGCTTAAGCCCATGCCCTCGATGGCCGCCACCATCTCGTTAAACTTGGCTTCACATTCTTCCCAGGTGTCGCACATAACCACCTGCGGGAAGGTCTGCTTAAAATAGTCTTCAATCTGCTGAAGGATTATCTCCTCCATGGATCCACCCTCCGGGTTGATGGTCAGGAAGTTGAGTTTCACATAGCTGGTATCCTTATACATTTCCCAAGCCGCCTTGTAAGTGGGATCCGAGGTAAAGGTGTAGTACTCCAGCTCGTGGTCGGCGAAGTTGATGCCGTACTGATAAGTGCGGTATCCTGTCTCTTTCACATACAGCAGCGCCAGGCCCAAGACCTCGCTGCGCTTTATGCTTCTTCCCGCGATTTTCAATTTGCCTCCCGCCTTTCTCCGCGATTAAAACAGCCCCTGCTCACGATCCAACAGCTTGACCGCCCCATTGACGATCAACACCGCCACCACATTGAGCAGCGATTGGAACAGCCCGGCCGCGGTGGCCATGGAAAACCGGCCCAAGCTCATGCCGTAGCGCAGCACATAGGTCTCCATGATATCCGAACTGGAAAAGTTCATGGCGTTTTGCAACAGATAGGATTGGTCAAAGCTGCCTTTGAACAAGTTGCCCGCGCTCAAAATCAACAGGATGGCCATGGTGGGCTTAATGGCGGGCAAAGTGATGTTCCAGATTTTGCGCAGCCGGCCGGCGCCATCCACCGTGGCCGCCTCATACATCTCCTGATCGATGCCCGATATCGCGGCAAAGTAGATAATTGCCGACCAACCGGTGGTTTTCCAAATCTCGGAAATCACCGCAATGGACCAGAAATACTCGGGATAGGTCAAAAAGGCCACCGGCTCCTTGAGAATGCCCAGCCCCACCAGCGCTTTATTTATAATTCCCTGCACATCGGTGCCCAGCCAAAAGGTCATCAGGCTGGCCACCACCACCCAGGAGATAAAATAGGGCAGATAGCTGGCGGTCTGCACAAAGCGCTTGAATTTTTTGCTGCCCACCTCGTTCAGGGCCAGGGCGAACACAATGGGGCAGATAAAGCCGGTCACCATCTTGATGGCCGAAATGCCCACGGTGTTGCGCAACGCGTTCCAAAACGCCGGATCCCTAAACATCATTTGGAACTGCATGGTACCCACCCAGGGGCTTCCAAAAATCCCATTGCCATACTTGTAGTTTTGAAAGGCCATGACGATACCCACCATGGGGTAATAGCTGAAGACCAGCATAAACAGAACGCCAGGCCAGACCATGAAGTGATAATTTTTTTCCCGCATAAACCGCCCCATCCGGGATTTGGACCTGGGCGACAGATTGACCGAAGGATTCATCCACTTCACCCCTTCTTCATTTTCACGCCAGGCGGACAAACCACAAATTTCGACCCGCTTTGCGCGTTATGAGGGATATTATAATATTTTTTTACTCAAACCTTAATGGATTTTTCCGCAAATTTATGTACTTTTCCGAAATCACCTATGGAAACAATACAAAAATGTTAACCGATAAATTATTTTTCTCTAAATCATTGTGATATGGGTATTGTAAATTTCTGGTTGATGTTGTATTATATTGTCACTATAGCGCATATAATCAAAGGAGATGTTATTGGATGGTAGAGATCGCTTATGCGGGCGCCCTGGACAAAACCACCTTTCATTTCCCGCGCCATGTGCATAAGGACATCTGGGAAATTGTACTCTACACCCAGGGTTGCGGCACACTGTGCCTGGATACAAATCCGGTGCCCTTTCATGCCGGCCAGCTGGTACTGATTCCACCCAACACACCGCATTTGGAGGAATCCCCGGACGGATACCAAAATGTATTTGTGGCCGCCCTCTCGGTACCCAGCACTTTGAGCTCGGCCGAGCCCATCCTCGATACCTCAAACGGAGCGTTGGATGCGCTGTTTCAAATGCTGCTCAGCGAATTTCACAACTCACGCCCCAATCGGGACGGCATTCTCTCCGGCACGCTCCGGCTGATTTACCAGTATTTGATCTCCTTTCAGCGGCCAGATACCAGCGTGAGCGAGGTACAGAAAATCGCTGCCATCCTGTCGGCCAACGTCTCCAACGCCTCGTTTTCGGTGAGCCAGCTGCTCTCCTCTTTCCCGCTTTCCGAGGATTATTTGCGCCGGCTGTTCAAGCGGGAAACCGGATGCTCCCCCCATGAATACCTGCTGGATCTAAGGCTGGATCATGCCTGTGAAATGCTGAACGCCCTGGGCGGAAACACATGCATCATTAAAGAGATCGCCTATGCCTGCGGGTTCGACGATCCATTGTATTTTTCCAGAATGTTCCGAAAAAAGAAGGGATGTTCCCCCTCCCAGTGGAAACATAAGGGATACGATCCCATAGCCTTTGTGGAGTAGCGAGCCCAATAAAACCTTCAGGAGGAATTTCCATGAATTCGAAAATCCGCCGTTTCGATTCCCAAGGTACGGATGCAGAAGCGCTGCACCGGTTTTCCACTTGCGCCCCAATGCAGGGCATACACGCCATCGGCAACGGCCAAATCATGAGCTATGGGCGGGGACCGGAGCTCATGCAGCTGTTCGGCCCCAACTACTCCTCGCCCAACATGCTGTCCATGGTGGCCATTCCGGGCGAGCGCATGACCGCCGAGTCTCATCGGATTCCCGAAACCCATTGCTGGCAGCATGAATTGAGCCAGGGCACTTTGATCGACCTGGCGCCCCGGGAAATTCCTTGCTGGGTGCGTCATTGGACGTTGAATTCTCCAGTACGCTTTTTGCTGGATCTCCATGACCTTCCTTTCCTGAACAATGCCGGCGCATATCCCGGCCATAGGGCGCTGCTCATCACCGCCCCCGCCGGAAGCTATGTATATAACGATTATCCTCTGTTGCGCCCCGAGTATATGCAATTGGTCTTTCGGGGCGATGTGGAACTTGTCCCCCATGAGCAGGGGTTCATCCTGACCTTGCGGGGATCGGGTGAAATGATTTTAACCGCCGGCGAATCCATTGCCCAGTATGACCGGCCCATGCACAAGGCGCTTGAAACCCCCTTTGAGCAGCTCTATGCCTTGGCTCAAGCCGAAGATCAGGCCTTCTTAAAACGTGGGCGGTCGCGCCGGCCCGCACTCAAGGATCATCCCTTAAGCGGCGCGGTGGAGGCGGCGGTTCAGGATGTGGCCTTTTTGATTCGCGCCCAGCAGTCGGTTACCGGGGGCGTGCAGGCCGGACACAACTACCATCTGGCCTATGTGCGCGACCAGTACGGCGTATTCCGCGGGCTGCTGCGCATGGGCTTTTGGGAAGAGGCCAAGGCTATCCTGAAATATTACCGGGAGATATTCCGCCAATTCGGAAAAATCGCCAATGCCCAGGCCATGGGCGTCCCGGGAATTTTCCATGTGCATGAATACGACGGCGCGGAAATCACCGGCTACCTTTTGCGCCAGGGGTTGGACATGCTGGCCGTCACCCAGGACAGCGAATTATTCCGCTCGCTTTTGCCCATGTTGGATTGGGCGCTGCTGAGCCAAATGGCGCTGCTCCACCATAACATGCTGCCCTTCAACGGAGACGAAACCTATATCGCGGGCAGGATTTTGCCGCGCTCGGTGATCGCTCAGGGCTCCTTTGAATCCACCATGATGCTCATAGAGGGCGGCATGGATTACCTCGACCGATGCGCGGATATGGGCTTGGCGCGTCCCTTCGACGGACTGGTTCGAAGCCGTTTGCTTGAGGTCAAAACCGATTTCGGCCCAAATTTCAGGCGGGGACAGCGCTGGATCACCAACTCGCTGAAGCGGCTCGAGGGCCTGGTGGAACCCGAATACCGGCCCGGGGTCTGCGCGAACGAATGCGGCTCATTCGGATGGAACCTTCACGTCGCCGACGGGCGCTATCTGTGCCCGGCCTGCGCCGCGCATCCTTCGGCCTATGAGCCCGAGCCGCCCCGGGAGTACAGCCTAAGCAGCACCTACCTGATGTCCATCTACACCGGTTCGCGCCTGATCGATATCCAGGAACTTAAGGGCGCGGTGGCGGGGTATCTATCCGACTTCCGAACCCAGGGCAGGTTGCCCTCCCGGCCAGACGGCGATACCTGTCTGGGCTATGATTACGGACTGTTGCTGTATGCCGCCGCCCAATGCGGCCTGGAGGCGGACGATGTGCTGACGCATATGCTGAATCTGCAGGACGAAACCGGGGCCTGGGTGGAGTATTACCGCAACGGCCAACCCGTCGGCACCAAATGCCGCCCATGGGAGAGCGGAATTTGCATCGAGGGCGCACTGGCCTATCTTCAGCGCTAACCAAAAAAAGGCCATGCCCGGCATTGGGCATGGCCTCAGACCGTTGACAAACCTATTTTTCTCGTTTGGGGATGCATGAAGGGGCCGCAGCCCCTTCATATCTTCGCCCCGGCCTCGGCGTATGCCGGGCCGGGGTTCCGGTTCGCAAACAAAGTTTGCGAACCTTCAGCCGCGCAAAGCGCGGCCTTCGAAATCCGCAGAACCGGCTTTGCGGT
>DVJW01000077.1 GCA_018716505.1 Candidatus Faecaligallichristensenella faecipullorum | reverse complement strand
GGGCACCACCGGGGATGGCGTGGGCATTATGACGATGCTCCCCCATCCGCTGTTTTCCAAATGGGCGCAGTCCCGGGGCATCCGTCTCGGAAATGCCGGCGATTATGCCGCCGGCATGTTCTTTTTGCCGGAGGATGAAATCGCGCTTCAAAACGCCGTGGGCATCTTTGAGGGATTGGCGGCGTCGGAGGGCCTGGAGGTCATGGCCTGGCGCGAGGTGCCGGTAAAGCCCGGGCTTTTGGGGGCGGGCGCGCTCCGATCCATGCCCCGCATCCGCCAATGCTTTATCCCCCGCCCCCGGGGCGTAGAGGCGGGTTTGGACTTTGAGCGCAGGTTGTACATCCTGCGCCGCCTGTTTGAAAAACAGCAGACCGATACCTATATCTGTTCGTTGTCCAGCCGCACCATCGTCTACAAGGGCATGATGCTGGTTACCCAGCTGCGCGCCTTCTACGGCGATTTGCAGAGCGAGGATTTCACCGCCCAAGCCGCCATGGTACATTCCCGTTTCTCCACCAACACACTGCCCAGCTGGGCCAAGGCCCATCCCCAGCGGATGCTGCTGCACAACGGGGAAATCAACACCATCCGGGGCAATGCCGACCGCATGCACGCCCGGGAGGAAACCATGGATTCCCCGGTCATGGGCGCGGACATGCGGCGGGTGCTGCCGGTGGTGGAGGCCCAGGGCTCGGATTCCCAGATGCTGGACAACGCCCTGGAATTTTTGTACATGAACGGCATGCCCCTGCCCCTGGCCGCCATGGTGCTTTTGCCCGAACCCTGGCAAAACCAGCGGGAAAAGACGCCCTGGCGGGATCTCTACCAATATTATTCCACCATGATGGAGCCCTGGGACGGCCCGGCGGCCATACTGTACAGCGACGGTGAGACGGTTTGCGCCTCGCTGGACCGCAACGGCCTGCGTCCGCTGCGCTGCGCGCTCACCGATGAAAACCGCCTGATCCTGTCCTCCGAGGCCGGGGTGTTATTTGAAGAATCGCCCCGCATCGTCAAGCGGTGGCGTCTGGAGGCGGGCGGACTGCTGGTGGCCAACCTGCGCACCGGCGAATTGCTCGGAAGCGCGGCCATCAAGGCCCGCTTCGCCGCCATGCGGCCCTATGGCCAATGGCTCGAGGGTATGGTGCGCCTGAAGGACCTCCCGCCCGCCCGCACCACCGATTCACCCATGGACGGCGAAGAGCGCATGGCCCTGTGCCGGGCCTTTGGATATGACCGGGAGGATCTTCGGGAGATCATTCTGCCCATGGCCTCGGCGGGTTCTGAACCCATCGTTTCCATGGGGGCGGATGAGCCGCTGGCTGTGCTGTCCAAGACGCATCCGGCGCTGTCTTCCTATTTTAAACAGCGCTTTGCCCAGGTCACCAACCCGCCCATGGACGCCATCCGGGAGAAAATCAAGACCGATCAATCCATCTACATCGGCGACGACGGCAATCTGCTCGCGCCCTGCCCGGAAAACTGCGTGGTCATCGAATTGGATTCCCCGGTGCTGACCTCGGATCAACTTCAGCGCATCCGCGCGCTTCAGCATCCGTCCTTCCGGGTGCGCACCCTGAGTCTGCTCTATTCCAGGGAGGGAACCCTGAAGGCCGCGCTGGACCGGCTGTTCGCCGATTGCGATGAGGCCTGCCGGGAAAGGGTCAATATTGTGATCCTGTCCGACCGGGGACTGGACGCGCATCACTTGGCCATCCCCTCTCTGCTGGCGGTTTCGGCGCTGGAACAGCACTTGATCCGCATCAAAAAGCGCACCGCGGTATCGGTCATTTTGGAAAGCGGCGAACCCCGGGACGTGCATCAACTGGCTCTGCTGGTCGGATACGGCGCGCGGGCGGTCAACCCTTATCTGGCCCACGAATGCGTAACCCAGCTCTGTCTGAGCGGTCAATTGGATATCCCGGTGGAGCAGGCCCTCAAAAATTACGACAGGGCGCTGTCCGAAGGTGTGCTCAAGATCGCTTCCAAGATGGGCGTTTCCACTTTGCAGGCCTATCAAAGCGCCCAACTCTTTGAAACCATCGGCCTGGACGCCGCGCTGGTGGATACCTATTTTTCCAACACCCCCCATTATCTGGGCGGAACCGGCTTAAACCGCATTGAGGCCGGCATGCGGTGGCACCACGAGCGGGCCTTTATCCATCCCCCCGCCGCCGGGGCGCTCACCAACGCCGGCCGGCACCATTTGCGCAAGGGCGAGGACGCGGAAGCGCACCTCTACACCCCGGAGGTCATCCACACCCTTCAGCAGGCCGTTCAGACCAACGACCAGGCGCTGTTTAACCGCTACGCGGCCATGGTGGAAAACGACGGGCCCCGGACGCTGCGCTCTTTGCTGGATTTCCGGTATGAAAGCTGCAAGCCCGTGCCCCTTTCCGAGGTGGAGCCGGTGGAGGCCATTGTCAAGCGCTTTAAGACCGGGGCCATGTCCTACGGCTCCATCTCCCGGGAAGCCCACGAATGCCTGGCCCTGGCCATGAACCGGCTGGGCGGCTCCTCCAACAGCGGCGAGGGCGGCGAACTGCCCGAACGGTTCGGCACCGAACTCAATTCGGCCGTCAAACAGGTGGCCTCGGGGCGCTTTGGGGTCACCCGGGACTATCTGCGCTCGGCCAAGGAGATTCAAATCAAAATGGCCCAGGGCGCAAAACCCGGGGAGGGCGGCCATCTGCCCGGCAGCAAAGTCAGCGCGGAAATCGCCCGAACCCGCTGCTCCACCCCGGGCATCTCCTTGATCTCTCCCCCGCCCCACCACGATATCTATTCCATCGAGGATCTGGCCCAGCTGATCTACGACCTGCAATGCGCCAACGAAAGCGCCCGGGTGACCATCAAGCTGGTCTCCACCGGCGGGGTGGGCACCATTGCCAGCGGGGCGGCCAAGGCCGGCGCCCGGGGCATCCTGATTTCCGGGGGCGAGGGCGGCACGGGCGCGGCGCCCATGAGCAGCGTGCATCACGCCGGCCTGCCCTGGGAAATCGGCCTGGCCGAAGCCCATCAGGTGCTCTGCCGCAACGGTTTAAGGCAGCTGGTCACCCTGGAGACCGACGGCAAGCTGATGGACGGCCACGACGTGGCGGTGGCGCTGCTGCTGGGCGCCGAGGAGTTTTCCTTCGCCACCGCGCCGCTGGTGGCCCTGGGCTGCCGGATGATGCGGGTCTGTCATCTGGGTTCCTGTCCCTTTGGCATCGCCACCCAAAGGCCCGAGCTGCGCAAGCGCTTTGCGGGCAAGCCCGAATATGTGGAGCGGTTCATGTACTTTGTGGCCCAACAGCTTCGGGAGATCATGGCCAGGCTGGGGGCGCGCAAGGTGGACGAACTGGTGGGCCGTTCCGACCTTTTGAAGGCCAAGGCCGCCTCTCCCCTGGACCTTACCTCCATCACCGGCTTTTCGCGCAACGTGCATTACCGGCCGGAATCGGCCTTTGACTTTCATCTAAGCGAGCGGGCGGACGTGCAGTTTGCCCAATCCCGGCGGGCGCTTTTGAACACCGACCGGGCCTTCGGAACCATGCTCAAGGGCAGCCAATCCCTTACGGTGCGCGGCTGCGGCGGCCAATCCTTCGGGGCGTTTTTAAGCCAGGGCCAGCAAATCACCCTTTACGGCGAATCCAACGACTATTTTGGCAAGGGGCTTTCCGGCGGAATCCTGGCGGTTTGCCCACCCCATGAGGGAAAATGGAACCCGGACGACGCGCTGATCGGCAATGTGGCGCTGTACGGGGCCACCAGTGGCCAGGCGTATGTGGCCGGGCTGGCGGGCGAACGCTTTTGTGTGCGCAACAGCGGGGCCACGGCCGTGGCCGAGGGCGTGGGCGACCATGGATGCGAATACATGACCGGGGGCCGGGTGGCGATTTTGGGCCCGGTGGGCTTAAACTTCGCGGCAGGCATGTCCGGGGGCATCGCCTATGTGCTGGACGAGGATCAGAGCCTGTCCCGCCGGGTGAGCCCGGGCTCGGTGGAGGTATGGCCGGTTTCCCCGGAAGGGGCTGCGGAACTCAGGGATATGATCGAGGCGCATGTGCGCATGACCGGCTCAAAGAAGGGCGCGGCGATTTTGGAGCGCTTTGAGGAAACGCTTCCCCGCTTTAAAATGCTGCTGTCCGGCGAATACCGGCGGTTTCTGGAAGAAAGCGAACGCAATGAAACGGAGTGCTGAACGTATGACAAAATATATCTTCGTCACCGGCGGGGTGGTGTCCGGCCTGGGCAAGGGCATTACCGCGGCCTCGCTGGGCCGGCTGCTCAAAGCCCGGGGCTTGAAGGTGGCCGCGCAAAAGCTCGACCCCTATATCAACGTGGATCCGGGCACCATGAGCCCTTATCAGCACGGGGAGGTGTATGTGACCGAGGACGGCGCGGAGACCGACCTGGATTTGGGGCATTACGAGCGCTTCATCGACGAGGATCTCAACCAGTTTTCCAACCTGACCACCGGCAAGGTGTACGCCAACGTCATCGCCCGGGAGCGCCGGGGCGGCTATCTGGGCAGCACGGTGCAGACCATTCCGCACATCACCGACGAGATCAAGCGCTTCATCTATTCGGTGGGCGACAAGACCGACGCGGACGTGGTCATCACCGAAATCGGAGGCACCATTGGGGACATCGAAAGCCAGCCCTTCATCGACGCCATCCGCCAGGTGGGCCGCGAGGTGGGCAAGGACAATTCGCTGTACATCCATGTGACCCTGGTGCCCTACTTAAAGGCCTCGGGGGAGCACAAATCCAAGCCCACCCAACACTCGGTCAAGGAGCTTCAGGGCATGGGCATCGCCCCGGACATCATCGTACTCCGGGCGGATGAAAAAATCACCGATCAGGGCATCTTTCGAAAGGTGGCCAACTTTTGCAATGTGGCGGCCGATTGCGTGATCGAAAATCTGACCCTGCCGGTGCTGTACGAGGCCCCGCTGATGCTGGAAAAGGCCAATTTTTCGGGCATCGTCTGCCGGGAGCTGCATATCGACGCCCCGGCGCCCGACCTTACGGAATGGGCGGCCCTGGTGGAGCGGGTGCGGCATCAGAGCCGCAGCCTGACCATCGCTCTGGTGGGCAAGTATGTGCAGCTGCATGACGCCTATCTTTCGGTGGCTGAGGCCCTGCGCCACGCGGGCTGGGCGCTGGATGAGAAGATCAACATCGAATGGATCGACTCGGAAACCCTGACGCCCGAAAGCTGCGGCGAAATTCTGGGCCGGGCGGACGGCATCATCATTCCGGGCGGCTTTGGCTCCCGGGGTGTGGAAGGCATGATCCTGGCCGCCCAATACGCCCGGGAACATTCGGTTCCCTATTTCGGCATCTGTCTGGGCATGCAGATCGCGGTCATCGAGTTCGCGCGCCATGTGGCCGGATTGGACAAGGCCAACTCCCACGAGTTCGACGAATGCACGCCCCATCCGGTGATCAACTTCATGCCCGGCCAGAGCGATGAGATCGACAAGGGCGGCACCCTGCGTCTGGGCAGCTATCCCTGTGAAATCAGCGAAAACACCACCATGGCCCGCTGCTATGCCCCGCTCAGGCATATCAGCGAACGCCACCGCCACCGCTACGAGTTCAACAACCAATACCGCCAGGCGTTGGAAGAAGCGGGCCTGATCTTCAGCGGGGTCTCCCCCAACGGGCGCCTGGTGGAGGCCGCGGAGCTCAAGGGCGAGCCGTTCTTCGTGGGCGTCCAGTTTCATCCCGAGTTTAAAAGCCGCCCCAACCGGCCCCATCCCCTGTTTTTGGGGTTCATCGAAGCCGCCCAGTTACAGCGCGAGGGGCGAAAAAAATAATTTAGAGCATACCGAACAGGCACAGAAAGGCTCCCATTGGTCAGCATGCCGCACTGACCAATGGAAGCCTTTCTGTTTTTGCCGACTATGCGCTTTTCGTTCAGACCTGCCTATGGGTCGCACCGCTTGCAGGGCACATAGCCCTTTTCAATGGCCTCTTCCCGGCTCTTCAGCTCCACTTTGTTGCTCTCCTTCATGGAATCCACCGAGGAACAGTCGGGATAATGGAACTTTTTGGTGTTCTGATTGCCGATATAGGCGGCAGCGGGAATGTCCGCCTCCTCTTCCACCATTTGGCTCTCTCCAACCTGGGCCCCGGTTTCTCCTGTCCGCTGGGTGGTCATGCTGATCTTTTCCCCATCGCTCTCGGCCACGATATGACCGTTCAAATCGGTGCGGTAAACCCGCGCGCCCGCGTCCCTCAACCGGCTCAGCGCCTGTTCATCGGGATGGCCATAGGAATTGCCCTGACCCACGCTGATCACCGCGTACTCGGGCATGATCGCCCGCAAAAATACGTAGCTGCTGGAGGTATCGCTGCCATGATGGCCCACTTTGAGCAAGGTGGAGCCCAATTCCAATCCGGATTCCACCATGTCGTGCTCGGCATCCCATTCCGCGTCCCCGGCGAACAAGAAGGAGGTTTCCCCATAG
>DVJW01000076.1 GCA_018716505.1 Candidatus Faecaligallichristensenella faecipullorum | reverse complement strand
GGCGCAGGCGTTGCGCTGGGCTCAGGCGTTGCGCTGGCCTCAGGCGTTGTACTGGGCTCGGGCGTCGGGCTGGCCTCGGGCGTTGTACTGGAATCGGGCGTCGCGCTGGGCGCAGGCGTTGCGCTGGGCGCAGGCGTCGCGCTGGGCTCAGGCGTTGCGCTGGGCGCGGGCGTCGGGCTGGGCTCAGGGGTGGGTTGCCGGTCGCCCAGCTTCACCAGGATCTCATAGGAACGCTGGGCACGCTCCTCCTGGCTGCAACCGCTGAGCATCACGCACAGGCTCAGAGCCAGTAAAATGGCCAATCCCTTTTTCATGCTCAATTCCCCCATCCCTCAAACAGGTCCTTCACCCGATCCATAAAGCCTTCCTCTTCCGGTTCTTCCTCCGCCGTTTCGGAAGGCTCAGGCATTTGAATGGGCTCGGTTCTGATCACAAACTGAACCAGTTCCACATCGTTGCGCGAATCCACAAAGGAGCGCGCTTCGAAATCCTCGCCGGTATATTTGCTCAGCACGCTATCCACCTCATCATCCACCTTCTGATCCATATCGCCGGTCTTGTCCTTGATCTCACCGGCTCCCTCTTCCAGTTCCACCGCGCCATCTTCCAGGCTGGAACTGGAGCCATCCAGCGTGGCGATGCCCTGATGGAGGGTTGCATAGCTTTGCTTTAATGCCTTAAGCCCCTCATCCAGCGACTCGATGCCCTGATAGAACAGCTGGGCCTGCTGAGAGGCGCCCGAGAGATCCACACCGTTTATGGCCCCGGACAGCTGATCCGCCGCCCCGGTATACTGGCCCACGCCGCCATCCAGGGCCTGGGCCGCCTGGCTCAATTGGCCTATGGCCGCGCCCACCTGGGCCAGAGCCGCGTCAAAGGTCTGAACCTTCTCATTCAATTCGCTCAAGCCGCTGTCCAAGGCCTCCATGGTGCCGATCAGGCGCTGGGCCGAGGCGATATACTTGGCGTAATCCGTTTTCAGGTCGGGGTACTGGCTCACCACCCCGATCAGCTTCTTTAAATTCGCGATATCCTGGCCGCAGCTCCCCGCCGCGCCGGCCAGGCTGGAAATGGCGGTTTTCATCTCCGCCGAAGCAGAAGCGACGGCCTGAAATTGGGTGTTGAGTGCGCTTACTCCCTCGCTTAGCTGGCCGGAACCCGAAGTCAGAGACTCCGAGCTTTCGCTCAGTTGACTCGCCGCGCCCTGAAGCTGTCCGAAACTCTCGATCATATTGTCCAGCAGGCGCTCCATCTGGTCCGCGCCCTGAAAGAGCTGGTCCGCACCGCCCGAAAGGCTGGATATACCCTTCTTTACCTGGCTTGAACCCTGATAGAGGCTGCCGGTTCCCTCTTTAAACGTCTGGGTTGCGTCGGCCAGTTTGCCGGCCCCTTCGTCCATCTGGTCAATGCCGTCCTGAAGCTGGGCGATCTGGTCCTTAATCTGGGTGGTATCCACCTCACCGATGTCCATGCTCATGGGAATGGCGTTAATTTCTATGGCTGGCATCTCAAATTCGGTGACTTGGGCGGTTATGGTCAGATGATGCGCCTCATCGGGCATCAGCGTATAGCTGAGCAGCCGGTCTTGCCCGGAATTGGCCAAATTCGCGCCCTCTGCCACGATATCCTTAAACTTTTCCCCGTCCAAGGTCACGCTCATGGACAGCAGATACTTTTCAAAGAACAGCGAATCCACCGCCGGATTTTGCTCGATATCCATGGTAACCGTGGCCCTTCCGCTGCGCCCGGCCATCTGCTCCGGGTTCAAGGTTTTCCCGTCCATCTGATATTTCAGGCTGAAGCTCCAGGGCAGGCTGGTATCCGTCAGCCGGCCCTGATAATAAAAGGTACCCGGCTCCATGGAAAAGGTCACCTGATCCCGGTCCTGGGAGAGCGCCTCGGTGCTGGTCAAATTGGTCAATTTGTCATAGCTGCCGTAATCGGTCACGGTCTGGGCCTCATCGCTTTCAAAGCGATTGACCACAATGACCTGACGCCCGCTTCCGTCCGCTTCCAGATTGGCGTACACAATTTCATTCTTTTCCACCGCGGCCAGGGCGTTCGCCGGCAGCGTCAGCGCCAGTATGCAGCTCATGGCCAGTATTCGCTTCCTCATTTTCATGATCCTTCGCTCCTTTTTTATAAAATTTCGCGCCGATGGTGGTCAGGCGGATGGGAAAATCCAAGATCATCAGTATGGCCGGCAGCACCAGCACCACCATGGCCGCGGATATGGCCGCGCCCCTGCCCACCAGGAAGCCGATTTGGCTTACGATATCCACGCTGGAACTGCTGCCCAACATGCAAGCCCCCAAACAGAGGATACTGGCCGAGGTCAAAATGGCCGGGAAGGTCTCGGATATGGCCTCTGCCGCCGATTCCATCCTGGGCTTCAGGCGCCGCTTTTCCATATAGCGCTCGGTAAACAGAATGCCGTAGTCCACCGTGGCGCCCAGTTGCACGGTATTGATAATCAGCGAGGCCAGATAATACAGTGGCGTTCCGGAAAAATACGGCACGGCCAGGTTGATCCAAATGGAGCTTTCGATGACCAACAGCAAAATCAGCGGCACGGCCAATGACTTGAAGTTCAGCATCAGCACCAGGCCAATGGCGATCATGGACAGGCTATTGACCACTTTATCGTCCTCGATCACCGTATCCCGCATATCGTAGATATTGGAACTGCCACCGGTCAGATAATTTTCGCCCGGATAATAGCGCTCGCCCAAGGCGCGCAGCTCCTCCACCAGGGCAAAGGCCTCCTCGCCTTCGGGCTCGGTGTCCGCGGTAATCACCATTCGGGTATATTCATCGCTCATCAGGGCGCTGAGGTTTTCCCTGCCCACAAAGTCCACCGGAATGGTGTTGTCGGCGATGGACTGATACGCCGAAATGGAAGAAATATTGTCCATGGCGTTCAGCTCATCCACCATTTTTTGCTCCTTGGCCGGCTGGCCGCTGGGCACCATGAGCACCATCTGATTGGATTTTCCATACAGATCTTCAATTAACGCTTGATCCTGAACCACCCGAAGGGACGGATCCACGATCATGCGTGTGGTGCCATAGGTGAAATCGTTGCGCTCGTTGGCCAAGTAGCTGGGCACGATCACCAGCCCAATCACCACCAGCGCCACCGGAACACAAATTCGGGCGTTAATCCGGCCAAAATGTTTAAAGGTGGGCAACAGCGGCCTATGTTGGGTCTTATCCATGAGCTTGCACAGGCTCACGGTCAAAACAGGCAGCAAGGTCAACACGCAGACCAGCGAGAGCAGCACGCCCTTGGCCAGCACCAGTCCCATATCGTAACCCACCTTGAACTTCATCAGCGAGAGCACCAAGAAGCCGATGATGGTGGTCAGCGAACTGGACATAATGGAAGAAAACGCTTTGCCCATGGCCTCGGTCATGGCGTCTTTGATCTCCATTCCCTGATTTCGGAATTCCCCAAAGCGTTCCACCAGGAAGATGGCGTAGTCCATGGAAACCGCGAGCTGCAGGATGGCCGAACAGGCGTTGGTAATAAAGGATATTTCCCCAAAGATCAAATTGGTTCCGCGGCCGATGATGATGGCCACGCCTATGGTAATGAGAAACAGCAGGGGCTCCAGAAACGACGTGGTGGAAAAGATCAGGATCACAAAGATCAGCGGCACCGCAATCAAAAGGATTTTTTGAATTTCCTGGGTGCTGCGAATCTGCGTTTCATTGCTCTGCACCGCGTCCCCGGCCATGGCGTTGTCCTCACCGATGATGGTCCGAATCTCGCTGAGCGCGTTTTTTGCATATTGCGAATCCACATATGCGGTGATCAGCGCGTCGCCATCCTTATACCATGCGTTCAGGGTATCCTGATCCATCATCTCCACCGGAATGGTCACATCCACGCTGTCGTCCAGCCAGGTTACATCTTTAACCCCTTCCACCTGGGCAATCTGCCGCTTATATTCCAGCGCTTCCGGAATGGAGACGTCCTTTAGCAACAATCTCAAATTGCTGGGCTTGGATTCAAACTCCTGTTCCATCAGCCTTAATCCCACGGTGGATGGGGCTTCGTCGGGCAGATAATCGGTGAGCTCATAGTTGACTTTGACCAGGCTGTCCGCGTAAATCGACACGGCCACTGCCACCGCGTACAGCAACATGACCACCATCCGATGATCCAAAATCCACCTTGCGACACGTTTCAACGCATCCTCCCTCCCCTACATCCTTCTTCAAATCAATTCTAATAATAAACACATGTTGATTTTTAGAACGTAGTATATTATAATAAAGGCAGAACGGAAATACAATCGTCAAAGCTTCGATTTTAGTCGAATAATCATCAGAGCGATTGAGAAATGTCTATAATCAATCTTCCGTTAACCAAATTGTCAAAGCCAGTTTGAAAAGCATTGGGAGGTATTTTCAGGCTGGTTGCCATCGCAGGAAAAGAGGATTTGAATGGGCGAACGAACTCAGGACCGTCGGGTACGCAAGACGCGCAAACTGCTGCGCCAGAGCCTTTTTCAGCTCATGGAGCACAAGCGGGTGCAGGATATAACGGTGCGCGAGATTACCGAGTTGAGCGATCTCAACCGGGGCACCTTTTATATCCACTACAAGGATGTATTCGATATGATGGAACAGATTGAGCAGGAGTTGGTTGAGGACTTCAACCGGGTGTTTGAAAACTTCACCCCGAATATTGAGCACAACGACCCGCTGCCGCTGTTCATCGAACTTTTCCGCTATCTCCAGGAAAACGCAGATGTGGGCCGGGTACTGCTGGGCCCACATGGGGATATGGCGTTCATCAACCGGCTCAAAACCTTTGTGCGCGAGCGATGCCTTACCGCCTGGAAACAGCTTTTCTCCCCCGCCGGGGAACGCAACTTTGACTATTTCTACGCCTTTATCGCTTCGGGATTTGTGGGGCTCATCGACCTTTGGTATCAGCGGGATATGCCCGAAGATCCCGAGACCATGGCGCGCACCGCGGTCAAAATGATTACCGGCTGTATGCACGCCCTTACATAAAAAGCGCCCGCCGGTCTCCCGGCGGGCATGTGAAAAATTCATAGGTTTTTGATAGAATGGATTTTCCCTTTGCAAAAGGAATCGAAATTTCCCCCTGGCGGGGAGCAGTTTTATGGAGGGGCCAGGGGGAGGTTTCCGCAATACCTCCCCCTAGGCCCCTCCATACCTCCCCTACCCCCTCTAACGGTTTTGGGTAACGTTCGTTCCGATTTTAGCCATCAAAATTTGCCGCGCCGGGCACGGCAGGCTAAAGGATAAGGCCCTAACCTTTCGCGAACCGCGCTTTGAGGGTTTGAGCGGTAGCCCAGCGGGCTCTCTGGATGACGGCTGGCTGGGTAGCGTCCGGCCATTTAAAGGGGGAGGGGATGCATGAGGGGCCTAAGGGAAGGATCGGAACGCCCCTTAATCTCTCCACAAAAACCTATACTATTTGGGCAACGGAATTTCCTTTGCCCATTTATATTTGGTGGGCTGTGGGGTAACGCCCAACCAAGGCGTGGGCGCGGGGGTGGTGTCCGGAGAGGGCGTAATATAATCCGGATTTTTGGGGTTGGGATCGGTGGGATCCCATTTCCCGCCAACGAGCTTGGGCGGCCTCAGGGACTCGATCAGCGCCTCATCCCGTTCCCCGGTGATAAACTCCACCGGCGTGCCCTCCGGGCAATTATCATAGATCCATTTGGCATCCTTGACCGTGAGCCGTATGCAGCCCAGCGAGCCGCGATTGCCCAAGTTGTTGTAGGTCTTTTTTTGCAGGCTGCCTCCGTTTTTCTTGGAATAGCCCACCGAATGGAACATGATCTTGCCGCTCATGCGCACCGCGTACTGGGCATAGCTGCCGTCCACCATGCGCCGCCATTTATAGCGTTCCTCCCGAAGTTTATAAAGGCCGTTGGGGATCTTGCCGTCGTTCTTTCCGGTGGAACAGATCATTTGTTTTACCGGCAAGGTATAAGTGCCGTCCTCATTCACCGTATAGACGGTCAGCACCTGGGCCTCTTTGCTCACCACCAGATAATACGGCCGCTTCAGCGCCACCGGGGTGGGCTCTGGGGTGGGCACCGGGGTGGGCGTGGGTACCGGAGTTGGAACAGGCGTTGGGGTTATTTCAGGTGTGGGGATGGGCGTGGGAAGCGGCGTTGGCGTCGCGCCCAGGGAAGCCACCGCCTGATAGACCACATTGTCCGGGTTGGTGGTTAAAACGGCCGCGGCCATGAGCGCCACAATCATCAGCCCACCGCACAGGATAATCCTGTGAACCTTCCTTTTCCTTATGCGCTCCTGGCGCCGCTGGCTGCGCCGTCCTTTCGATTCTCTCTCCATTCTGTTGCTCCCTTTTGTAGTTTTTTTTCATTATAACACACAGCCTTCTATGCTGTATAGATAAACGAAATAGATATTCAGAAGCAAAATAACGATGGCCATGGCCACCTGCTGACCCTTGCGCCGGGTGATCATGCTCATCATGGGATAGAGCGCATACATGGCCGAGATATACCGTGGCCCGCTGAGCAGCCAGGTGGGCGCCATGGCCATGAACATATACAGCCAGGCATAAGCGCCGTCCCCCGGATGCACCCGGTTCAGGGTAACGCCCATGAGGATCAACACCGCGATCATCAGCACCGCCTGAGGAATCCATGTACCCATTCGGGTGCCCCAATCGTGATAGTTCAGGGCGTACTCCATGGTATAGCGCAGGGTATCGGCGATATTGCCAAAGCGCTGGCTCCAATGTTCGCTCTGATAGATCAAAAACTGGAAGGGATTTCCGGTCACCTGATAATTCAGCAGCAGGTACGCGCCCAGACCGGCCAAAATCAAGCAGCACAGCAGGGTATAACCCACCACCCGCTTGACGGATTGGGCGCGGCTTTCCCCCATCAGGCTGCGCTCCCGGGCCTGGCGCAACATTTCCAGATACACCGGCGCGGCAATCAGCACGCCCAGCGACCGGGTGGCCGCGCAGAGTGCGCCGCAGAACACCGCCCAGCCAAAGTGCCTTCTGCGGGCGAGCACCACCGAAAGCAGGCAAAGCATCAAAAACAGGGCTTCGCTGTACGGGATAGAATAGAACAGCGAGAGCGGGCAGAACATCAAATACACCACCGCCCGCCTGGCGCCCGCGCGGTTCTGTTCCTTTAAGACCAAATCATACATCAATACGCCCGACACAATCAGGCAGATATTGGAAACAAATACCGCGCTCAGGATGGTGTTCCCCATAAAGAGAAAGCGGAAAATCATTACCGTCAGCGGATAGAGCGGGTAAAACACGATATGAAACCGAGGGTCTCCCTCATTCACATACCAGTTTTCGGCCAGCCCCAGATAATGATTGGCGTCCCAACGCACCCAATGATATTCAAAATCCCTAACAAAGCCCCATAAATCGCCCTGCAGATAAGCGCCCACCAGGGCGATCAGCAAGATCAACGCCCGGGACACGGCCCAAAGCCCGGCCACCCAGAGCACAACCTGCCCCAGATGATATCCAGGGCGGCGCGGCGATTCCTTTATAACCACCGGAGCCGCTTCTTTGCGCCGCACCCGGCCCACCGTCTCCACCAGGCTAAGCCCCGGATAGAAGGGTTCGGCAAAATACCGAAACAGCAGCAGGCACAGCATAACGACCATGGCCACGCTCACCAGGAATGGAAGCGCGCCCGTAAGCACCCATGTCAGCCATTCAGCCATTTTTCCGCTCCTTATTCTTCCATCCATTCGGGCTTCAAATAGCGCCGGATGAAAAATTGGGGGATTCCTTGGGCATCAAAGCCATCCAGCGCCTGCTCCTGTCCCGAGCAGGCAATCAGCGGAACCCCTGTTGCCCGGGAGACCTCTTTCAGAAAGTCCAACCCCTGTTGCAGCTGTTCCCGGGTGGTATAGCCGCCCAGGTTGGCGTTGTTAATCAGGCCGCTGGGCACCAGCCGGGCGCTTTGGGCCACCCGGTTCATCATATCCACCACAGCTTGGACGCTGTCCGAGCGCGGGCGGAAAGGATTCACCACATAGATCAGTTCATAACCCGCTTCTTCAAACTCGCGCTTATATTTGCCCAGGGCCAGGGCACCGGCATCATCGCCGCCCACATCGAACACCGTATGAATTTCAGAATTGGCAAACACCATTTGAATTTCCGCCGGAAGCGCCGGAATATCCAGACCGGTCAGGGCAAAGGTGGGCGCCAAGAGCTTGACCCCCGCCTGTTTCAGCACATCGCCCTGTTCGGCGCTGCGAAAAAACGGATTGACGATATCCAAATCCACCAATGCCACCTGGTCAAAATGGTTCTTCATTTCCAGCGCCATATTGAGGGCAATTTCCGTCTTTCCGCTTCCATAATGCCCCACCAGAATTTTGATCCGGCTTCCCTTTTCCCACATAGTCGAACCTCGCTTTCCAATACATAAACCGGAGGGCGCACGGCATTCGCGCGTCCTCCGGGGCACCTTATCACTTATTTTTGATGCAGCCTGCGCTCTTTTCTGGACATAACGGGCTTTTCTTCCTGGCCCCCCACCACCGGAATGCTGGTGGTATACCCGGTGTGCCAGGCAGCCGCGCCGTGGAAGGATTGCACCTGAGGACCTTGGGGCTGGGCCGGATCGAGCTCCGGTTCTTCCGAGGACTCATCCTCGGCAAAATCATCCTCAAAGTCGAACAGATCGTCCTCCGGCTCCATGGAAACCGTCTGCTGAGCGGAGGCCTGCTGATCTTCTCCATCGTCGAAGTCCCCGAAATCCTCGAAGTCCTCTTCATCCTGATGCTTTTGACCGGGAATATTTTTCTCCGGCTGGTTTGCGTTTTTGCGCATAAACATGCCCAGCTTAGGCTTGCTCACCACAGGCTTGGACAGTCCATGGGCCGTTGGGGCGGTTTGCTCTTCCTCGTCATCCCCAAAGTCTTCAAAATCCTCGAAATCCTCAAAATCGTCTTCGGGTTCGGCCTCGGGTTCGAAGGCATCATCGCTTTCAAATTCCGCCTCTTCCTCCTCGGCCTCTAAAGCAAATTCATCCTCAAAGGGATCCTCTTCCTCAAAGGTCTGTTTGAGCGCGCTGCCCTCGAAATGGGGACGCCGGTTTTTCCGCGGCCTATAATCGCCTTCATCCTCATCCTCTTCAAACCGTTCGCGCAGGCGGACCTCAGGCCGCTTTCTACCTCCAAACCACAGCCTGTACGGCCTCCAGCGGATCATCCAGACCAGCCAATCCACCACCAATCCAATGACGATCAGCGTCACCAGAAGGATAATCCAGTTTTGCGCAAACCAGTCCAGGGCGCTCAGGGCCCCCATGGACTGGCCGCCGCTCTGAACCACCCCGGTGGCCCAGTCCGCGCCCTCTTTCAGCAAACCTGAGACATCATTCGTCAAGGTCTCGGCGTACTCAGCCTGTCCCAACATACATCCCTCTTTCCAGCTCTATCCCAAAGCGTTTATTCAATGGTCACGGTTAAGGTATCCGGCGTACATTCAAAGGTCAGTTCCGGCTGATTATCCACAGAAACCTTGACGGGCAGCTGATATTCTCCAGCCTTCAGCCCGCTCACATCCACCGCGGCGATCAAGTCGCCCCGGCTCAACCCCTGAACAACGGAATAGGGCCCGGTCACCATGACGGTCAAATTGGTTTTTTCCACCCGCGCCTTCAGGCCTTCGCCCAACCCGACCACGGTCCGGGGCACATTGCTAAAGCGCTTGGTCGTATCCTCTTCCACGATATGAACGGTGACGTTTACCTGATTGCTGCTCAGGTTTTTCACATCGTTGAGCTTGCTCACCGAGACCCGGGTGCTAAAGGACTGGGTCAATCCGGTCACATCGATGGATTCGGGCACCAGTTCCTCCAACTGATCCAACAGGGTCTGTTCCGCCGCCACCTCGATGCTCTCGGGCTGCACCTCGATACTTTCCACATGATACCCCTCGGCAGGCTCCCCGGAAATCACCTTGGCAATGTCCGTGGAAACATTTAGAACCTTTGTGGGATAGATATCCATGCCCACGTTTACCGAATTGGTGGAACAAACCAGCGACTCGCTGTCCATTTCATTGCCCGAGGCATCCAACAACACAAAGGGCTCGGCGCGAACCACCGAAGTGACGTTATCCGTCACTTCCATATTCACCTGGGCAGAAGTCACCTGCTGAACCAGTGAAGCCGGACCCGACACCGTAATCTGGGAGGGATTGATGCGGCTTACGTTATACCATTTTCCCTCGGCCTTTTCTCCCACCAGCTCCACATTAACCGGCACATAGCGCTGATCCAACAGTTCCACATCCAGCTCCACAGACTCCGGAACCACTTCCACCGCCCTTCCATAGGCGGTGACCCCGGTCAATTCCACCTGCTGTTTGCCGCTTTGACGGATTCCGGACACATCCAGCTCCACCCGCACGTTTTCACTGTTGACCCGGCCATAGCTGGATTGAGCCACCTCAACCTTCACGCTGGCGCTGCTGAGCGCGCTGGTATCGGTGCTTATGGCAAAGCCCCGGTCCCGCAGAGTGGATTGGCCGGTCAAAGAGATTTCCACATTGTTGATCCATTTATCCCGGGTTATGGTGGGGTTCGAGGTAATCACATAACTCCACATCACCATAGCCAACACAACAGACAACAGCTTATAGCCCAGATTCTGGGACAGGCTGCGCCAAATCGTGCGGCCTACGCGCTTTAATGCGGGCAAAATTTTATTTTTCATGGGGCACCTCCCTGCGCTTGAGCAGGCCGCTTCTGTGGCTGCTCTCACCCACGCCGTAAAATTCGCCCAACAGGGTGGTCAGCGACTTGGCGTCCAGGTAGCGGGTCAGCTTTCCTTCCCGCGCCATGGAAATGATGCCCGTTTCCTCCGAAACGATCAAAGTAATCGCGTCGGTGGTCTCGGAAATTCCGATGGCCGCCCGATGGCGGGTACCCAGCTCCCGGCTGATGGCGCGGTTATCCGACAGCTGCAAAAGGCATGCCGCGGCCACGATCCGGTTCCCGCGGATAATCATGGCGCCATCGTGCAGCGGAGTATTGGGTTCAAAGATATTTTCAATCAGCGGCGCCGAAATCATGGCGTCCACCATGGTTCCGCTGTCAATGATATCCTTAAGTCCGGTCTTGCGCTCAAACACAATGAGCGCGCCGATGCGCTTTTTGGCCATATTGGTCAGGGCGCGCACCAGCTCTGAAATTACGTTTTCGTCCGAAACCTCGCCCTTTACCCCGGGCATTAAATTGTTCATCAGTTTGGAACGGCCGATCTTTTCCAAACCGCGTC
>DVJW01000075.1 GCA_018716505.1 Candidatus Faecaligallichristensenella faecipullorum | reverse complement strand
AGAAGCTTTTGTCTTTGGTTTTGGTTTTGATGGTAATTCTTCCCTGCGCCGCGATGGCTGAGGCTCCGGAAGTTGAATTGACCACCTACACCCATGCCAACCAGCTCTATACCATTGGATATCCGGCCGATTGGACCGTCCTGGATAAGGCCTCCATCGAAAGCATGTCCGATGCCGTGGCAGAAGGTCAGATCGACGGTCTGTCCAACGAGCAGGTGCAGGCTTATGCCCAGCAGATAACCAGTGCGGATATGACCATTTTCACCGATCCGGCCGGCAACAATGTCAACGTTGTCGTTCAGGAGCTGGGTACGGATATGGACGCGGACATGCTGGTCAGCATGGTCGCTCCTTCCATTGTTTCCCAATATGAAAGCATGTTTGAAGGTTGTACCATAACCGACACCGGATCGGTGGCAACCATCAACGGCCGTGATTATATGACGCTGGCCGTTTCCTATGAGGTTGCAGGCATCGAACTGTCTCTCAGTCAATATATGATCGTGGTGAATGGCACCTTATACACTGTGACTTTCACCTCTTTGCCCGACGACGCTGATATGGACGCGCGCTGCGAGGCCATGATGAACAGTCTTGTATTGGCCGAGTAAGTGCAAAAGGGTGTTTTTCAAATCTTTTCTTGACACCCTTTGAGCGGCATGGTATATTGATACCAGTTTCATACGGATTTTAATTACTGACGGATCATTGTGGAGTACCACAGGGGAATTAAAATCCTAAATTATGCCGACCGTCTGGGCAACATTTGATAACGCAAATGTTGCCCTTTTGTTTTCTTCATAAACATAAAGGGCAGCGCGAGAAAGGCAAGGTGTTTTATCATGGAAAAACAGGCTTGGAGAGGTTTTCGCGAGGGCGCATGGCAAAGCGAAATCAATGTGCGCGACTTTATTCAAAAGAACTATACCCCTTATGCCGGCGACGCTTCCTTCCTGGCTCCGGCCACCGAAAGAACCAATAAACTGATGTCCAAGCTCAATGGACTGTTGCAGCTGGAGCATCAATTTGGCGGGGTGTTGGACGTGGATACCCAGACCGTGAGCTCGCTGACCAGCTATAAGCCCGGATATCTGGACAAGGAAAACGAACTCATCGTGGGCCTTCAGACCGACCGGCCACTGAGGCGGGGCGTCAACCCCTTCGGTGGCATCAACATGACCCGAAAGGCCTGCCAGGCCTATGGCTACACTCTCTCCCCCAAAGTGGAGGAGGAATTCCAGTACCGCACTACCCACAACGACGGGGTGTTCCGGGTTTATACCGACGAGATTCGCGCCGCGCGCCATGTGGGCATCATCACCGGCCTGCCCGATGCCTATGGCCGGGGGCGCATCATTGGCGACTACCGCAGGGTGGCCCTGTACGGGGTGGACGCCCTGATCGAGGCAAAAAAGGAAGACAAGCGCCGCAAGGGCGAGAATATGATGGATCAGGACAATATCCGCTGCCTGGAGGAGCTGTATCAGCAGATCAACTTCCTGGGTAAGCTCAAGGAAATGGCCCAGATGTACGGCTATGATATCTCCCGGCCTGCGGAAAATGCCCGCGAGGCGGTGCAATGGTTGTATTTCGGCTATCTGGGCGCCATCAAGGAGCAAAACGGCGCGGCCATGAGTCTGGGCCGCACCAGCACCTTCCTGGATATTTACTTTGAGCGCGATCTAAAGGAGGGCACGCTGGACGAGAGCGGCGCCCAGGAGCTGTTTGACGATTTCGTCATGAAGCTGCGCATGGCGCGCCACCTGCGCACCCCGGAATACAACGAGCTGTTCGCCGGCGATCCCATGTGGATTACCGAGGCCATCGGCGGCATGGGCGAGGATGGGCGCACGCTGGTCACCAAGAGCTCCTTCAGGGTGCTGAACACCCTGTACAATTTGGGTTCTTCGGCCGAGCCCAATCTGACGGTGCTTTGGGCCCAGGACTTGCCCCAGGGCTTTAAGGAATTCGCGGCCAAGGTATCCTGCGATACCGACGCCATTCAATATGAAAACGACGACCTCATGCGCGCGCGCTTTGGGGATGACTACGCCATCGCCTGCTGCGTTTCGGCCATGCGGGTGGGCAAGGATATGCAGTTCTTCGGCGCGCGGGCCAATCTGGCCAAGCTGTTGCTCATGAGCCTGAACGGCGGCCGGGATGAAAAGAGCGGCATCCAGGTAGCCCCGGCCGGCTCGGTCTATGAAGGCGAATATTTGGAGTATGACAAGGTCATGGCGCTGTTGGATCAATATCGCCCCTGGTTGGCCAGGACCTATGTCAACGCCATGAACATCATCCACTATATGCACGACAAATATGCCTATGAAAAGACCCAAATGGCGCTGCACGACACGGATGTGCACCGGTTCATGGCCTTTGGCGTCGCGGGCATGTCGGTGCTGGCCGATTCCCTGTCGGCCATCAAGTACGCCCATGTCAAACCCATACGCAATGACGATGGATTGATTACCGAATTTGAGATTGAGGGCGAATACCCGGCCTTTGGCAACGACGACGACCGGGTGGATCTGATCGCCAAAGAGCAGGTGGAGAAATTCTTTAATGAGCTGAAAAAGAACCCCACCTACCGCAACGCCGAACACACCTTGTCCATCCTGACCATCACCTCAAACGTGATGTACGGCAAAAAGACCGGTTCCACCCCGGACGGCCGCAAGGCGGGCGAGCCCTTTGCACCGGGCGCCAATCCCATGCACAATCGGGACAAGTCGGGCGCGTTGGCCTCGCTGAACTCGGTGGCCAAGTTGGACTACGATGTGTGCAAGGACGGCATCAGCAACACCTTCTCCATCATCCCTCAGGCCCTGGGCAAGAGCGATCAGGAGCGCCGTCACAACCTGGTCAACCTGCTGGACGGCTATTTCATCCAGGACGCCCACCATCTGAACGTAAACGTGCTCAACCGCGAGCTATTGCTGGACGCCTACGACCACCCTGAGAAATATCCCAGCCTGACCATCCGGGTATCGGGCTACGCGGTCAATTTCAACAAGCTTTCCAAGGCTCAGCAGCGCGAGGTCATCTCCCGCACCTTCCATATGGCCATGTAAGCGCAAACTCCCCCAGGGATTCCGCCCAAAGAAGCGGAATCCCTCAGCGTGTCGAAAAAGTCGACACGCTGTCAGGAAAATGAATGCTTCATTTTCCTGAGTTGCATCATTTTCTTGCTGCCTTCGGCAGCGGCCAGAAAATGATAAATGAAGCGGCCACCTGGGCCGCTCCTCGCGGCGTACATGCCGCCGCTGCGGATTGAATATGAAGGGGCCGCGGCCCCTTCATGCATCCCCAACGTAATGAATTAGGTTTTTTGACAGCCTGAGGGATTCCGCCCAAAGAAGCGGAATCCCTTTTTTTATTTCATATTGTTGTATATTTTCTCCAAACTTGATATAATCAATGCAGGTTTATAATTTAAATTGGAAAGGAGCCTGTTTTCCATGCGCATACTGATGCTGGATTTGGATACGCTCAGACCCGATCATCTGGGCTGCTATGGCTACGCGCGCAATACCTCGCCCGCTCTGGATTCCATCGCCCGGGACGGCGTACGCTTCGACCATTATCACTGCACCGACGCCCCCTGCCTGCCCTCCCGTGCCGCGTTAATCAGCGGCCGCTTCGGCATCCACAATGGTGTGGTCAACCACGGCGGACTGGCCGCCGACATGCGTCCCACCGGCATCGACCGGGATTTCAGCGACCAGATGCTGGACCACAGCCTGTTTTACACTTTCCGAAGGGCCGGTTTTCACACCGCTTCCATCAATTCCTTCGCGGAGCGCCATTCTTCCTATTGGTTCAACGCCGGGCTAAATGAAGTTTACAACTTCGGCCGGTGCGGCAACGAATCCGCCGAGGATATCATGCCCATTGCTGTGGACTGGCTGGAGCGCAACGCGGACAAGGACAACTGGATGCTGCACATCAACTTCTGGGATCCGCACACCCCCTACCGCGCGCCCATGGAGTTCGGCAACCCCTTTGAAAACGATCCGCTTCCCGAATGGCTGAACGAGGAGACGCTCAAGGTTCATTTGGCCCATGTGGGCCCTCATTGCATCAATGAAATCGGGATGTACACCGATGTGCCCAATCCCGCCTATCCGCGCCAATTGGGCAAGGCCACCAACATGCGCGAGCTCAAGCAGGTGGTGGACGGATACGACTGCGGCATCCGTTACATGGACGAAAACATCAACCGATTGCTCAATATTTTGAAGCAAAAGGGCCTGTATGAGGACATGGCCATCATCGTGACCTCGGATCATGGTGAGAACATCGGGGAGCTGGGCCTGTATTCCGAACATGGAACCGCGGACGAGATCACCACCCGAATTCCCATGATCATCAAATGGCCGGGCATGCAGAAGAACGCCAGCTGTTCGGATTTCCATTACAATATCGATCTTTTGCCCACGATTGCCGAGCTGTTAAACGTGGCGCCCTACGAAAAATGGGAAGGCCAGAGCTATGCGAACACCCTGCGCAGCGGAGAAAAGGGCGGTTACCCCTATCTGGTGGTTTCCCAGTGCGCCCATGTCTGCCAGCGGGCGGTGCGCTTCGGGGATTATATTTACATCCGGACCTATCACGACGGATTCCACCTGTTCGACGACGAAATGCTGTTTGATGTAAAAAACGACTTCCACGAGCAGCGCAACCTGGCGGCCGAGCGGCCCGATTTGTGCGGCCAGGCCTGCCGGTACCTCACCGAATGGCATGAAAAAATGGCGCTCACCGGCGACAGCGACATCGATCCTTTGTGGACGGTGCTGCGCGAGGGTGGCCCTTACCACGCCAAGGGCCATCTACCCGAATATTGCAAGCGGTTGGAGGCCACCGGGCGCGCCGAGGGAGCGGCCAGGCTTCGAGCCCGCCATCCCGAAGAATTCAAAAAATAGAACAATAAAGGCCTCGCAGGCAGGTTGATCCCGCCTGCGGGGCCTCTCTTATGCGTTTCAATTATCCGCGCACACTGCGGGCAATCTGCATCAACACCGGATAGGCCGCGTACAGGAAATCCTGATAGGGGCAATAGCCGGGTTTTTGGTTGTAGAACGCGCGATAGCGCTTGCATCCCCCGCCGCAAAGGCCGAAAACCCGGCAGTTGGCGCACAGCGGCCCCATCTCCACCTTGTCCGCCATGAAGTTTTGGGTACCCGCCGATTTTGAAATTGCCTCCACGCTATCAGTGTTGACATTGCCGCTCAGATAACGATCCAACACATAGAAATCGCAGGGATACACGCCCCCATCCGCCTCCACCACAAATTGAGGGGTGCAATAGCCCATCATGCCGCACTGTTCAGCCGGATAGCCGTTCACCAGGTTAATCAGGTTATCAAACTGGCGCACGCTGAAATACCTGCCCTTGCGCCATTCTTCCGCCCATAGCGCAAAGAACCGTTTCATAAAATCCGCATACAGCTCGCCGGTCAGATCGTGCTCGCCGGGCTCCTCGCTGTCCAAAGGCTGAAGGCAGGGAATCAGCTGTACATACTGGATGCGCTGTTTCACATAGAAACTGAACACCCGCTGGGCATGGCGCGCCATTTCGCTGGTGATTACCGAAAGCACGTTGTAGGCCACGCCGTGCTTATCCAACAATTTTATGGCCGCGCGCACCCGGTCATGGGTACCCTGCCGGCGGGCGTCCAGCCGGTAGCGGTCATGGGTGGCCGCGTCCCCATCCATGGATATCCCCACCAGAAAATCATGCTCCTTAAACAGGCGGCACCATTCCTCGTCAATCAGGTAGCCGTTGGTCTGAAGCGCGTAGTGGATTTGAAACCGGCCCTGATTTTTGTCCTTTGCGTATCGGACAAAATCCCGAAAATACTCAATCCCGGCCATGGTCGGTTCTCCGCCCTGAAAGCCAAAGGAGATCATGGCCGGAGGCTTCAGATATTCAAACACCCGATCGATCAGGTTATGGGCGGTCTGCGCGCTCATAACCCCATAGCTTTCCACCGAACGGTGGTCGGCCACATCCGCGTAAAAACAATACTTACACCGCATGTTGCACAGCGACGACGCAGGCTTAATCAAGGTACTAAAGGACCTCATGCCTTTCCCCCATTATCGATTTGTATAAAGCGCTCCTTGCCCTGGGCCCGCACGCCCACCGGCCCGGTTTGGCCCAATCCGCACACCGCCTCGGCCTTTCCATCCACTTCAGGATCGGAATAGCGCAGGAAGTGCGCCTCCAGCCGGCCGAACAACGCCTGCTCAATGTCCCGAACCGATTCATCCCCGGCCAGATTCCTCTGTTCCGACGGATCGTCCGTGAGATGATACAGCTCATGGGGGCCATAGGGATAGCGATGCACATACTTCCATTCCCGGGTGCGGATCATGCGCACCGGGCCGTATTCGTCGCAGATGATAATCTGCTCGTTGTCCGGACAGGATTCTCCCCGCAGCACCGGCGCAAAGCTCCGGCCCGGCTGCCGGTCCCGAATCGCCTCGTCCAGCGGACAATCCAGATAATCACACAACGTCGGGAACAGATCCACATGGCCAAACAGACCTTGTTCCACCACGCCCTCCGGAACAGAACCCGGTCTGCTTATGATGAAGGGAACCTTTACCGCCTCCTCATACATGTTCATGGGGAAAGTTCCATTGCCCTTGCCAATAATGCCGTGATGGCCCATGCTCATGCCATTGTCCGCGGTAAAGATCACCAAGGTATCCTGGACAATACCCTGCCTTTCCAGCTCGTCCATCAAGCGCCCGATGTTCCGATCCATGGCGTAGACGGCCGCGCAATAACCTTCCAGGCTGGTCTGCCTGAAATGCTCCCACTCCGCCTCGCTCATGCTGGCATAGGGCGACCAGGGATGTGCCGGCAGTTTGGGAATGGAAGAAAACGCGCTGCCATCAAAGGGTTCAAAAGCCCAGTCCGGGTGGAACTGACGGCCCCACGGGGCGTGCGGCGCGGTATAATGCACCGAAAGATAGAAGGGCTGCGCCTCGCCTTCCCGCTTTTTGAGATAATCCAGGGCGTTGTCGGTAATGTAATCGGTCAGATAGACTCCGTCCAGGATATCGAAGCTGGAATCCGGCATCATGACCGTGGGGGTATAGTAGTTATCGCCCCCCATGGCGATGGTATTCCAGGTTTCAAAGCCGGCTTGCGGTTTGGAAGCGTCACCCAAATGCCATTTGCCGAACAACGCGCAGGTATACCCCGCCTCTCTGAGCCGTTGGGGATAACAGCATTGACCTGCAAGGTACTCCACCGCTTTGTCCCCCATCAATTGACTGCGCGGCCATTCCATCTTCTGCTCCCTTTCGGGCGCATAAAACGCCTCCCGCATGCGCGGGGACAACCGCTCTTCGTCCAAATGACCCTTGGCGAGCCAGTCGTGGATTCCGTGTTGAGAGGGTATGGTGCCGGTCATGATGCTGGCCCGGGCGGGCGAACACACCGGGGACGCACAAAAGAAGTTTTCAAACCGAATGCCTCGCTGGGCCAAACGATCCAAATTGGGCGTTTTCACGTCCTGATTGCCCGCGCTGCCCAGCGACCAGGCGCCCTGATCGTCGGAAAGAATGAATAAGATATTGGGCTTTTGAGCGCTCATGCGCCTCACCTCCGTAGATTTTCTTGCTTCATTATATCGCAAATTTGCACAAAAAGATAGAGGCTTCGTTGTTTTTCGAAGCCTCTATTGAACGCTATTTCATCAGCCACACCGGCCCCAGCAGGCCGGAGGGGGTGATCTGGACAAAATGGGAGAAGTTGTCCGGATGGGCATGCACCAAATTGTTGGCCACCACCAGTTCCAGGCGGTTGAGACCCGGCCGAACCGCCCGGCGGATATCGTACACATAGGGCGCGCAAATGCGCTCGCCCAAATCGCATCCGTTGAGGTTGGCGCGTACGGTCTCGCCCACCAGGCCCAAATCCAGTCCGCGCTCTTCTCCATCCGCCTCAAACTCCATGGTATAGCGCATCCAGCCCGAGAAGGTGGGATCGCCCTTGGGTCCGGCCAGGTTATACAATGCATCCAGCCGCCGGGGTTCGCCAAAGGCGTCCTCTCCCTCGGCCCTGCGCGTCTCAAGCATCCAAGCTCCCTCCAGCTCGCGCAGGCGCTGATACCTGGGCGCTTCGCCCAAGCCATCGCCTTCCCCGCCGTCAAAAACCAGCATGACCGACTGGGCGAAATCCAACGCAAGCGGCACCCTGCCTTCTGGCGCATCCACCTGATAAACTCCGTCGCCCACCAAATCCAGCAGCACGCCCTTGCCCTTCACCGGCAGGATCACCTCGCCCTGGAACTTCTCGCTCATGGACTCGTTGACCAGCATAAACACATGGGTGCTTTCGCGCACTCCATGCATATAGCGCAGCGGCACAAAGGGCTTATCCAGGCGCAAATCCAGCGCGCCCAGATGGCGCATATAGCCGGCCAGTTCACTCAGCGCCACCACCACGCCGCCTTTAAAGCCTTCGGGGCGTCCGTCCACAAAGATCAGGCGCAGGCCCTCGGCCTCCAATTCCGCCATCCGCTTCAGCGCGTAATCGGGCAGATAGGCCGCGTAGGGCACGATCAACGCGGGATAGCGCATATCCTCCACGCAGAGCGCGCCGTCTGCCACTTTGGCCTGATGGATCAGGGCGTCAATGGGCACAAATTCGTAATTCATCTGGGCGTCGCACAGCGCCTTGGCGGGCTTGTCCATCACCATATAATCCCGGCCCGACCATTCGGCCTCGGCATGGTACAATATCGCGGCGCTGATCACCGGTTTTGCGTCCTCCAGCAGATGGGCCACCTGATTGGTGTACTTCATCAGCTTTGCAAAGGCGCTGAACTGGGGGTTATGGCCGCCCGCGTTAAAATGGGGCGGGCAATCCGGATCCGGATAGTCCGGCGAAAAGGCATGGGGCACAAAGTAATTGATGCCGCGCACCAGCATGTGATCCATCAAGTATTTCATCAGCGGCACGCCCTCGGCCCAACCATAGGCGCCAAACACCTCGCACATGGCCCGCCCCTTCATGCGCGGCTGAATATGGGCATGGGAAGAGGCCAGCTTGGCCAGCACATAGTCATAAAATTCGGGATCCGCGATTCCGCCCGCGCCTGAAGCCACATGTTTATGCTGGGACAGTCCGGGCATGATCTGATGCAGCACCACGTCGATGCCCGCCATGTCCTGGCCATCCAGAGATCGGAAATAATGGCCGCCCGAGCAGCTCAGGCGGGCATGGGCGTTCATATCCTCGATAATATGGCCGATGTACATGACTCCGTGCGCCCGGCACCATTCGCCCAGCTGCAGGCTGAAATTCTCGCGCCAGAGCTCGGTGAGCACGTCCATATAGGCTACCCTGAGTTCGGGCAGCCCATCCCCCTTTTTATACCACAATCCGGCCAGCTCGCCCGCCACATTGCGGCCCATCTTCTGATTCAGCCGCCTAAACAGCTCGTCGCTCCAGGGCAGCGCCAAACCGGGCTGCCCCAGCTGCTGATAGTAACCGCCCGGGGTATTGCCGCCGCCCAGGATGCGGGTATTGCCCAAACTGGGCTCGTCCGAGAAAAATCCGGCGATGGTATTGCCGAAATATTCCTTATAATGTTCATAATGGGGCTCATATACCGCCTCGATCAGCACATGCACCGAATCCGGGTCTATGGCCTGCAGGTAATCCTTGCGCCCGCCGCCCCGGCGGCTCTTATAGATGGCAAAAATGCGGTACACGCCCTGGGGCACATCCCAGAATACATAATTTCCAAATACCTTGCCGGTGAGGTCGATGGGCGCGTCATCCAGGGTCTCCTCGGCCTCGTTCCGCCGGTAGGCAAACACGCCCAGCAGCTGATCCTCCGGGTCGCTGACCTCGGTGGCAGCCGCGCAGCCATCCGAGCACTCATCCGAGGCCTCCTGGCGGTTGTTGAGCAAAATGGCCGAATCCCGGGCCGGGCCCACCACGTCCACGTGCTCCTCCACCAGCTGCCATCTTCTGCGCTCGGGATATTTCTTTTCAATCAGCCCATTGGCATAGCCGGTGGGAAAATGCTTATCGTCCAATATCCATACCTGCATATCCCGATCCCGCGCTTCTTTGAGCAGCACATCCATATCTCCCCACCATTCCTCCTCGCAGAAATGGTTATGGGGCCTGGATTCCACGCAAAAGGCGCGGGCGCCGCTGTCGTACACCTGCTGAACCAATTCGGGCAAAATGGCGCGCTTGTTGTTGTGCATCCACAAAAAGGGCAAAAGGTGATTCTGTTCCTGTCCGTTTAAAACCTCGTGAAGCTTGGCGTCCATGATGCATTTCCTCCCTAAATCTGATGAAAAAAACGCATCCCGGCCGCCAATGGCCCCGGAAACGAGCCGCGCCCAGAATGCGTTTTCATGAATGTTCCTATTCCTTCACCGAACCGATGGTCAGACCCGAAATAAAGTAGCGCTGCATGAACGGATACACCAGCAGAATCGGCACCGTAGCGAAGATGATCTGAGCCGACTGGAAGGAGCGGGAAGAAAGCTGCTTGATCTTCATCAAATCGGCCGACGAGAACATGGTGGCGTCCACCGACTTGAGCATTTGCCGCAACAGAGTTTGCAGCGGCCACTTCTCGCTGGAGTTCATGTAGATCATGCCGCCGAACCACTCGTTCCAATGGTTGACCATGGAGAACAGGGTGATGGTGGCGATGGAGGCCATGGCCAAGGGCAGCATGATGCGCGTCATGATGACAAACTCGCTGGCCCCGTCGATGGAAGCCGATTCGCTCAGGCTCTTGCTGATGCCCCTGAAGAAGTTCATCATCATAATCACATAGAAGGTGGGCACACAGCCGGGCAGAATCAGCGCCCACAAATTATCGATCAGGTTCAGCTGTTTGATCAGCAGGAAAGTGGGAATCAACCCGCCCGAGATCAGCATGGGCAAGGTAAAGAACCAGATCAGTACATTGCGGCCCTTGAGCTCGGATTCCTCTTTGGAAAGCGGATAGGCCGCCAGAATGACCATGGCCAGGTTTATGGCCGTGCCCAACAGCGTTCGAACCACGGAGATTACAAAGGAGTTCAAGAAGGTCTGGTTGGAAAACACCATTTCATAGGAGGCGGTGTTAAATCCTTTGGGCCAGAACTGAACCAAATTGGCGCTGGCCGAAGCCGAATCGCTCAGCGAGACTGCCAACACATGCAAAAGCGGCAACAGGCAGATCAGCGCCAGCAGCGTCATGACCAGGTAATTCACCACGGCAAAGATCTTAACACCTCGAGTTTGAAGTTGTTTCTGCATAGCGCTCTACCTCTAAAAAATTCTGTAATTAAACTTCTTGGTCGCGAAGATATTGGTTATAATGAGCAGCGTGGCGCCGATCAGGGACTTAAACAGGCCCATGGCCGTGGACAGCGAATACTGGGCGTCAATCAAGCCCTGGCGGTAGATAAAGGTATCCAATATATCGCCTGTCGCATATACCGCCGCGTTGTACATCACGAAAATCTGGTCAAAGCCCGCGTTCATGATGCCGCCCAACGCCAAGGTAATCATCATGATAATGGTGACCGCAATGCCTGGCAGGGTAACGTGCCAGGTCTGGCGCAGCCTGCCCGCGCCGTCGATGGTGGCCGCTTCATACAATTCCGGATTGATGGAGGTTATGGCAGCCAGGTAAATAATCGCGCCGTAACCGAATTCCTTCCAGACCTCCAAGGTAATCATGGTGGGCTGGAACCAATCGTTGCTGCCCAGGAAGAAGATGGGACGGGCGCCAAACAGCGTAATCACCTGGTTGATTAAGCCCTTGGTGGACAGCATGTCGGTGAACACGCCGCCGATGATAACCCAGGAAAGGAAATGCGGGAAGTAAGTTATGGTTTGTACCGTGCGCTTAAAGAACTGGCCGCGCAGCTCGTTGAGCATCAGCGCAAATACCACCGAGAACAGTTGAGTAAAAATCATTTTGCCCAGCGCGATGGTCACGGTATTGCGCACAATGTACTTAAAGTCGGGCAGGCTCATGGCGGTTTCAAACCATTTCAGGCCCACAAACTCGCTGCCCCAGAACCCCATGGCTGGATTATAATCCTGAAACGCGATAATCAACCCGTATAGCGGGATATAGCTGAAGATAAAGACAAAGATACCGGGAATCAGCAGCATCAGATAGTTTTGCCAGGTTCTCTCGAAATGGAAGCTCTTGATGAACCCGCGCAGGCCGCCCTGGCGCTTGCGAATCTGTGTTGTCGTCATACGCTCACCCTTTTATAGGGGAACAGGATGGGAAAGCCCCATCCTGTTCCGATTGGCTTTTTGTGTCTTACTTGGTGGAGGCATACCACTCGTTGACCTCGGCGGTAATCTGATCTCCGCCGTTGGCCTTCCATTCCTCGACGTACTTGTCGAAGTCCTCAATGGGCCTGGTGCCCATGATGATGCCGGTGAAGTATTCCAGCTCCAGCTTGTCCAGGTAAGCCTGCTTCTCCACCATGGTGGGGGTGCTGGCGGTGCTGAACTTGTTGACCTCGATGTCCAGATCCTTCCAGATATCATAGCTGGTGGCGAAGGTGGAGAGCATCTTGGGGTCGGAATCATACCAACCGGTCCAGGTGTTCTTGGCCTCCTCGGTCAAAAGGCTGGTATCGTTGCCGGCCTTAACCGCGGCCGAAATGGAAGCATAGTCGTTGTTGGCCGGAGTGCACAGGCGGCCATACAGGCCCAGGTTGATGTTGCCATGGGTATAGAAATCATTCAGGAAACCGGGGCCGGTGATGGACTCATCGTAGTTGAACTTCCAGAGCAGCTTGGGCTCGGCCACATTGGGGTAGTTCTGCTTGACTTCCTCAATGTTGTAGGCTTCCTGCACCTCGGTGACCGGATAGTACCACTCGTAGCCTTCCTGGGCCAGCTCGTCCCGGAGTTCGGTGTCGTTGCGGTAGTAGGAATCCCAGAACTGATTCAGCAGGTAGATGGGCGCCTCAGGGTTCTCGCAGGAGGTGGTAATGGCCTTGAGGCTGGTATACCAAGCGTTCTTCATCACGCTGTAGTTGCCATCCGGGCCGTTCAGGAAGGGCACGGCGGAAATGTCGCTGCCCTCAACATTGGCCCAGGTGTTGCAGAAGGTGGCGATCAGGTGCCAGTAGCCGTAGGTGAACAGCCAGTCGCCCGAGGAGATCACCTCGTTGTACTTGTTGCCGTCCATAACCACGAATTCAGGATCAATGTAGCCCTTCTCATACCAGGTGGCCATGCGCTCCAGGGCGGCGCGCATCTCGGGCTGAATGCTGGTGTATTCCAGCTGGCCCTCTTCGTTCTCCTGCCACATATCCATGTAGGCATTGTAGGAGGTCATGACGGTGTTGAACAGGTTGGCCGAATCCTGCAGGGAGTTGGAGCAAACCGCCGGATAATGACCCGGATATTTTTCAATATAGGCGTCGAAGATCGCCTCCAGCTCGTCCAAAGTGGTGGGCATCTCCATGCCCAGCTCTTCCAGGATATCGGTGCGGATAAAGTTATTGGTCCACCAGGCCAAGGTGTCGGACATCTCGGGCAGCGCGTAGGCATGTCCGCCCGAGGTCACCGGGGAGAAGAAGGCACCCGCGGTTTGCTCGGTGACGTCGTCGATGGCCCATTGGGTCAACGGAGAGGCATACTGCTCCAGCAGGTCATCCATGGGCGCGATTTTGCCCGACTCCACATACTTGCTCAGCTGGGCAACGGAGGGCGCGATCACATCCGGCAGATCGTCGGAGGCAAAGGCCAGATCCAGCTTTTGGCTGTTGGTTTCAGCGTCGCCAGCGGTCCAGGCCAGTTCCCATTTAATGCCCAGATTCTCCTCGCACCAGCGGGTATAGCCGTTGCTGTCCGCGGAATCCCCCTCCTGGAAAACGTTGCTGGTGGTAACCACCGCATGCGTGGTCAGGGTGATCGGCGGGTCATACTTGTGGAAATAGCTGGGGAGCTCTTTTTGCTGCTCCTCGGCCATGCCCACGCCACCCACGCAGCTCAGGCCCAGAGCCAGAGACAGCGCCAGGGGCACGATCTTGCCAACGTGCTTCATTCCAATTCCTCCTCTTTTCTCGGCGGACTCTTTTGAATCCACCCGCGCCACATTGATCACGGCGCTCGGTTGTAAATAAAATTATAGTATCGGATTCCATTTGATGCTTGCGTTTTTCTCGGTTTTTATTTGCACTTTTCTGCGAATCATTCATATATTCTTTCCATTTTCTTCACCGTCGCGCCAATTTTGAACCATTTGCCTCACATTTTGACGGACAAAACCGCAAAAATAGAACATTTTATACACGAATAAAAACATTCTCAAACAAAATACCGAAACCATAACATATCCTCCGCCTTGGCGCGCACAGGACGATCAAGGGACGGAGGACGCTTTTGTACTATACGTATTGGCGGGGACTCACCCCGATTCGGCGCTTAAAGGTGCGGCTGAAGTGCGCCAAATTATCGTATCCCACGGCCATGGCCACATCCATGACCTTTTCTCCGGCGGAGAGCAGCTTGCACGCCCGTTCCATGCGCATGGAGATCAAAAGGTCGCTCAGGGTCTGGCCAGTCTGTTCCTTGACGATGTGGGAAAGATAGCCGGCATTGTAATGCATCTCCCCGGCAATGGCGTTGACCGTAATGCCCTGCTCCATCTTTTCGGAAATAATGGCGCGCACTTCCTCCACGATGCCCTTCTGGCGGCTGGTCTGCCTTTCCTTTACCCAACCGCAGTAGCCGTGCACCGCATCGACGCATATGCGCTTGAGCTCATCCAGGGAAAGCACACGCACCCGGGCGAAGAACAGCTCGTCGCATCGCTTTTCCCATTCATCGTCGCCGAAGCGGCGGCCCATGGCGTCGCAGCTCAGGGCTCCGGTAAGCATGGTGAGCATCAGCCGGCTCATGCTCACCGGACGCGGGCTGACGGAAATCTCCCGACAAAATCCGTCGATCCATCGCAGCAGCGCGGCCTCATCCGCGGCGGCCAGCGCGGAAAACAGCGCCTCAAACAGTTCAGGATTTTCCAGTTCGCCGGCCTCCCGCCTGGAAGCCATGACAATCCGCCCGCCCGGCAGTCCCTGTTCCCGATCCATATCGTGCCGGATCTGGCTATAGGCTGTGTGCATAGAATTCAAGGGCTCCACACAGCTCACATAGACGGAGAGGGTCTTGCCCAGACTTTTTCCCACCGAAAACTGAAAGGCATCCAGCCGGTTGGCGCATTGCTCCCGCAGCGCCTGGGCCTTTTGCTCATCAGAACTGAGCACCGCCAGCAAGAAGCGCTTTTCCGAGGCGGGCAGGCCGATCATCTGGTCATACCCGGGAAAATAGCGTTCGGCAAGCTCCTGCAGCGCCAAATGCCATACGCCGGGCTGCAGAGGTTCGCCCTCCCCCACTTCGGGCTCCATGAGCATGATGAAACCATACATGCCCTCTTTTAGATTCAATCCAGCGGCCTGCGCCTGTTCACGATCATTCATGGGGTTCAGCAGTCCCTGAAGCAGCCATCCGTTCAGAAAGCGCTCCCTGAGCAAGTCCCCCATGCTCTCCATCTTTGCTTTGGCCTTGGCCAGAAGGTCTCGCTGTTCCATGGCGCTTTCCAGCTCGGCCAACGCGCCTTCCACGGTCTGTTGGATATCCTCATACCGCACCGGCTTGACCAGATATTGATAGACGCCCATTTCCACCGCCCTCCGGGCGTAATCGAAATCCCGGTAGCCTGAAAGGAAGATTACCCGGCAAAGGGGCCAGCTTTCCTTGATATGGCGGCACATCTCGATGCCGTCCATGCCGGGCATGGAAATATCAGTCACCACCACGTCAATGCGGTATTTGTTCATAATATCCAGGGCCGCCTCGGCGCTGGAGGCGCGGTAAACATTGCTGAAACCGCTCTCCTCCCAATCGATATTGTTGAACAAACCATCCAGTATCAAGAGTTCATCATCCACCAGCAGCAGACTATACATGCCCATCAGCCTCCCATTTGGGTATGCGCAAGGTCACAATCAGCCCATGGGGTGTATTATGATCCACGCTCATATAGGTTTCCTCGCCATACAGCATTTGAAAGCGGAGCTGTATATTTTGAAGTCCCCGCGCGTCGGCCTGATCCACGCTGGCGCTTTTAAGCGCCCCGCGCATTTCTTCCAACCGCTCGTCGCTGGCGCCCAGGCCGCTGTCCAACACCCGAATGACCACATCCTCCCCCTCAAAGGCGGCCTGCACCTTGAACAGCGAAGGTTCATGTATGCTCTTGAGCCCATGGGTTATGGAATTTTCTGCCAAGGTCATGATGGCCAAATTCGGGATTTTGAACATTTTCAGGGCATCATCCACCTCTTCTTCATAGCTCAGCAGATTTTGAAACCGCATGTTATGAATCTTGATCAGCAGGCGCACATGCTCCAAATCCTGATACAGCGGTATCGCTCCATCCCCGGCCCGGGTGTTGATCTGATAATACTGACCCAGATAGATCGCCATATCCGCGGCGCTGTCCAAATCCTCATTTTTAATCAGGGTATAAAGGGTAAACAGGCAGTTATACAGAAAATGAGGGTTAATCTGCGCCCGAAGGAAGCGCAATTGGGTCTGTTTCATTTGTAATTCCCGGGCATAGCGCTCGTGAATCATCTCGTCCATGCGCTCCACCATCTGATTGAAGCTCACCGTGACGTCGCTCAATTCATTTTGATAATGGGCGCAGGCCCTGGCGGTGAAATCCCCGCTCTCCACCCGGCGCATGGCGGCCTGCAAGGAGCCCACCGGCTGGGTGATGCGCCTATAGGTGAAAAAGGTATACAACAGGCTGACGCAGAAAAACACCCCCACCGCCGCATAGGCCCACCATCGCGTGGCATAGACCGGCCGCAAGATCGACTCTTCGTCAATCATCATGCCAATCACATCTCCGCCGGCGGCGGGCTCGCACAACACCCGGTACATCCGCCCATCCATCCTGTAGGTCAGATCGCCCGAAGCCTCTTCCTGCCCCCAATTGGCTAGATGAATGGCCTGAACCAAGTCTTCATCTTGATACCGACCAGAGTCTTGACCATAAATCTTGCCTTCGGCATCCATGAGAAAAACCTCATCCATGGTGTGATCTGTTCGAATATCGCTCAGCGCTTCAAGAACTTGGTCCTTTTCGATTTCAATCACAAAAACGGCGTTGGTCTGATTTTGATTCACATAGCCCACCACCGTAGAAAAGCAGTCCTCCTCCTTATCCTTTAGGCTGCGGCGGATGCGCCAAGTACCATAGTCCCCTATCTTTTCCCAATAAGTATCAAAATCCGCGTAGGCTTCCTGCCGGTCAATGCCATTCAGGGCGGAAATCACCCATCCCTGCTTGGGCAAAATCACCGAGATATTGCCCTTTAGAATGCGTTGATTGACATATCCCCGCATTCTGCTTTGAAATTGGACATATTCAAAAAGATTTTCCTCGCCCTTTTCCGCGATGCACATGGCGTTGAGGGCATCGTCTATGGTCATGGAAGCCGCCATCATTTCCAAATCCTTGAGCCGGTCTTGAAACTGATCGGCGATCAGCGCCAACGAGTTTCGGTACGCCCCTGAAATTTGGGCGCGCATCAACTGAATTCCACGGCTGGTAATGACAAAATTGATGACAATCAGAGGAATGGCCAGTATGACAAAAGTGGCAAACAACATCCGGCTGATTTTGGACTGAAAGAAGCGGCGAAAGGGCATATTTTCACATCTCATTCTGCGCGATTTTGTATACTTAAGGTATGGTATCACAAATTGAATTTCTCCAC
>DVJW01000074.1 GCA_018716505.1 Candidatus Faecaligallichristensenella faecipullorum | reverse complement strand
ACCGCAAAGCCGGTTCTGCGGATTTCGAAGGCCGCGCTTTGCGCGGCTGAAGGTTCGCAAACTTTGTTTGCGAACCGGAACCCCGGCCCGGCATACGCCGAGGCCGGGGCGAAGATATGAAGGGGCTGCGGGCCCCTTCATGCATCCCCAAACGAGAAAAATAGATTTGTCAACGTTCTGAGGGTGTTGACGCAAGTCAACACCCACTTCTTACGAAGGAAGGAATACAATCGATATGAACGCGCAGCAGGCGATAGAATGGATACATGGCGCGCGCTATAAAGGGGAAAAGGTGGGCCTGCGCAACACCCGCGCGCTTTTGGAGGCCCTGGGCAACCCGGACCGCGGCTTGAATATGGTGCATGTGGCGGGCACCAATGGAAAAGGTTCGGTGTGCGCCCTGACCGAGCGGGCGCTTCGGGCCTGCGGTTTGAAAACCGGGCTGTATACCTCGCCCTTTTTGAGCCGCTATAACGAGCGCTTCCGGCTCAACGGCGCGCCCATTGAGGATGAGCGCCTGGCCCAGGTGGCGGACAAGGTGTACGACGCGGCCCGAATGCTGGAAGCCGCCTATGGCATCCATCCCACCAGCTTTGAGTTGGGCACGGCCCTGGCCATGGAGTTTTTTAAGCAGGAAAAGGTGGATGTGGCGGTCATTGAAACCGGGCTGGGCGGACGGCTGGATCCCACCAATGTAATCGCCCCCAAGGTGTGCGGAATCGCCACCATTGCCATGGATCATATGAAGGTGCTGGGCGATAGCCTGGAAGCCATCGCCGGGGAAAAGGCGGGCATCATCAAGCGCGGTGTGCCGGTGGCGCTGTATCCCCAGCCGGATTCAGTGCGCGCGGTCTTTGAGCGCGCGGCCCAAGCGGCGGACGCGCCCTTGTTGGATCTTTCGGGGGCCAAGGTGGAAATTTTGCGCGAGGACGCCTTGGGCAGCCGTTTCCGGGTGGAGATGCCGGGCTATGTTCCCCGGGAGGTCTCCATCTCGCTGCCCGGGCGCCATCAGATGAACAACGCGGTGCTGGCCCTGGCCATGTTGCGCCTGCTGGGCCAAGAGATGGCGCTGGACGAGGAAAGGCTGATTCAGGGATTGGCCCTGGCCCGCTGGCCCGGCCGGTTGGAATGGCTGGGCAATGTGCTGCTGGACGGCGGCCACAATGAAGAGGGAGCGCATGCGCTCTATGCCTATGCCAGTGAGCACCTTAAGGGCAAAAAGATGGTGCTGCTCACCGCCATGATGAAGGATAAGGCGGTGCGCGAGGCTCTATCCTGGCTTTCCAGGATTTCTACCCGGGCCGTGACCACCACCCTGGATATGCCCCGGGCCATGGAGGCCGGGGCCTTGGCGGAAATCTACCGGGAAAATGGAGTGGAGGCGCTGGCGGTGGAAGACGCGCATCAGGCGCTTTTGCAGGCCCAAAAGCTGGCCGGGCCGGACGGCGTGGTGCTGGTGAGCGGTTCGCTGTATCTGGTGGGCCTGTTAAGGCCGGATTTGCCCGGGGCGTATGAGGCGCTTTGAGCCCATGTTTTCGTCGAAAATGATGGGAAATGTGCAGGAAAATTTGTGCCTGGCCCCGAAATTAACGAACAATTGCGCGCTTAAGGGGGATGGAAATGGAATTTGAGCATAAGCCGGTGCTGCTGGATGAATGCCTGGAAGGGTTGAACATTCGGCCTCAAGGCGTATATGTGGATGGCACGCTGGGCGGAGCGGGCCATTCCATGGAAATCCTGAAGCGGCTGGATGGGGGAGAATTGATCGGCATCGACCGGGATCAGGACGCCCTGCGGGCCGCCACCCAGCGGCTGAATGCCCTGAATCAGGCCCATGGGGCCGGCCTTCACATCCTGCGCGGCAATTTCCACGATGTCCGGGCCCTGCTTTCCTCGGTGGGGATTGAGAAGATCGACGGCATGCTGCTGGATTTGGGGGTGTCCTCCTATCAGCTGGACGCCCGGGAGCGCGGCTTTTCCTATCATGCGGACGCGCCGCTGGATATGCGCATGGATCAGAGCCAACCCCTCACTGCCCGGGAGATCGTCAACACCTGGGACGCCCAGGAGATCGCCCGGATTTTGCGGGACTACGGAGAAGAAAAATGGGCGGTTCAGATCGCCCGGGTGATCGAGGACCGGCGCAAACTCAGGCCCATCGAAACCACCGGCGACCTGGTGGATATCATCGACGCGTCCATTCCCAGGAAATTTCGCGCCAAGGACGGTTCCCATCCGGCCCGGCGCAGCTTTCAGGCCCTGCGCATCGCGGTGAACGACGAGCTGGCCCCGCTGGAGGCCGCGCTGGAGGACATTGTGGATTTGCTCAAGCCCGGCGGGCGGCTGTGCGTGATCGCCTTTCATTCGCTGGAAGACCGGATCGTCAAGAACTGCTTTAAGCGGCTGCAAAACCCCTGCACCTGTCCGCCGCGGCTCCCGGTGTGCGTCTGCGGCAAAAAGCCGGTGATCCGCCTGATCAACCGCAAGCCCATCACCGCCGGGGAAGAGGAGCTTAAACAAAATCCCCGCGCCCGCAGCGCCACGCTGCGTGTTGCGGAAAAGCTGGAGGAGGATTCATGAGCGAGATTGTAACGCCCCATGGGCGCGTTGAGCTGCCCGCCTTTTTTCCGGATGCCACCTATGGCACGGTGCGGGCCACCGGGTTCGAGGATGTGGTTCAGGCGGGCATTTCGGGCCTGGTCATGAACAGCTATCACCTCTACAACCGCCCCGGGGCCAAGCTCATCAAATCCTTGGGCGGGCTGCATGAGTTCACCGGGTGGCGCAGGCCCATATTGACCGATTCCGGCGGCTTTCAGCTGTATTCGCTGATCCGGGAAAACGCCGAATATGGCGAAATTCGCGACAATGAAATCATCTTCAGGCCCGAACGGGGCAACGAAAAGATCACCTTTACCCCGGAAAAGTGCATTCAGGCCCAGTTTCAATATGGGTCGGATATCATGATGGCCCTGGATGTGTGCACCCATCCGGACGATCCTCAGGAGGTTCAGCGCCGCAGCGTGGAGCTTACGGTGAAATGGGGCGCGCGCTGCCGGGCCGAGTTTGATAAGCTGATGAAGGGGCGCAAGGCCGAGGGACGGCCCCTGCTGTTTGGCATCGTCCAGGGCGGAAGCGATCCGGCGCTGCGCATGGAGTGCGGAAAAAGGCTCCAGGAGATTGGGTTCGATGGTTTTGGGTTCGGCGGATGGCCGCTGGATGGCGAGGGCAGGCTCAGGGACGATATACTGAAGGCCGCGGCCGACGCCATGGACGACCATCTGCCCAAATATGCCATGGGCCTGGGCCGGCCCGAGGAGATCGTGCGCTGCGTTCAGATGGGCTATTCGCTGTTCGATTGCGTGATCCCCACCCGGGAGGCGCGCCATATGCGGCTGTATACCTTTAAAGAGGGCTGCGACACCCCGTCGGGCGTGCGCCGTGCGGATGGGAAGTTCTATAAGTTCCTGTATATTTTGGATGATCCCCACTGCCGGGACAAGCGCCCGGTGGAGGAGGGGTGTGACTGCGCCCTCTGCCAAAACCATTCCAGGGCCTATCTGCATCACCTGTTCAAGGTGGGGGATTCCCAGGCTTACCGCCTGGCCACCGCCCACAACCTCAGATTTTATGCGCGGCTCATGGAGCTGCTCAGGGCATGAACGAGCGGGCCGAGCAGGCACTCGGCGAGCTGATGAGCTCCAAAAAATATAAACAGGTCTGTGAAGAAACCGTGCGGCGGATCTTCCTTCAGGAGCTGGAAAAGCGCGGCAATATCAAGCAGGCCGACAAGGCGGCCCGCGCCCAGCTGCACCAGATCACCGGCGCCTTCATGAGCGAGGGCGAACTCAAGGCAGCCCGTGGGCTGCTCAAGGCGTATCAGGAAGGGGACGGCGCGGCCTTTGACCGGCTGATGGATCTGCACGCCTCCACCAAGGAGCGCGCGCCCCATGCGCGGGCGCTGTATGGCGCGCTGTTTGAGCGCGTCGGCCGGCCGGGCCGGGTGCTGGATCTGGCCTGCGGGCTCAATCCTCTGGTTTTGGCTGTCCAGGACATTGAGGTATTGGGCGTGGATATCCATGGCGGCATGATTGAGATCGTCAATCAATGGGCCCAGGCGCTTTCGCTGCCCGCCCAGGGCATATTGGGCGACTTGTTGTGCATGAAGGAATTTCCCCGGGCGGATATGGTGCTGATGCTGAAGCTGCTGCCGGTTTTGGAGCAGCAAAAGACCGGTGCGGCCATGGAGCTGCTCATGGCCCAGCGCGCCAAATGGCGGGTGGTGAGCTTTCCCACCCGCAGCCTGGGCGGCCGGCGGGTGGGCATGGAGCGCCATTACAGCGAGTGGTTCGAGGGGCATTTGCCCGAAGGGCTCAGGATCTATGACCGGCTTCAGGTGGATAACGAGTTGATGTATATCGTTCAGGCGGATGAACAGTAAAAGAGGCTGAGAAAGGGGGGGCGCGCATGGCCAGGCTGTATGTGGTGGCCACGCCCATCGGCAATTTAAGCGATATGAGCGACCGGGTGCGCGAAACCTTGGCCGAATGCGATTTGATTGCGGCCGAGGACACTCGGGTGACCATGAAGCTTTTAAATGTGCTGGGCATTTCAAAGCCCATGACCTCCTGCCATCAGCACAACGAGGTGGGCAAGGCTCAGGGACTGGTGGAACGCATGATCCGGGAAGATTTAAAAGTGGCGCTCACCTGCGACGCCGGGACCCCGGGCATATCCGATCCGGGCGGCCCGGTGGTGGAGGCCGCCTGGGAAAACGGGGTGGAGGTAGTCCCGGTGTGCGGCCCTTCGGCCGTGGTGACCGCGCTATCGGCCAGCGGTTTTGATACCCGGGAGTTTGCCTTCTACGGCTTTTTGCCCCGGGAGAAAAAGGAGCTTCGGGATAAGCTGGAGGCCATATTGCGCGCCGGCGTGCCGGTGGCGGTGTTGTATGAGTCGCCTCACCGGGTGGTCAAGCTGGTGGAAGAGATCGTTTCCGCCCTGCCCGGGGTGCGGATGCTGGTGTGCTGTGATTTGACCAAGCGCTATGAAAAGCTGCTGAGGGGGGAGGGCGAGGCGGTTTTGCGCGCCCTCAGGGAAAATCCCAACGTGGAAAAGGGTGAGTACTGCCTGGTGCTGGATTTGCATCAGGTGCCGCAGCCCCAGGCGCCGCAGGCGGATATCGGGGCTTCGGAGTTGATTCTTCAGCGCATGATGGAGGGGGAGAGCTTGGATCAGGCCGCGCGGTCGGCCATGGATCAATGCAGCCGGAACGAGGTCTACAGGGCCAAGCTCAAGGTGCGGACATTTTTGGAACGCTATTTGGAAGAGGAGGAATGAACATGGAGGTGCGGATACTCAAAAAAGAGGACCAGCTGGATTTGTATAAGCTGGAGACCATCGCCTTTGTGGGCAGCATGGACGTGGATGAGGCCAAGCGGCGCTATGCCGAGGAGTCGGACGGGAATTGGAACTACACCTGGGGCTGCTTTAACGACGCGGGAAAATTGAGCGCCGCGGTCATCAACAATCCCTTCCATTGCTGGTATGAGGGCCAAAAAGTGGCCATGGGCGGGGTCGGCGGGGTGGCCTCGCTGCCCGAGGGCCGGACCAAGGGCGCGGTGCGCGCGATTTTCCGGGCCATTTTCGCGGATATGCGGGCAAAGGGCGAATTCCTCTCCACCCTCTATCCCTTTTCCCATAGCTACTATCGCCAGTATGGCTATGAGGTCTGCAATATGCCCAACCGGGTGGTGTTCCCCGTTGCGGCGCTCAAAAAATTCCGCCAGACCATGGAGGCGCGCATGCACCTGACCGGCGAGCCCATCGACGATTTTAAGACGGTGTACGACCGGTTTGCCCAAGCCTACAACCTGGCCACCGCCCGGGACGACTTCAGCTGGAAATGGACGCTGGGCGGCGATCCCTATAAGGATAGAAAGTACCGCTATCTGCTCTATGAGGATGGCCAGCCCCGGGCGTATGTGAATTTCCGTCCGGGTGATCCCAAGCAGCCGGGCGCGGGCCACATGGCGGTGGTGGAGCAGATGGCCTTTGACGGAGCGGAGGCGCTGTACAATATCCTGGGCTTTTTGAGCAAGCTTTCGGCACAGTACGGGCATGTGCAGATGACCTTGCCCGGCGATATCGATCTGCCCATCCTGTTGGATGAGCCCTATGAATGCGAATGCACCCGGGCCTTCAGCGGCATGGCGCGGCTGGTGGATGTTCAACGGGCGCTGGAGCTTTTGCGCGCGCCCCAGGGCGAGGGCGAATGCGCGATTCGGGTGGAGGACGAATTTTTGCCGGAAAACAGCGGCTGCTACCGGCTGAGGTATGCCGGCGGCGCGCTTTCGGCGGAAAAGGGCGAGTTTGAGGCCGACCTTTGCCTGAGCGAACAGACCCTCTGCCAGCTGTGCCTGGGCGCGCTGAGCATGGATCAGGCGCGTTGGAAGCAGGACGTAATTTTGAAGGGGGAAAATCCGGCGCTTTGGGCGCTGTTCCCCGGGAAAAAGGTGTTTTTGACCAACGGGTTTTAAAAACAGGGGGCCGTCCGGTGGGGCGGCCCTCTGTTTGGATCAGCGGATACTCAGGCGTTTCTTATACTCTTTCAATAAGGCTACGAAATGGTCAAATGCCTCTTCCTTATTTTTTGAGTTCAGCAATATTAGGTTAGTCCATCTAGGGGCTGATTCGCATTGATATTTTTCTGCCACAAAGTTTTGAAAACCAGTCATGATGGAATCATCCGTGTCTCTACAATTATGATCGGATAGGCAGACTGCGTATCCGCATAAAAAGCCATCCAGCTTTAAAAGATCTCTTTCGCCGATATAAAGATTTGGATTCTGAGCAACCCTTAGCAGGACATCGAAAAGCTTCATACGCTCGTCTCCTCACAAATGTAATATTAGGGCGGTACAGCTTGGGGCCGTGCCGCCTTGTGCTATTCGCCGGTCAGATTGGGCGCCTCGTCATACTTGGAGGAGTATTTTTCGATGCGCTTTAAGACCTTGTCGGCCTTTTCACCGGTGAGCGGGGTGGGCTGATAGTTGTTGGTTTTGCCCGAGGTGATGGAGCAGGGAATGACCTTGATATCCCCATCAGTGACCTTCCCGTCAAGGAATTCAAAGGTCTGCTGGAAGATGAAGGTGGTCTTGTCGTCCGGATTGCTGTTTCCGCCAAAGCAGAAATTGCCCAGGCTGTACACGATGTACTTGCCCTTATAGCGCTCGATGCCCTGAATCACATGGGGATGATGGCCCAAAACCAAATCCGCCCCGGCGTCCACCGCCATATGCGCCCATTTGTGCTGGCTGCTGGAGGAATGGTTGTCCAGTTCGGTGCCCCAGTGGAAAGAGACAATCAGAATATCGCACTTTTCCCGCATGGCCTCGATGCGCTCCTGCGCCTCGCTCATCTCAATATTCCAATAGTTATAGCCCAAAAAGCCCAACTTGGCGCCCTTGACCTCCACGATGTATTCGTCGTCCATGCCAAAGTAGGGGATGCCTTCGGCGGTCAGGTTGTCCTTGGTGTCCTGAAGTCCGGCCTTTCCGAAATCCAGGGTGTGGTTGTTGGCCAGATTGACCAACTCTATGTCGCCCAGCGTCAACATCTGGGCGTATTCCGGCTTGCCACGAAAACAAAATTCCTTGCCCTTGGCCGACTTTTTGGAGGTGGTCAAAGTGCCCTCGAAGTTCACCACCGTCAGATCGTCCTGTTCAAAGATGGGCTTCACGTTCTCAAAAAAGTAAGCCAATCCTTTTTTTTCCACCATGGAACGGAAGCGTTTTTCGCTTTGGGACCGGGGATCGCCGCCCAAAGTGCAGTCACCCGCCGCGCTGATGGTGATGACCGCCGGG
>DVJW01000073.1 GCA_018716505.1 Candidatus Faecaligallichristensenella faecipullorum | reverse complement strand
GCGCATACATTGCCCCGAGGTGATGAAAAAATGGCGCAGCAATTGCCGCAGACGCGCGGGCATACGCTTTCCATGGAGAACCGGCAGCGGGCAGTGATTACCGGGGTGGAAGACGTGGATAGCTTCAACGAACAAATGGTGATGCTCTCCACCAGCCAGGGTATGCTGACTTTATTGGGTGAACAGCTGCATATCGCCAATTTGAACCTGGAAAACGGCCAACTGACCGTGGAGGGGCAGATTGCGGCGCTGGAATATGATGACAGCGTGCGCCCGGGCCGGGGCGGACTGTTTGCCCGGCTGTTTAAGTGAGTGAGGCGGAAACATGCTGTTTTATACCGTGGGCCAGGCACAGGTGTTTTTGAGCATGTGGTATGTGGGCATGGCCATCGGGCTGTGGTATGGCCTTTGCAGCTGGGCCCGCCGCAAGCTGGAGGCCGGTTTTTTCTTATCGCTGGCTGTGGATATTGCGTTTTCTCTGGGGGCGGCGATTTTGACCGGCGCCGCCCTGTGGCATGTGAACTATCTGGATCTGAGGCTTTACGCGCTGTTGGGCGTGCTCTGTGGATGCCTGTTGTATGCGCTGAGCCTGGGGCCGCTGTTGAGATGGAGCCTTAGAGGGGTGTGCCGGTTGGTTCGAACGGTCAAAGATTGGTTTTCGCGCCGGAAGCTGGTTCAAAAAATCCTGAAATAGTCCGATTTTGTGGCAGGATTTTTTCAAAGGGCGTAGAAAGAAAAGGAATAACGAGCTTTATGGAGGGCACTCTATCGATGGCGAAAAGGCGTTGGACGATCAAGCCGCGGTTTATGCTGTTGATGAGCCTGGGTGTGGTCGTCGGGTTTGCGCTGGTCTATGCGGGCGGTCAGCGGTACGCCCGGCAACAAGACGAGGTCATCGCGCAGCTGGAGTTGAAGCGGCAACAAATGGTGGAGCAAAACAATGAGCTGCAGCGCAAAATTGAATTTGCAAAAACCGACGAATATGTTGAGCGGATAGCGCGGGAGGAATTGGGCCTTTTGAAGCCGGGCGAAGTGCGGTATGTGACGGATCAGTGAACAGAGAACGAAAAATAACGGTTGAACAGGGCTGCCGAAGGATTCGGCGGCCTTCAGACCATTGACAAACCTATTTTCTACGTTTGGGGATGCATGAAGGGGCCGCAGCCCCTTCATATTTAATCCGCAGGACCGGCTTTGCCGGTTCGAGGAACGGCCCAAGTGGCCGTTTCCTCTATCATTTTCCGGCCGTCACCGAAGGTGACAGGAAAATGATGCAACTCGAAAAAATGAAAAATTCATTTTTTCGAAGGGTGTTGACTTTGTCAACACCCAGAAGGCTGCCGAAGGATTCGGCGGCCTTTGATCTTTCTATTGGGAAGGGAGAAAAACGGCAATGAAACAGGCGGTTATTGATGTGGGCTCCAATTCGGTCAGGCTGTTGGCCATGGAGGATGAGCTTCCACTGGCCCGGGGCTCCATTACCACCCGGCTGATGAGCGGAATCATCCAGGGGAAAATGGCCGAAGAGGCCATGGAACGAACCGCTCAGGCGGTCTATGCCCATGTCCAGCGCGCCCGGGAGATGGGCATTGAGCGCATATACGCCTTTGGCACCAGCGCGGTTCGAGACGCGGCAAACCGCGACTTCCTTTTAAACCGGGTAAGGGCGCTGTGCCATCTTGAACTGGAAGTCATGAGCGGAGAGCAGGAGGCCATGTTGGCCTATGCGGGCGCGGCGCCCCAAGGCCGGGCCGGGGTGATCGATATCGGGGGAGGCAGCACCGAGCTGTTGTGCGGGAGCGAGGGAAAGGTCCTGCGCTCGGGGTCGGCCCAATTGGGCGCGGTCAGGCTGTTAAACCGTTTGGGTTCAGACCGTGACCCGGACGCGCTGGTGGAGGCCGCCCTGGAAATGCTATCGGATACCGTCCGCGCGGTTCAGGGCGAACCGGTGGAGCGCTGGATCGGGGTGGGCGGCACCATAACCAGTCTGGCGGCCATGGATCTGGAGCTTGAGCCCTATTCGCCGGAGGCCATAGAGCTGCATCCCATTTTCCGGGGAGCGGCGCGGGCCTGGCTTGCGCGGCTGTGTCAAATGAGCGTTGAGCAGCGATACGCCCTGCCGGGGCTTCAAAAAAGGCGCGCGGATATTATTGCTTCGGGCGTGGCGGTGCTGTGCGCCTTTTTTCAGGCCTTTCCCGAGGTGGATCGGGTGTTGGCCAGCGAACATGATAATTTGGAAGGTTTTCTGCGCATGAAGGCGCGGGAAGCCTGATTTTTCCTGAATTCAATTGACTTGCGCCGGATCTTCTTCTATAATATAGGTATATTTTGGAAGAGTGGGAGAGTGGATTGCAATGAGGAGGAGCGCAAAGACCGCCGTGGCGTTGGGCATAATGCTGCTTTGCCTGTTGGGCGTATCGTCTGTGGCCATGGCGGATGTCTCCATGTCGCTGTATACCAGCTATTCAGGTTATATGTACAATAGCTCGGCCAGTTGGTATAGTTTTACCGCGCCCTACAGCGCCGAATATGTCTTTCAGAGTTCCGGCGCCATGGACACAAAGGGTGAATTGTATCTCAACAAATCCCACGCCTATGTGGCCTACAACGACGATTCGGGGGAGGGCCGCAACTTCTATTTTACCTATCGGTTGAATGCCGGCCAGACCGCTTATCTGAAGGTCTACGGTTGGGGCACTCGCCAGACCGGAACCTTTAGGGTATCGGCGGATATGGAACCCAGCACGGTTTATACGGGCTCGACCACCCAGTCTTTGAATCGGGGAACCGCGCGTTGGTATCGATTCACCGCGCCTTCAGCCGGCGCCTATCTTTTTTCCACCAGCGGGTCGTTGGATACGGTGGGGGAACTGTATCAGAACAGGACCGGAAACTGGGTGGCCTACAATGACGATCAGGCGGCCGGGAACCGAAACTTTAAACTGAGTTACAATCTGAGCGCGGGTCAAACCGTCTACCTTAGGGTGCGCAGCCATAGCGGCAGCGCCGGCGGCAATTTCACCCTCAGCATATCCAAGGCGGATATTCAGCTGAGCAGCTATTCCAAGAGCATTGGGGTGGACGGCGGCAGCCTGGGCACGGTATCGGTGACTACGCCCCTTTCATGGACCGCTCGGAGCAGCGCCAGCTGGCTGAGCGTAAGTCCCACCTCCGGCAATGGCAACGGCACGCTCACCTTAAGGGCCGGGCTCAACACCACCGGGGCCAGCCGCAGCGCCAGCATTACGGTTTCCGGCGGCGGGTTAACCAAGACCATTCGGGTCAGCCAGGCCACCTATTCGGATACCGCTTTAACCTTGAATCGATCCACCGGCACCTCCATGAAGCAGGGCGCTGCGCGTTGGTTTGTGTTTACAGCGCCCTCAAGGGGGCAATATATGTTCTATTCGGGCGGATCGCTGGATACGGTGGGCGCGTTATACAGCGCCAAGACCGGCTCGCCGCTGGTTTCCAACGACAACCAATCCGCTTCCAAACGGAATTTTAAGTTGGGCTATGTGCTGAATGCGGGTCAGCGGGTCTATTTGAAGGTTTATGGCGCCAACAGTGCCCAGAATGGAAACTATACCGTAAAGGTAGCGCCCGGGGTCAAGGTGACCAAGGTGCGATTGAGCTCTTCCCGCAAGACCTTGACCATGGGCAAGAGCACGACGCTCAAGGCCTCGGTGTCTCCTTCCAAGGCGGACAAGAGCTGTTTAACCTGGACCAGCAGCAACACCCGAGTGGCCACGGTCTCCTCCACCGGCAAGGTAACGGCCGTGGGCCCGGGCACGGCCACCATCAAGGCCAAGGCGCCCAGCGGGAAATATGCCAAGTGCAAGATCACGGTTAAGCGTCCCGCGGTATCCAAGGTTTATCTGAACAAGACCTCAGCGGCCTTGAAAGTTGGGGAAAGGCTTCAACTTTCCACCACGGTTTCCCCGTCCGGGGCCTCGGCCGGCAAGCTAAAATGGACCAGCAGCAACAAAAAGGTGGCTGGCGTGACGTCCAGCGGCGCAGTGGTGGCCAAGAAAGCGGGCAGCGCCACCATCACCGTCAAGACTTCCAACGGCAAGAAGGCCAGTTGCAGAATCACGGTAACCAATCCCAACGCCGTTACCCGGCGCGGCCTGGTGGTGGTTGAGGCCAGCGGCACCAACGGCACCTACAGCAGCAGCACCCAGCGGCAGTTGGAGAAGAGCGTGGGCACAGTTAACCTGAACGGCGTAGCCTCCATGTTGCGGGCCCAGAGCTTTGGCGGCTCCAAGATCTCGGTGTCCACCATGCGCGATCCCGGCAGTTGGGCCAGCGTGGCCGCCAAGATCCGCAGCACCTTCGCGGGCTCCAAGGAACAGGATGTGAATTATCTTTACATCAACTGTCACGGCGCGCGGCCCAGCGGTTCCAATTACTATCTGGCCATCGGAAAGAATCGTGGATTTGTGAGCGCGGCGCAGTTGCGCAGCGAGCTGGACAAGATTCCGGGCAAGTTCGTGGTGATTGTGGAGGCCTGCTACAGCGGTGCATTGGTGGGCAAGGGCGGAGCCGATCAGGCGGCCCAGGGCTTCCTGGATGAATTCCTGGGCGCCACGGGCAAGGCCGGAGCGCTGGAGTCCTCCAAGTATATGGTGCTGTGCGCGGCCAACAGCAGCCAGGAATCCTGGTCTTGTTCGGCCCCCTCGCTGTATGGGGAAAGGAACTTTAAGAGCGCGGTGTTTACCTATTCCTTCTGCCGTGGAGCAGGCTGGAACAACGTGCGCAAAAAGTCCACCTCCATGGCAGCGGATTCCAATGGGGATAAGAAGGTCACGCTGAATGAGCTGTACAGAAAGACCTACTCCATGAGCAACAGCATTGTCCGTGAGTTCAGGAGGAAGGGTGGTGGCATGGCCACCCAGTCCGCAGTGGTTTATCCCGCCAATTGCAATACCGTAATCTTCCAAAAGAAATAGTTTGTTTCGGACGCCGTCGGGATTTCCGGCGGCGTCCGGTTCATGGAGAAAAAAATTCAGAAAAAAGAAAAAAAGTGCAGAAAGGTATTGACAAATCCCGGAATAAGGAGTATTATATTAACTGTCGCTGATTGACAGCGGTAAACATCGCGGGGTAGAGCAGTCCGGTAGCTCGTCGGGCTCATAACCCGGAGGTCGCAGGTTCAAATCCTGCCCCCGCAACCATATGGCGGCGTAGCTCAGTTGGCCAGAGCATTCGGTTCATACCCGGAGTGTCGTAGGTTCGAATCCCACCGCCGCTACCATATAATCTACCAGCTTTTGATACAAAGGCTGGTGGATTTTTTTTACCCCCTATTGGCCAGAAAGCCCTTGCGGTAAGGGGCTTCTGGATGATATTCGCCAAATTGTGTTGGAAAGGAAGCCCTTTTGCCACTATAAAACGGATGTTGGAGTGTTCTGTGCGCTCCGGCATCCATTTTTGTTTACCCCCCTAGCTAAGAGAAATGAATTTTGCCAGATTGTGTGCTGACTATATCAGCTATTTGCCTTGGAAATTAGCGTGGTTGAAATAGCCAACCTGGAACTTTATATAAAGAGAGTATGGCTTAGATGAAGAAGCAAGTCCTTTTGAGGCAAATTATAAAAAGGTTTATGCATATGCTTCCAGCATACCATTTAATATTTTGAGTGTTGTTTGCTGTGAGATAGAAATCAATTTTATTATAAAAAGGCGTAGAAAAGTAAGTTGATTTATGATATGATTTTTGATAATGGATTTGAGTGTTAATTTTAAAGGGTTTGTTGGAAGTAGATCTCTTAGAGGGGAGAGAAATACAAATGATTCCAATGGTTATACTGTCGCTGAATCATCAGGATCAAAAATATATGGAACTGATTTATTTTGAGCATCATCGTTTAATGCTATCGACGGCATGGCGGTATTTTAAGGAAGCATCAATTATAGACGATATTGTTTCTGATAGTTGCGTAGCGCTTATGAAAAAAATAGATGTATTGAAAAGTTTAGACAACAATGAGTTGCGTCTTTATATTGTTTCTACAGTTAGAAATACGGCTTTAAATTATCATACGAGAACAAAGAGGATCAGCAGTCATATCGCAAATGTGGATAAAGAAGTTATGGA
>DVJW01000072.1 GCA_018716505.1 Candidatus Faecaligallichristensenella faecipullorum | reverse complement strand
TAACGTTCGCTCCGCTTCCGGCTATCGGAGTTTGCCGTGCCAGGCACGGCAGGATAAAGGCTAAGGCCCTAACCGAAGCGCAAAGCCCGCCTAATTAGGGTCACTTTTTCTGTTTTGCCGCGTTTAGCGGGCAAATTCAGCGAACCTTTAGCGGAGCGTTGCGGGGGAGGCCCCGCGCCGGGGGCGGCAAGCCCCCGCAGCGGCCGTTTCAAGGGGGTTATGGGGTGCGCGAGGGGACTTAAGGGGGGAAATCGGAATCCCCCCTAGTCCCCTCGCACTTCGTTTCCCCTTTCCAAGGGGATTGTAGGGGGAGGTATTACGGAAACCTCCCCCTGGCCCCTCCATAAAAAAAAGTTCCCCTTTGCAAAAGGGATTTTGAACAGAACCCTCCCGAAAACAAAATGTTAATTTTTCGGTTGCATCCAACCGCTTCCCTGTGGTATGATGAACCCAGAGCGCCAAAGCGCGCAAGGAAAAACGCGAATGGAAGGGATGGAGAGCGATGAAAACCATAAAGGATAAGCAGCTTTTGGTGGGCGCGGATTTCGCGGGCTTCCCCCTGAAGGAGGCGGTGGTGGCCCATCTGAAGGCCAAGGGCTGGACCATAACCGACGTGGGCGTCAGAAGCCCGGAGGATAACGACACGGATCTGATGTTCCACCGCATCGGCCTGCGGGTGGGCTCCATGATCTCCGAGGGCGAGTTTGAGCGCGCCCTGATCTTCTGCGGAACCGGCATGGGCATCCATATCGCGGCCAGCAAATGCCCCCATGTGCACGCCGGGGTGGTGGAAAGCGTGCCCGCGGCCCTGCGCGCCATAACCGGCAACGGGGTCAATGTGTTGGCCATGGGCGCGTTCTATGTGGCGCCCCAAATGGGCTGTGATATCGCCGACGCCTATCTGAACGCCGAACTGGGCAGCGGCTATGAGTGGTGGCACAATTTCTATGAATTCCATAAGCTGGCCATCGACGAGCTGGAGGCCTTTGACTATGAAACCTACAAGGCCAACGGGTTTAAGCTTCAGCATTTGGGCGACTATGACCTGAAACTGGAGACCAAGCCGGATTAGTCTGCCCCCCAAAGCCAAAAGGCGCCGCTGGGTTTTCACCCGGCGGCGCCTTTTGATCTTTTTACAGGTCGATTTTCCGGTCGCGGAAATAGAATTCCTTGTCCCGCTCCCCGATGGGGCGAAGCACCCGGCAGGGGTTGCCCACCGCCACCACGTTGGCCGGGATATCCTTGGTCACCACGCTGCCCGCGCCGATGACCGTGCTGTCCCCGATGGTCACCCCGGGCATGATCATGGCGCCCGCCCCGATCCAGACGTTGTTGCCGATGCGCACCTCGATGTTGTACTGAAGCCCCTCCCGCCGGAGCGTGGGCTCCACCGGGTGGCCCGCGGTGGTGATGATTACATTGGGCCCGAACATCACGTTGTCGCCCACATAAACCGGTCCGTCGTCCACCATGGTCAGGTTGAAGTTGGCGTATACCCCTTTGCCGAAATGGGCGAACTTGGCCCCGAAGTTGCAATGCAGCGGGGGCTCGATGTAGCAGCCCTCCCCGATTTCCGCGAACATCTTTTTGAGCAGGGCCGTGCGCTTTTCCCCCTCATGGGGCCGGGTGGCGTTGAAGTCATACAAAAGTTCCAGGCATTTGGCCTGTTCCTTTAGAATCTCCTCATCCCCGGGCAGATACAGCCTGCCCTCGGCCATGCGCCTCCTGGCCTCCTGGGAATCCATCTTCATGGCGTTTGCCTCCTTCGTCCTGTCCTAGTTCAGCATATCCCATGCCAGCTTGATTAAAATCATGGCCAAAACCAAAAGCATGATGCGGCGCACCAGCTTGGAGCCCTTGGAAATGGCCAGGCTGGAACCCACATACCCCCCGGCCGCCGAACAGGCCATGGCGGGCAGGCCCAGCATCCAGATCACATTGCCGCTGATCAAAAACGAGACCAGCGCCGACAGGTTGGAGGCCAGGTTGACCACCTTGGCCGTGCCCGACGAGGTGACCGCGTCCATCCTGAGCAGCTGGGTGAACAGGATGATCAGCAGCGTTCCGGTGCCCGGGCCGAAAAATCCGTCGTAAAATCCGCAGAACAGGCCGATGGCCAGGCATACCGGCAGCCCGGCCCTTTTGCAGGGCCCACTCTCACCGGCCGGGCGCTGAAAAATCACCAAAATCGCCATGGCCGGCAGGCCCACCAGCATCAACCCCCGCACAAAGGCCTCGGGGGTGATCTTCAAAAGCTCGGCCCCCAAGTAGGCCCCCAAAAGCGCCCCGGGCACGCTGAACAGCGCCGGGCACAGCATCAGCCGCCCCTTGCGCAGGTAGCGGATCGCGGCCATCAAGGTGCCAAAGCTGGCGGAGAGTTTGTTGGTGCCCGCGGCCATGGCCGGATTCAGCCCGGCCAGGTAGTAGGCGGGCAGCGAGATCAGCCCGCCGCCCCCGGCGATGGCGTCGATGAGCGAGGCCAGGAACACCAAAGGGCATACCGTAAGCAGCATAACCGGGGTTACGTCCATAGAAAAGCCCCTTCATCCAATCGTATAATCGTTATTCACACAATCCCCGGGCCCATTCCCTCAGCCGGGCCAGGGCCTGTTCAGCCTGGGCGCGGCTATTTTGAGCCACCCCAAAATAGATCTTGAGCTTGGGCTCGGTGCCCGAGGGCCGCACGCAAAGCCATCCGCCCTCGCTGAGCGCGTATCTCAGCACATTGGACTGGGGAAGACCGGTGGGGCGGCTGCCCTGGGCGGTCATGATCAGGCCCATTTTGTAATCGGCCACCGCCTGAACCCCATAGCCCCCGATTTCCCGGGGCGGCGCCTCCCGAAGGCCGGACAGGGTGCGGGCGATTTTGTCAAAGCCCGCGGCTCCGGGCAAGGTGATGGAGATCAACTCCTCCAGGAAATAGCCGTATTTTTGATACAGGGCCTCCAATCCGTCCCAAAGGCTCATGCCCTTCTCCGCCCAGTGCAGCGCGGTTTCGGCGGCCAAAAGGCTTGCGATCACCCCGTCCTTGTCCCGAATCTCGGTGCCGGTGAGGTAGCCGTAGCTCTCCTCAAAGCCCAGGAGAAAGTTGGGGTTGCCCGCCTGCCGCATGCGCTCGATGGTCTCCCCGATGAACTTGAATCCGGTGAGCACCTCAAAGCAGGGGATGCCCTGATCCGCGGCGATGGCGTTGGCCATCTGGGTGGTGACGATGGTCTTGACGATGTAGGCGTTATCCGCATGGGGCTTTGAGAGCATGTAATCCAGCATCAGACAGCCCATCTGGTTGCCGGTCAGAGGGGCGTAATCCCCGTCCTTGGGGGCCATGACCCCCAGCCGGTCGCAGTCCGGGTCGGTGGCCAGGATCAAATCCGCCTTCTCCCGCCGGGCCAGTTCCCGGGCCAGCGCAAAGGCCTCGGGATTTTCCGGGTTGGGGGATTGCACGGTGGGGAATTCCCCGTCCGGAATCTGCTGCCGGGGCACTACGCGCAGCTGGCGGTAGCCCGCCCGGCTCAGCGCCTGGGGCACCAGACGCGTGCCCGCCCCGTGCAGCGGGGTGTAGACGATGGAAAAGGGCCTTTCCGTGCGCTGGGCGATTTCCGGATCGGGCCTGAGCGAGAGCACATAGCTCAGGTATTCCCCGTCCATCCCGGCCCCCAGATCCCGCAGGAGCCCCTGGGCCCGGGCCGCCGCCTCGTCCATGAGCGGAACGCCCAGCATGTCGATTTTTTCCATTTCCGCCAGCACGCTTTGGGCGGTCTCCAAGGTGATCTGCCCGCCGTCCGGGCCGTACACCTTGTAGCCGTTGTACTGCTTGGGGTTGTGGCTGGCCGTAATCACGATGCCTGCGGCCGCGCCCAGGCGCCGGACCGCGAAGGACAGCTCCGGGGTGGGGCGCAGGCCGTCAAACAGGTAGACCCGCAGCCCGCTTTGGGCCAACACCAGCGCGCTCTCCCGGGCGAACTCCTGGGAGCCGTGGCGCGAGTCGTAAGCGATGGCCACCCCCTTTTCCGCCGCGTCCCCGCCCTGGGCGAGCAGGTATCGGGCCAGGCCCAGCGAGGCCCGCCGCACCACATACCGGTTCATGCGGTTGATGCCCGCGCCCAGGACCCCGCGCAGCCCGCCGGTGCCGAACTCCAAGTCGCATCGGAACCGGTCGAAGATCTCGTCCGGGTCGTTCTGTATGGAAATCAGCTCGTTCCGGCTGGCCGCGTCCAGCCGGGCGTCTGAAAGAAATGCCTGATAGATCCGTTCAGCGTCCATTCGGTTCTCCTTTATTGTTGCTGTTCCGCCATTGCCTTTACGCCCGGATTCCGGTGAGCGTCCATTTCATGGGGGTAAAGCCCACGTTGCGCTCAAATTGAACCGTCAGCCCGCCCGGGGTAAAGGTGAGGCGCAAATCGTCGATCCAGGGCGTGGTGATATGCACCATGCGCAGGTGATATTCGCTCGAATCCCAGGCCCCGGCGCAGCACACCTTTCGCCCCAAAATCTGGGGCTCAAAGCTGTGCTCCAATGGGACCGGGGTGGCCTTGGGCAGATAGCAGCCATGGCCCACCGGGCAATGGAGATGGGTTCCGTCCTCAAACTCCATTTCCAGGCGGTCGCTGAATCCCTCAAAGGTCAGCCGAAGCTTTTTAAGGCCCAGGGGGTTGTCGCCAAAAACGGTTTCGCCATTCCGATTTTGGGGAAACATCCGATCCCCCGCAGGCAGGGGAATGGAAAGGCCGCCAAGCCGCGCCCGCAAATGGGCTTCGGCCTTAAGCTGATCCTCGATGGGCGCGTCCTCCATGGCGGGCAGGATGTGCGCCCAGACCAGGTCCAGCACCGCCTGCATGTCGCTTACCCCCGAGGTGATGGCGATGACCGCGTCCTGCTCAGGCATCACGATGCAGTACTGGCCGAAGGCCCCGTCGCCCCGATACACCCCATGGGGCACGCAGCGCCAGATCTGATAGCCATAGCCCTGGGCCCAGTCCTTTTCCCGGCCCGGGCTGTTGTCCGCTTGGTACGCGCTCATCTCGTCCACCCATTCCGGGGCGATGACCCGCTGGCCCATGAATTCCCCGCGATGCAGCAGCATCCATCCGAACCGGGCGATATCCTCGGTCTTGAGGCTCAGCCCGAAGCCGCCCGCGTCCACGCCCTGGGGGCTCTGCTCCCAGGTGGGCTTTTCGATGCCCAGCTTGTCAAACAGCCTGGGGGTCAGATAGGTAAGCAACCGCTCCCCGGTGGCCTTTTGCACCATGGCTGAGAGCATGTAGCTGGCCGCGGTGTTGTAGGTGAAAACCGTGCCCGGGGTTTTGTCCACATAGGAGCGCAAAAAGCGCTCGGCCCAATTGGTCTTGGGCACAAGGGCCTCGGGCTCCTCGCTGTGGCCGGTGGACATGCAGAGCATGTCCTTTACGGTCATCAAAGCCATGTTTTCGCAGGGCCTGGCGGGCAGAAGCTCGGGGAAGTATTCGGCCGGCTTATCCGAGAGGCGCATCCTGCCCTCCTGAACGGCCAGGCCCACCCCCAGGGCGGTAAAGCTCTTGCTCAGGGAAAACATCATGTGGGGCGTGTCTTTGTCATAGGGCGCCCACCAGCCCTCGGCCGCCACCTTGTCGTGGCGCAGGATCATCAGCGAATGCAGCTGCAGCCCGGCCTGCTCGAGGCCGTCCAAAAAGGCCTCCACCCCCTGGGCGCGCAGGCCCACCCGGCCCGGCTTTACCCGTTCCAGCTCAATGCGGTTCATGGTTTTGCACCCCCCGTTTGAATGGTTATGAATGAAATAATATTCGCCCCTTTGCCGGGGTTTTCCTGCACTGTATTCCAAAGAAAAGGGGCTGTGTCGGTTGGTTCATGGGGGAAGGGAAATCCCTTTTTCAAAGGGAAGCGAAAATTGCCCAGAGTGGGCGGCAAAAAGTGGAGGGATTAGGGGGAGTTCCGAATCCTCCCCCTTAAATCCCTCCACACCTCCCATAACCCCCTTCAAACGGCCGCTGCGGGGGCTTGCCGCCCCCGGCGCGGGGCCTCCCCCGCAACGCTCCGCTAAAGGTTGGCTGAATTTGCCCGCTAAACGCGGCAAAACAGAAGAAACGGCCCTAATTCAGCGAACTTTGCGCTTCGATCAGGGTCTTATCCTTTATCCTGCCGTGCCCGGCACGGCAAACTCCGATAGCCGGAAGC
>DVJW01000071.1 GCA_018716505.1 Candidatus Faecaligallichristensenella faecipullorum | reverse complement strand
GCAAATAAAGTTTGTTCACCTTGACTGGGGCCTGCGGGCCCCCGCCGCAACCGGCTCCTCCCGGGAAGGAACTGGTCTGCTAAAAGTCAGAAAAATTCCCCTTACTGCAACGTGGTGGATCTGGGATCCTCTCCTGCCCCTTGCACACAAAATTTAGGCCGCAGAGTTTCCTCCGCGGCCGCTTTTGTTTATTTGGGCGTTTTTAGTCGCGCTCCCATTCCATGACCTGGCCGTCCTGGCCCCTGAGTTCAAACTCATAGACCGTTCCGTCCAGGGTGGCCTTGCCGTCGTAGTTGAGCGCCAAAGCGTCGTTCAGGTCCATATCCAGCTCCTGAATCTGAACCGCGCCCTTGGCGCTTTCCAGGGCGGCCACCGCGTCAGACGCGGTCAGGGCGTCCGGAGCGTAGTAGACTTCCTGGCTCAGCACCTCGCCGGTCCCGGCCTGCAAAGTCAGGAGGCCCAAATCGCCGTTGTCGCTGTAGAACAGCTTCCATTCGTAGCTTCCGTCGTCGGTTTCCAACAGCGCGTAGCCGACGGCCGCGGTTTCGCTCAGGATGGCCTGGGCGGCCTCTTTGGCCTGGGTCTCGTCCAGGGTGGCCTGGCCGGCCCGCTGAACGCCCACATACTCGGTTTCCATCTTCAGGATGGATCCGGTCTGGCCGTCGGCGTCGATGTCGATCCGGGTGTTGTTGGTGTCGTCCCGGAATTCGAATTCATACACGCCGTCGTCCATATCGCTCTCGCGCAGGGTGGCCGTTTCGCCGGCCAGGGCCTGGGCCGCGTTGAGCGCGTCGTCTTTTGTATCGGCGAGGGCCGTGGGGGTTACCACAAGCGCCGCCAGCAGCATGGTCATGAGGATTTTTTTCATTTTTGAATCGCTCCTTTCCTGATGCTATGAGTATATTGCCCAAAGATGAAGCTCAGATGAAAACCAATTTCTGTTTTCAAAAAATCTGAAAAAGTTTTGATCCGCCAGGTTATTCCTTTTCCACCGGCAGTTCCACCACAAACGCCGCGCCGCCTTCGGGCCGGTTGCGGGCGGTGATGCGCCCGCGGTGCAGGGCGGCCACGCTCTGGGCGATGGAAAGCCCGATGCCAAAGCCCTGGGTGGATCGGGAGGAATCCGCCCGGTAAAAGCGCTCGAAGATATGGGGCAGCTGGTCCCCGGCAATGCCGTTTCCGTCGTCCAAAAAGGAAATCAGCATCCGGTCCCCCTGGCGCTCCATGGCAATCTCCACCCGGCCCCCGGGCTTTCCGTAGCGGATGGCGTTGTCCAGGAGGTTGACAAAGGCCCGGGCCAGCAGGTCGCGGTTGCCCATCAGTTTTCCGGGCAGCAGGCTCGACCGGAGCGTTATGCCCCTGTCCTCGGCCACCGGCTCAAAATCCTGAAGGATGTCCGACAGCATGGCCTTCAGATCGCATTCGTCCGCCATGGGCATCTGGCCCGCGTCCATGCGCGAGAGCAGGAGAAGTTTGTCCACCAGCGCGCCCATTTCCCGGTTTTTGGAGAGGATGCGCAGCAGCGCCTCTTCCCGCTCGGCCTCGTCCCGGGTGGAGAGCGCGTATTCGGCCTGCACCTGGATGGCGTTCATGGGGGTGCGCAGCTCGTGGGCCACGTCCGAGGTAAAGCGCTTTTCCCGGTTAAAGGAGGTTTCCAGCCGGGCCAGCATGCCGTCCAGGGTCATGCCCAGATGGTACAGCTCGTCCCCGCCCCGGCCGGAAAACCCGATGCGCCGGCTCAGATCGCTGCCGTCCGCGATGGAGGCGGCCAGGGCGGCCATGCGCCGCACCGGATAAAAGGCCCGGCGGGTGATGAGATAGCCGCCCAGAAGCGCCAGGGCCGCGGTCAGCGGGAACAGCCAAAAGCCGCGCCGGATCATGGAGGTGTAGGCGTTCAGGCTCATATCCGCGTTCATATGCAGCCGGAGATAGACGTCGTCCCGCCAGGAATAGGTGAGCAGGGTGTCGTAGATATACCAGCTGGAGCCCGCCCCGTCGATCCTGCGCATGACCCCGGCCTCAAAGGGCGCGTCCACCCAGACCCGGCCGTAGATCAGCCGGCCGTCCGCCTCAAAGAGCGAGGCGTACACATTGGGCACGTCGTCGATATCCGCGTCGATTTCCAACTGGCCGTGCTCATACTCGGTCTCGTCCATCACGATGGCGGAGGCCGACTTCAGCGTTTCCAGGCAGTAGTCCCAGGCCGTGCGCTCGGCGGAGGCCACCATCAGCCCCAGAATCAGCGCGCAGATCAAAATCAAAAGCAGCGCGTACCACAGGGTGACCCGCGTCTTGATGGAAAGCCGTCTCATGTTTCCTCCCGCAGCACATAGCCCGCATACCGCACGGTATGAATCAGTTTTTGCGCCCGCCCGTCGTCGATTTTCTTGCGCAGCGAGCGGATGTACACGTCCACCATGTTGGAAGCCCCCTCATAGGCGTAGCTCCAGACATGCTCCTCGATCTGGCTCCGGCTGAGCACATGGCCCTTGTTGCGGATCATGTATTCCAGGAGCGCGTATTCCCGGCTGGTGAGCGAAATTTCGCTGCCGCCCCGGGTCACCCTGTGGCTGTCCGCGTCCAGGGTGAGATCCGCGATCTCGAAGCGGTTGGTGGTCTGCTTGTTGCCCCGCCGGGTGAGCACCCTGAGCCGGGCCGAAAGCTCCTCAAAGGCAAAGGGCTTGGTGAGATAGTCGTCGGCCCCGGCGTTTAAGCCCTCCACCCGGTCGGTGACCGCGTCCCGGGCCGTGAGCAGCAGAACCGGGATATCCATGCCCGATCCGCGCATTTTCCGGATCAGCGTCAGGCCGTCCATGCCCGGCATCATGATATCCAACACCGCCACGTCGTATTCCGCCGACCCCAGATAGGCCCAGGCCTCATCCCCGTCGTAGCAGACATCCACCGCGTAATGCTCGTCCCTGAGCCGCCGGGCCAGGGTGTCGGCCGTGGTCTTGTCGTCCTCCGCGATTAAAAGCCGCATGGCGCGTTCCTCCTTTTGCAGCGCTGGTTTCGTTTCCGCAGATTGTTTTTTCAGTATAGCATGGGCAGATGAAGGAAAAATGAATTGTCTTTGGTCTTTGGGAAAGGATGGGAATTTTTTATTTCTTTAAAAAGAAAATGGGTTTCATTCCTTTTCCAAAGGAATGTGAAATTGCCCAGAGTGGGCGGCTTTTTATGAGGGGGCCAGGGGGAGTTCCGATCCTCCCCCTTAGGCCCCCTCATGCACCCCCTAACCCCCTTCAAACGGCCGGGCGCTGCCCGGAGCCCGCTGGGCTGCCGCCCAGACCCGCATAGCTCGGTT
>DVJW01000070.1 GCA_018716505.1 Candidatus Faecaligallichristensenella faecipullorum | reverse complement strand
TCCCAACAGAGGTCTTTTGCACAGGATGTATTGGAGCTGAGGTGGCCTTTTTTATGCAAAAAAGAATCAGGTGGCGGCGCAGAAAGCGGATTCGCCAGGTGTCGCTGGGGGCGGCGTCGGTCTTGGCCCTGGCCTTGGTCATTACCTTGGCGGTCAAGGGGCTGAATGGCGGGCCGGGCGGCGATCCGGCGGCGGCGGTTCCTGTCCCGGAGATCACGGAAACCCCGGCGGAGACCCAGGCCCCGGCGGAGACCGAAGCCCCGGCGGAAACCGAAGCTCCGGCGGAGACCCAGGCCCCGGCGGGAACCGAAGCCCCACCTGAGACCCAGGCCCCGGGCTGGGCGGAAATCTGTGTGGCGGAATCCGACTATGAATACACGGACGACACCCGATCCATCCACATAGACCGGATCGAGCAGGACGGCATCGTGTACTTTGTGGCCGACGTGCAGATCAAGAGCGCGTCCCAGTTCGGAACCGCGCTGAGCGGGGGCCGGTACGGGGGCGGAAACGAGGCGCTCTCGGCCATGGCCGAAAAGGCGGGCGCGGTGTTGGCCATCAACGCGGACAACTACGGCGCCCATGAATACGGGGTCATCATCCGGGACGGCACATTGTACCGCACCCGGGAGACCACCCGCAACATGCTCATCGTGGATCAAAACGCCGACCTCAGCGTGCGGGCCGAGCGGGACGGCGAAAACCCCGAGGAACTGGGGAACGAGCTGATCGCCCAGGGGGTCATGCACACCTTTGAGTTTGGGCCGGAGCTGGTTCGGGACGGGGCGGCGGTGGAATTCAACCCGGATTTCAACGTCATCTCCACCCGCAGCAACCGCAGGGAGCCGCGCACGGCCATCGGCCAGATCGGCCCAAAGCACTATGTGATTATCGTGGCCGACGGGCGGCAGGACGGCTATTCCAAGGGCATGACCCTTCAGGAGCTTCAGCAGCTGTTTGTGGATTACGGGGCTGTAACGGCCATGAATCTGGACGGCGGCGGATCCAGCGAGCTTTGGCTGAACGGAGAGATCCTCAACAAGCCCTCGGGGGGCAAAGAGCGGTCGATGTCCGATATCATCTGGTTTTAGGAGGTAAGGGAAATGCAAAGAAAAATGGCGGTTCGCGGCCTGATCGGCCTGATCGCGGGCGTGGCGCTGGAGCATATCATCGCCATTGTTACCTCCATAGCGCTCAATTTTGGCTATTATTCCCCCTGCCTGGTGTCGCTGCCCGAGCGCGTGGGCGGCGAGGTCAACGCGGTGATCCTGCAGACTGTGCTGTGCGCGCTGCTGTGCGGGGTCATCGGGGCCTGCTCGGTGTTTTTGGGCCTGAGAAGGACGCCCAGGAGAACCCGCTATCTGGCCTTCGGGATTCCGGTGGGGATCTGCCTTGTGGTGGTGCTGTTGGTGTTGTTCCTATGAGGCGGGTGGTGGTGATCCCGTCGCTCAAGCCGGACGGCCGCCTGGTTTCCTACGCGCTGGCCCTGCGGGAAAGGGGCTTTGACCAGGTGGTGGTGGTGGACGACGGAAGCGGTGCGGCATACGCCCCCATTTTTGAGGCGGCGGCCCGGATATCGGGGGTCACCTTGCTGCGCCATGAGGTCAACCGGGGCAAGGGCGCGGCGCTCAAGACCGCCTTTGCGCATCTGAAGGAGAACTTGAAAGAGCCCGCGGTCATCGCCACCGCGGACAGCGACGGCCAACACGCCAAAGAGGACGTCTGGAACGTGGCCGAACGGTTGGAGGAGCGGCTGCCCGGCCGGGTGCTGGCCCTGGGCACCCGGGATTTTTCAAAGGACAACGTGCCCTTCAAGAGCCGCGCCGGCAACCGGATCACCTCGGTCTGCTTTTTCCTGGCCTGCCGCGCCAGGCTGTCCGATACCCAAACCGGGCTCAGGGCCTTTCCTTCGGAATTGCTGGACGAGATGCTGTCCATTGAGGGCGACCGCTACGAATACGAGATGCGCATGCTGGCCTACGCGGCCCGAAACCGCATAGGGTTTTTGACCTGTCCCATCGAGACGGTGTATGAAAACAACAACGAGGGCTCCCACTTCAACCCCTGGCGGGACTCGGTGCGCATCTACCGGGCGCTGTTCGGGCCGGTGCTCAAGTATGCCCTGGCCTCGCTCATGGGCACGCTGGTGGATTTTCTGGCGTTTTACCTGCTGAGCGCGCTGCTGTTTCGGGATGAGTCCCTTCAGGGCATCGCGGCCGCCACGGTGTTGGCGCGCCTGGCCTCGGCGGTGGCCAATTACCTGCTCAACCGCCATTTTGTGTTCCGCAGCCAGGCCCGGGGCTCGGCCCTGCGGTACGCCCTGCTGGCGCTGCTGACCATCCTGGCCTCGGCTTTGGCGGTGTACCTGGGCATGCGCCTGCTCAGATGGGGGTTGGGCCCGGGGCTCAACGCCGAAACCGCCAAGACCATCATCAAGGCCGTGGCGGATGTGCTGCTGTTCGTGGCGAATTATCATTTTTGCCGGAAATGGGTGTTTCCGGAGGGGAAGGGATAGCGGGCCGGTTCTCTTTCGGCCCGTTCAGGAGAAACGGTATTTTCTTTGGCGGGGCGCCGGGAACGGCGCCCCGCCTGATTTTACACATTTTTGACATATTTAATATGAACAGTTGTCACATTTCCCTTAGAATGGTTCCCGGAATTCAGAATACATAGGAGGAACCATTCATGAAGAGGATCGTAAGCTGTCTGCTGGCGGTCTGCATCATGGCCATGACCAGTTTCACGGCCTTTGCAGAGATCCCGCGGGTGACGGAGGAGACCAAGGAGTTTACCTTCTGGGCCGCCTATAACCCCAATTATCAAACGGATTGGGAAAACATCAAGGCCTGGCAGTATTTTGAGGAAGCCACAGGGGTTCATGTCAATTGGGAACTTTACGCCAACAGCGGCGAAATGGCGGAAAAGTTGAATGTGTTGATTGCCTCGGGCGATCTTTCTTCCTTCCCGGACGCGTTTTACCGCTGTGGGATCAGCGCCTCGCAGCTCAAGCGCTACGGGCCGGAGGGGCTTTTCCTGGATATCTATGATCTGGTCCAGCAGTACGCGCCCAACCTGTGCGCGCGCATGGACGAGACCAACGCCTGGCGGGTGGTGCTGGATCCGGTGACGAACGCCATGTATTCCTGCCCGGATCTGAGCAACAGCGTCAGCGCCCGCATGCATCCCAAGCTGTTTTTGAACACAAAAATGATGCAGGCCGTGGGCGTGGACAAGATGCCCGAGACCACCGACGAGCTGTATGACCTGTTGGTGCTCATCCGGGATCAGGACGCCAACGGAAACGGGGACGCCACCGACGAAATCGGGATTACCTCCAACTATGCCAGCAATGTGATCCGCGCTTTCACGGGCGCCTTCGGCATTGACAACCGCGGCCGGGACGATTTGAGCGTGGACGCGGATCCGGCGGACGAGACCAAGGTGCGGTTTGTGTACACCACGGACGAGTACCGCTCGATGCTCAGCTATTTAAACCGGCTGTATGAGGAAAACCTGCTGGATCACGATCTGTTCGGGGTCAACACCGGCAACATGATCGCCAAGGGCAGCCAGGATATGATCTTCGGATTGAGCTACACCAACATTGTGGCCGCCGGGGTGGATGAGGCCGACTATCGGGGCCTGGAGGTGGCGCTGAAAGGCCCGGAGGGCCATCAGGACTGGAACAACCTTTCCGCCGGCATCGGCGTGGGCAGCTTTGTGATCTCGGCTTCCTGCGAGGATCCGGAAACCCTGGTCAAGTGGATCGATTCCTTCTATTCCGAAGAGGGCTCGCTGATGCTGCACTTCGGCAAGGAAGGCGTGGACTTCACCTACGACGAGAACGGATATCCGGTCTACACCGACCAGGTGCTTTCCCAGGTCAGCACGGACAATCCCTATGACAAGGTAATCTCGGCCATCACCCCCTACGCCAGCGGCGGACTGCCCCGCTATATGGATGACAAGACCTTCTGCGGAAGCGAATGCCGCGGCGAGGCGCTGGCGGCCGCCCAGCGCATGGAGCCCTACGCCAACGAGGAGTGCTGGATGTTCAACTTCACCACCGACGAGGAGGAGGAACTCAGCGCCCTGAGAAGCGACCTGATTACCAACTGCCACGACGTATACCAGGCCAAGTTCATTACCGGCGAGCTGGATGTGGATGACGACGCGGTTTGGAACGGCTATGTGGCCGAGATGGAAGGCATGGGCCTGGAGGATTATCTCTACATTTATCAGACCGCCCTGGACCGCATGTTGGCGGTGGAATAAAACCCCATGAAAAGACGCATGGAAGCGGCCTGACCGGCGTATCCATGCGCCTTTTCTCATTTTAGGAGGATTTTCCGATGATTGGTTATCGAACGCTCGCGCCGCAGGACCGAAGCTGGAAACAGCGGTTGCGCCTGGAGCTGATGCGCAACTGGCAATTGTACCTGCTGATCCTGCCGGGTGTGATCTATTTGTTGCTTTTTCGCTATTGGCCCATGCTGGGCATACAGATTGCCTTTAAGGATTTCAAGCCCACCTTGGGCATTTGGGGCAGCCCGTGGGCGGCCTCCCGGGGGGAGACCGACGTGCTGAAGCACTTTGAGCGCTTTCTGGATTCAAAGTTTTCCCTGCAAATCGTATCGAACACCGTGATCCTCAGCCTGTACAGCCTGCTGGCGAAATTCCCCTGCTGTATACTGCTGGCTTTGTTGATGAACGAACTGCGCAGCACCCGCTATAAAAAAACCCTGCAATTCGTCACATACGCCCCGCATTTTATCTCCACCATCGTGCTGGTGGGCATCATGCAGCAGCTGTTCGCCGCGCCCAGCGCGTTGATGAAGACCGGCGGCATTGTAAATACTTTGGTTACGGCTTTGGGCGGACAGGCCGTGGATTTTATGCACGATGAAAACACCTTCCGCCACATGTATGTCTGGTCGGACGTTTGGTCGGGCATGGGATGGGGCTCCATCATTTATATGGCCACGTTGTCCGGCGTGGATCCCGAGCAATATGAGGCCGCCAGCCTGGACGGGGCCACCAAGCTGCAGCGCATATTTTACATTACCTTGCCCGCGCTGATCCCCACGGCGGTGACGCTGTTTATTCTGGATATGGGCAGCGTAATGAGCATCGGCTTTGAAAAGGCGTACGCCATGCAAAACGAGCTCAACCGGCCCACCGCCCAGGTGCTTTCGACCTATGTGTACACCCAGGGGTTAAACGACGGCAATTACAGCTTTTCCACGGCTGTGGACCTGTTCAACTCCCTCATCAACCTGGTGCTGATCGTGGCGGTCAACACCATCAGCCGGCGGGTGTCGGATGTAAGTCTTTGGTAAGGAGGAAACACGATGTCCGACAAAGCTCATGGACATTCCCGAATCCGCCAGACCCGGGCGGACAACCTCTTTGACGCGGTGAATGTCTCAATTATGTTCGTTCTCCTGGTGATCATGGTCTATCCGCTGATCTATGTGGTGAGCTGTTCCTTCAGCGATCCGCTACTGGTGGTTCAAAGCAAAATTGCGCTGTTCCCGAAGCAAGTGACGCTGCAGGCGTATGAGCGGGTTTTCCGCAACGAATTGATCGTCAGCGGCTACCGGAACACCATTTTGTATACCCTGTTGGGCACCTTGACCAACGTGCTGTTGACCACCATCACCGCCTATCCCCTTTCCCGAAAGGATTTCGGCGCCAAAAAGCCGCTTACCGTGCTCTTTGCCTTTACCATGCTCTTTTCGGGCGGCATGGTGCCCACCTTTCTCACGGTGAAACAGCTGGGCCTGTTGGACAACATCTGGGCCCTGATCCTGCCCGGGGCCATCAATGTATGGAATTTGTTTATCATGAAAAACTACTTCCAGACCAGCATTCCGGGCGAACTGTATGAGGCCGCCATGATTGACGGAGCGGATAATTTCTATATGCTGAGGGCCGTGGTACTGCCCCTGTGCGCGCCCATCATGGCGGTGATGGTGCTGTACTATGGCGTCAGCCATTGGAACGCCTATTTCAACGCCCTGCTCTACATCCGGGACCGCTTCCGCTATCCGCTGCAGCTGGTCATGCGCAGCTTTTTCAGCGCTCAGGACTATGCCGAACAGGGGGGCGCGGGCGACGACGGCGCGGTGCAGGCGCTTTTGGTGGCCGAGACCATGAAATACGCGCTCATTGTGGTGGCCTCCGCGCCGGTGCTCTGCCTGTATCCGCTTTTGCAGCGCTATTTCGTAAAAGGCGTGATGCTGGGCGCGATTAAGGGATAAAGATAAGTCCGCCGGAAAGCGTTGCTTTTCGACGGACTTAATTTTTTCCGGATTTAAAACTTTCGCTTGATTTCCATCACCTTGCCCGCGATGCGCACATCGCGGAGCTCTTCCCCGGTGATGAGCAGGGGCGAATAGGCCGGGTTCAAGGGCTGGAGCATCAGCGCGCCCGGCTTTTTGACCACCCGCTTCACCGTGCCCTCGTCGCCGTTGACCAAAACCACCGCGATTTCCCCGCTCTCCACGTCGGGCTGGGTGTGAATGAGGGCCAAATCGCCCTCCAATATGGTGGGCGCCATGCTGTCCCCGGTCACCCGAAGGTAAAAATATTCCGAGGCGTTCTTTACGTCGGCATAGTCATAGCCCTCGCGGTCCTCATAGGCCAGGGAGCCAAAGCCCGCGCGCACCGCGCCCACAATGGGGATTTTTTGCATTTCGGGCATGGGCATGGCCCCGGCGGGGCGCGTGGGGCTGTCCTCCAGGATGGCGCTGCGGGTCACGCCAAAGTATTGAACCATCTTGTCCACCGCTCCCATGCGCGGCACCTTTTCATCCCGCTCCCAGGTGGAGACCGCCTTGTCGGTCACCCCGGCGATTTTGCCCAACTGAATTTGGCTCAGGCCTCGGGATTCGCGCAGGCTGCGGATGTTTTTTCCGATGCTCATTTGCACGCCGCCTCTTTTCTTTTGTAATTTTTCCATTTATAGTATAGGCCAAAAGCAGAAAAAAATCAAGGGAATACGAAAAAACTTCTCTACTTTCGGGCTTGACACGACACATATTTCGTATTAAAATGTGAAAAAGCGGAAATATTTTTTCTTTTTTTTATGACTGTATCTACTTTTGGTGGCAAATTTGAGAGATGACCGAGGGAAGCAAGTATTTTCGGTTTACCCCATGAACGCAAAGGAGGGAAACGCCATGAAGGCAAAGGACTATCTGCGCGCCCAGCGCAGCCAAATTCGGGCGCTGGAAATCAAAATTGAGGCCAAGTTGGAGCGGGAATGCCGGTTGCGCAGCCGGTTGAGCAAGGTCACCCCGATTACGGACGGCATGCCCCGGAGCAAGGGCATGGGGGACGTCATGGCCCAGGGCGTGGCCGAATTGGAGGAGATCGGCCGGGAAATCGACGGGGATCTTCAGCGCCTGGCCCGCATGAGAAGGCGGTTGGACGATTTTTTGTCGGCCATTCCCGACGAATTCCAGCGCACCGCGGCCCAGTTGAAATACTCGGACGGCCTCACCTATGAGGCGCTGGCCGAGCGCATGGATATCTCGGTCAGGTGGGCCTATGTGCTGATTGACCGGGCCATGAAGGCCCTGGAAGCACAGTGGAATCAGGCCGGCTTGGGGCCGGATGACGGGGAATCCGCGCGAGGTGACGCAAGTTGAAACAAAAAAGCGAAAAATAATTCGTATCATTCATGGCAGTGCAGGGTTTTCTCCGGTATACTGCTAATGTGGAATGGTTTAAGGAGGGCAGGGGAGAGGGGGAGGGGGAGATCCCTTTGACAAAGGGAAGCGAAATTCTTCCCGAGGGGAAGCGCTTTTTATGGAGGGGCCAGGGGGAGGTTTCCGTAATACCTCCCCCTAGGCCCCTCCAAGCCACCCCTACCCCCTCCAGCGGTTTTGGGGTTGACGTTCGCTCCGCTCCCGGCTATCGGAGTTTGCCGTGC
>DVJW01000069.1 GCA_018716505.1 Candidatus Faecaligallichristensenella faecipullorum | reverse complement strand
AAATAGTGGAGAATAGTGGCGAAAAAAGGGGAGATGTGGTATAATATCGGATGAATAGCCCGGCGCGAGGCGAAAAAGCGGAGGAAATTGAGGGCTTGAAGGGAGGGCGCGGCACATGGAAGCTGAATTTTCAGGCAACTTTGCTCATACAATGGATGCCAAGGGCCGTGCCACCATTCCCAACGCCTATCGCGGCGAGCTGGGTGAAAAATTTACCATCGGATTGAACAGCGAGCTGAACGCGGTGGCTGTCTATCCCCGGGCGCAATGGGAGGAGATCAACCGGGATTTAAGCAAGATCCCCCGCAGCGACGCCAAGGCCATGCGCTACGTTCGAAAGATTCTGGGCAATTCCTTCAGCTCCCAGGAGATGGATGCCCAGGGGCGCATTCTGCTGCCCGCGAGCCTGAGGGAACAGACCGGCATTTCGAAAAATGTGCGGTTTGTGGGGGTTGGCCCCTATTTCGAAATCTGGGACGAGGCCAGCTATCAACAGGAATCCGAATGTGCCAAGGAATCCATTGAGGAACTGCTTTCCTATGTAAACGAGCGGTATTACCGGCCCCAGCCCTGAAGGGGCAAAGTTCTGTATTGGAAAGGACGGGAATAGGAATGAGCAGGGGACAGATGAGCGCAAGTCGCGCAGCGGGCACCGACTATATCCCGCAATGGAGCCCTGAGGGGCAAGAGGCGCGGGGTAACAGCCGTCCGCCGCTCAAACTTTACCGCAGAGAAGACCTCTTGATCGAAGAGGAAGAGGATTGGTGGGGAGATTTTGAACAGCCCCGCACGGTTCCCAAAAGCCGGACGAATCGGGGAAAAGTGCCGGCGTTGATTGTCTGCGGATTGGTCAGCGTGGTATGCGCGGCCCTGCTCATTACCCAGCTGTCGGGCATATCGGCCCGTGCCAAGCGCATTTCCGCCATCAACAGTGAAATGCAGGAACTGGAAAGCCAAAAGACCAACCTGGAGGTTGAGCTGAGCGTGGCCTCAGACATCGTTCGGGTTCGAGACCGGGCCATCAGTGATTTAAACATGGTTCAACCGGATATTGGGCAAATTAAGGTGGTCACCTTGCCCGAGGAACTATCCGGCCTACAAACGCATACGGCCAGCGTTGGCAACGCTGAGAACGTGGGGCAATAAGCCAATAAAAGCGTTTGCGGGGGAGGGATGCGGAGTGGTCAGTACGGGCCCTGTCATCCGTCGCCGGCTGGCGCTTCTCATGGCTGTTTTTGCGGCATTGTTCTTTTGTGTGGGGATTCAACTCTTTCGCCTTCAGATTTTGCAGGGCGAGGAATTGCAGCGCAGGGCCCAGAAACAATGGACCAGCGAAAGTGTCATCGCCCCTCAGCGGGGGACGATTTACGACCGCAACGGAAAGGCGTTGGCCATGAGCGCCACAGCCTATACCGCCTCGGTCAGCCCGCGCCAGGTTAAAGATCTGGACGGATTTGCGCGGACGCTGGCGCCCATATTGGATTTAAGCGAAGAATATATCAAGGAGCGCGCGGGGGACACCTCCAAGGGTGGGGTAACTCTGAAGAGGCAGATTTCCCGGGATATCGCCCAACAACTGCGCGTCATGATGGCCGAACATCAGTCGGCCGATTCGGATGCCCTGGACGGATTGTATCTGGAAGAGGACAGCAAGCGGTATTACCCCATGGGCAGCTTTGCCAGCCAGCTTTTGGGCATCACCTCGGTGGACGGGGTGGGACAATCCGGCCTGGAGAGTTCGCTGGACCGGTATCTTTCGGGCAAGGCGGGCAAAATATTGGACGAGGTGGACGGAAAAGGCCGGGAAATGGCCTACGGCACCAAAGAGTACATCGCGGCCGTGGACGGCGGGGATGTGACCCTTACCCTGGACAGCAGCATCCAGAGCTTTGCCGAGCAGGCGGCCCGGGAGGCCATGACCGTAAACGGGGCCAAGAGCGTAAGGGTTCTGGTGATGGAGGTCAAGACCGGAGCCATTTTGGCCATGTGCAACAAACCGGACTTTGATCCCAATGCCCCACCCCGGGATGATGTGGAGACCCTGAACGAATTGATGCGCAACCGCATTATCACCGATTCCTATGAGCCGGGGTCGACTTTTAAAATTATCACCGCATCCGCGGCGCTGGATGCCGGGGTGACCGACCCCAACGAAGGGTTTTACTGTTCGGGCACCATTCATGTGGATGGGGACCGGATCCGGTGTTGGGGCAATCCCCACGGCGCCGAAAGCATGGCGCAGGGGCTTCAAAATTCCTGCAATCCGGTGTTTGTGGAATTGGGACTTCGGTTGGGTGTGGACCGGTTTTACGAATATTTGGATGCCTTTGGAATTGGAAGCACCACGGGCATTGACCTTCCGGGCGAGGTGGCCGGCATCCGCATTGCCCAGGACAATGTAAAACGGGTGGATATGGCGCGCATTGGCTTTGGCCAGAGCATCGCCATGACCCCGCTTCAACTCATGACCGCGGCCTGTGCGGCCGTAAACGGCGGGTATCGCATGAGGCCCTATGTGGTTCAGGAGATTCGGTCCAGCTCGGGCGAGGTGCTGGAAAAGGCCCAGCCCGAAGTCATGGCGCGGCCGATTTCGGAGGAAACCTCGGCCACCATGCGGGACCTGCTGGAAAAAGTGGTTGAGTTGGGCGGCGGGCGCAATGCCTATTTAAGCAATTACCGGGTGGCGGGCAAGACCGGAACCGCCCAGGTGTATAAGGACGGAAAGGTTACCAGCGACACCCATATCGGTTCCTTTATCGGGTTTGCGCCGGCGGACGATCCACAAATCGGGGTGCTGGTGATTGTGGATGAGGCGGAAAAGCGCCCGGACTATGGATCGGTAACCGCCGCGCCATTTGCGAAACAAATTCTGGAGCGAAGCCTCAACTACCTGGGCATTGCGCCCCGGGTTGAGGATGAAGAGCCCCTTGAGCAGGTTGAGGTGCCGGATGTAACCGGCATGGATACCGCCCAGGCCGAAAAGCTGTTGAAGGAAAATGGGCTCCAGGGACTATTGAGCGGAAGCGGCGCCACGGTCATCGAACAGATGCCCGCGGCCGGGGCACAGGTGAGCGAGCAATCGTTGGTCATGCTCTATGTGGAGGGTACCCCCGACTTGAGCGAAAACGACCGGGTGGAAGTTCCGGATGTGACCGGAAAGTCCATTGTGGAGGCCAACCGGCTGCTGAGATCCTATGGATTGGAAATGGAAATTGACGGAAGCGGCCTGGCAGTGGGCCAGGAGCCGGCGGCCGGGGAAAAGGTGCTCCCCACCGCAAAGGTGAAGGTGAGCTTTGAATCGCCCGGATAGCCGGGCATGCGCTGGAGCGCGAGATCTTGCATACGGGAGGATTCTGAAATGAAAATTACCAAATTGGCGGCGGTTGTACCCGGCCCGGTGAGGCTGGTTGGATATGAGCGGGATGAGGTGAATTCGCTCTGCACCGATTCCAGAAAGGTTCAGCCCGGGGCGCTGTTTTTCTGCATTCCCGGCCTGCGCAGAGATGCCCACGAGTTCGCCCCTCAGGCCGTAGAGGCCGGAGCTGCGGCGTTGGTGGTGGATCATGAACTGCCGGTGAAATGCCCGCAGATTATCGTGCCCGACGTAAGATCCGCCCTTGCCAGAATGGCCGCTGCCTTTTACGGGAATCCGGCCCGCAATCTGCGCCTGGTGGGCATAACCGGCACCAAGGGCAAGACCACCACCAGTTTCTTGGTCAAGGCGATTTTGGAAAAGGCCGGCCATAAAACCGGGTTGATCGGAACGGTGTGCTCGATGATTGGAGACGAAAAGATTCCCTCCAACCTGACCACCCCGGATCCGGTGGATTTCCAGCGGCTCTTGCGCCAGATGGCCGACGCGGGCATGGAGTATGTGGTGATGGAGGTTTCCGCCCATGCCATGGCGCTGCGCAAGTTGGAAGGCATGTGCTTTGAGGTCTGCTCCTTTACCAATTTGTCCCAGGATCATTTTGATTTCTTTGGCAATATGGAGAACTACCTGGCCGCCAAGATGAAGCTTTTTGAGCCTGACCGGTGCAAAATCGCGGTTTACAACGCGGATGACGAGCGGGTGAGCCAAGCCATGAGCCGGGTTCAGATTCCCAGGGTGGATTACGGCATTCGGGTGAGCAGCGATATTTATGCCAAGAATATCGAGGTGGGCGAGCGCGGATGCAGCTTCCAAATCGTGTTCAACAAGCGCTTTAAGCTGCAAATTGATCTGAAACTCAGCGGTATCTTTAACGTGTACAATGCCATGACCGCGGCGGTGATGTGCGATGCCTTGGGCGTGCCCTCCGAGGCCATTAAAGCGGGCCTGGAGAGCGTCAAGGGCGTTCCGGGGCGCATTGAGCTGTTGGAGACCGAAACCCCTTACCGGGTCATTCTGGATTACGCCCATTCGCCGGACAGCCTGGAAAATATCTTGAACACCATTCGGGGCACCGCCCGCGCCCGGGTGATCGCGGTCTTTGGCTGCGGCGGCGACAGGGATCACGAAAAGCGCCCCATCATGGGGGAAATCGCCGGGCGGTTGGCTGATTTTGCGGTGTTGACCAGCGACAACCCCAGGAGCGAGGATCCCTATGCCATTCTGGCCGAAATTGAGGCGGGGATTAAGAATACCGGTTGTCCCTATACGGTGATTGAAAACCGGCGTGAGGCCATCAAATACGCCATGACCCATGCCAATCCCAGCGATGTGGTGGTGTTGGCGGGCAAAGGCCATGAGACTTATCAGGAAATTAAAGGAGTAAAGCATCCTTTTGACGAAAAGGTAGTGGTCAAGGAACTGCTTGAAGAAATTATGGCAGAATAACAGGGGGCACAGAAGATGCAACGTTTTATCCTGGCGATCCTATTATCCTTTGCGCTGACGATGATCCTGGGGCCAATTTTCATTCCCTGGCTGAAAAAGAAGAAGTTCGGCCAGAATGTCTATGAATTGGGCCCCAAGTCCCATTTGGTGAAACAGGGTGTGCCCACCATGGGGGGCATTATGTTTTTGCTGCCCATTGTGGTCTGCAGCCTGGTGATGAGTTATCAGGAAAGCCGGTGGGATTTTTTGCTGGTGGCCTTGATCGCCACCGTGGGCTTTGGATTGATCGGCTTTGTGGATGATTATATCAAGATCGCCAAGAAGCGCTCACTGGGTTTGACGCCCATGCAGAAAATCGTGCCTCAGTTTGTGCTCAGTCTGGGCCTTTCGGTTTGGGCGTATATGAGCCCTGAGGTGGGCAGCAAGCTCATTATTCCCTTCACCAATCTGGAATGGGATTTGGGTATCTTCTACATTCCGGTCATGGTGTTTATCCTGGTGGGCACGGTCAACAGCGCCAACCTGCTGGATGGCCTGGATGGATTGTGCGCCGGATGTTCGCTCATTGATTTTGCAACCATGGGCCTGATTTGCATGCTCATGGCAATGGCCTCGGGCGCCGAAAATGTGGATAACCTCAGAAATCTGATGGTGTTCTGTGGCGCGTGCGCGGGGGCGATGTTGGGCTTTTTGCGGTTCAACAGCCATCCCGCCCGGGTGTTCATGGGCGATGTGGGCTCGTTTACCATTGGCGGCGCGCTGGTGGGGGTCTGTATGCTCACCCGGCTTTCGCTGCTGTTGCCGGTTATCGCGCTGGCCATGATGGTGTCCAGCCTGTCGGATATTATCCAAATTGGTTACTTTAAGGCCACGCACGGAAAGCGCGTTTTCAAAATGGCGCCGCTGCATCATCATTTTGAGCTTTGCGGCATGCCGGAAACGCAGATTGTGGCCATGTACATGATCGGCACCGCGCTGCTCTGTCTGGTGGCGCTGCTGGGCTTTGTGGCCTAGAAATTGGAGCTTTACAGCTTTAAGATGCCGTCATAAGGAGGGTGTGAAGAAATGAAGGACAAAAATGTGCTGGTGGTGGGCATGGCGCGCAGCGGCATCGCGGCGGCCAAGCTGCTCAGCGAGCGCGGCGCCCATGTGCGCATCAGCGATATAAAAACGAAGGATCAGTTTACGGATGGATTGAGGGAACTTGAGCGGCCCGGCATCGAATGGCGGCTGGGGGAGAAATCCGAAACGCTGCTGGACGGTATGGATTTGTTGGTCATCAGCCCGGGCGTACCCATAGACAAGCCGGTGGTGATAAAGGCCAAAGAAATGGGCATTCCGGTGATCGGAGAGCTGGAGCTGGCCTACCGCATGAGTCAGGGCAGCGTGGTGGCCATAACCGGCACCAACGGCAAGACCACCACCACCACCTTGATGGGCGAAATCTTTAAAAATATGGGCAAGCGCACCTTTGTGGTGGGCAATATCGGCTATCCCTACAGCGCGGTCGCGGCGCAGACCCAGCCTGATGACGTGGTGGTGGCCGAGGTTTCCTCTTTTCAGCTGGAAACCATCGACACCTTTCATCCCACCATCTCGGCCATTCTCAATATCACCGAGGACCATCTGATCCGCCATGGCACCATGGAGGCGTATATCGCCCTCAAGGCCCGGATTTTTGAAAATCAGCACGAGGACGACACGGTGGTGCTCAACTACGACGACCCGATTGTGCGGGGGCTGGAAAAAGAGCCGCTGTGCAATGTGATCTATTTCAGCAGGACGCAGGTTCCACCCTGTGGCGCGTATGTCAAGGATGAAGAAATCGTGTTCCGCTGGGACGGCGTCGATAAGGCCATTTGTCCGGCCGCCGAGGTGTACATCCCGGGGCCGCATAATTTGGAAAACGCGCTGGCCGCCACGGCCATGGCTATGGCGGCGGGCGTGCCCGCGGCGGTTATCCGCCACACGCTCAGGACCTTCAAGGGGGTGGAGCACAGGATCGAATTTGTCCGGGAGATCGACGGGGTTCGCTTCATCAACGACAGCAAAGGCACCAACGTGGATTCCACCATCAAGGCGGTGGATACCATGAAGACGGACACCGTATTGATTGCCGGGGGTTCGGACAAGCACACCAGCTTTGAGCCGCTGTGCAAAGCCATTGTCCAAAGCAAGATTCGCCATGTGGTTTTGATCGGAGACACCGCGCCCCAATTGGAGCGCCAGCTCAAGGAGGCTGGATTTGAAAGCATTGAACACGCGGGATATGATTTTCAGAAGGCCATTGACATGGCTTTCAGGCGGGCGGAATGCGGCTGGAATGTGCTGCTCTCCCCGGCTTGCGCGAGTTTTGACATGTTTACCGATTATGAACACCGCGGGCGTGAATTTAAGCGCATCGTGGGGGAAATGAGTAAGCAGAGCCGGTGATTTTACAGCGCCGGACATTACCCGGGGCCAAGGAAAGCCGCAGAGGCTTAAGGAACCAGAGAGGCACAATGGATAGAGGCGTGCTGACGAGTTTTCTCTTGCTGCTCGCCATGGGGCTGGTGGTGCTGTACGCCGCCAGCTTCTATAATGCCCAGGATAAATCCGGCGGCGCGCTCAGCGAGGTCATTAGCCAGCTTCAAGGCGTGGCGCTGGGCGCGGCGGCCATGATTTTCATAAGCCGGCTGGATTATCGGGTTTTTCAGAATCCCAGGATCTATCTGGGGCTGTTGGGTTTGAGCCTGGTTTTGTTGGCGCTGGTGGCCATTCCGGGAATCGGTAGAATGCTCAACGGCTCCCGGCGCTGGTTGAAGTTGGGACCGGTCAGCTTCCAACCTTCGGAAATGGCCAAATATGCCATGATTTTGTTCATGGCCAACGCGCTCAGCAACCCCAAACGGGACATCAAAAAGATGCTTACCGGATGGCTGCCGCTGTTTGTGGTTCCTGGCGTGATGTTTCTTTTGATCCTGAAGCAGCCCAACCTGAGCACCGCGGGCAGCATTGTCATCGTGGCTGTGGTCATGGTCATGCTGGCCGGGGCCAGGCCGTTGCACTTGGGCCTCATGGGCGTGGTGGGCGCCGCGGTGGGCATGGCCTACGCCTGGTCCGAGCCCTACCGGCGGGCGCGCCTGTTGTCCTTTACCGACCCCTTCGCCAAGCTCAGTAACGAAGGGTATCAGCTCTCCCAATCGCTTCTGGCCTTTGGTTCGGGCGGATGGTTCGGCATGGGCTTGGGCCGGGGCAGGCAAAAATACGCGTTTTTGCCCTACCCGGAATCGGATTTCATCTTTGCCGTGGTGGGCGAGGATTTGGGGTTTGTGGGCTGTATTGCGGTGATCCTGATGTTCTGCGCCTTTATCTTTTTTGGTCTCAGGGTGGCCATGCGCTGCCCGGACCGCTTTGGTAGCCTGCTGGCCGGCGGAATTACCGCAATGATCGGCATTCAGTGCGTCATGAATATGATGGTGGTCATTGGGCTGATGCCCACCACCGGCTTGCCGCTTCCGCTGTTCAGCGCAGGCGGAACGTCCATCAGCATCATCATGGCCGCGGTGGGCATACTGCTGAGCATTTCGCGCCAGAGTGACCGCCCGATTTGACGGGCAAAATGCCATTTAACACCCCCTGTGGGCCAGTGGCATAGCATGATAGTGCGATTGGCTAAGACTCATAGGGGGTGTCAAAGTGGATGTGTTTCGTATTATGGGAGGAAACCGACTGAGCGGAACGGTTCGCCTGTCCGGCGCAAAAAACGCGGTTTTGCCCATTTTGGCTGCGGCGCTGTTGACCGGCGAGCCCGTTGTGCTGAAGAATTGTCCCCGATTAAAAGATGTAAGCAATATGCTGGCCATATTGCAGACGTTGGGCTGTACATACCGGCAAAAGGACGGCGAGATCGCCATCGACGCCTCATGCGCCCAGGGATGGGAAATGCCCGGCGAGCTGAGCAAGCAGCTGCGCTCTTCAATTTTTATGATGGGCAGCATTTTAGGCCGCTTCCGTCGGGCCACGGTCACTTATCCTGGCGGATGTGAAATTGGGCTCAGGCCCATTGACCTGCATTTGAGCGGGCTAAGGGCGTTGGGGGTTAAGATCACCGAGGCACACGGCATGATCTATTGTGATGGCAGCGACATGCGCGGTGGGGAGGTTCAATTGGATTTTCCCAGCGTGGGCGCCACCGAAAATGTGATGATGGCGGCGGTGCTTTCGAAAGGGCAGACCGTTATTCACAACGCGGCCCGGGAGCCTGAAATTTGGGATCTGCAGAATTTTATCAACGCCATGGGCGGAAAGGTGAACGGGGCAGGCTCCAGCACCATCTTTATCGAGGGCGTGGAGCAACTGCACGGGACGGTATACAGCCCGCTGCCCGATCGGATCGTGGCGGGCACTCTGATGGCCGCGGCCGCGGTGACGGGCGGAGAGTTGGAGCTTGACAACGTCCGGCCGGGCGATCTGGCTGCGGTAAACGACAAGATGCGCCAAGCGGGCTGCGCCATAGAAACCCAGGGGGCGCGCCTGTTCCTGCGCGCGCCCAAGGAGCTTCAGCCGGTGCGCATTTCCACCCAGCCCTTTCCGGGCTTCCCCACCGATATGCAGGCCCAGATGATGGCCATGGCCTGCTTGGCCCAGGGCACTTCGGTGATTGTGGAAAACGTGTTTGAAAACCGCTTTGCCCAGGCTTCCCAGCTTCGGCGCATGGGCGCGGATATCCTCATCAACGACCGCACCGCCGTTATCCATGGCGGGAAGCTCACCGGGGCCAGCGTCATGAGCCGCGACCTTCGGGGCGGCGCCGCGCTGGTCATCGCGGCTTTGGCTGCCGAAGGCGTAAGCGAAGTGGGCAATGTGGAATTCATCGACCGGGGTTATGAGGCCCTGGAAAACACCTTAAACGCGCTGGGCGCGCGGATTCAGAGACTGAGTTGAAACGGTTCCGAAAACGGAGGAAAAACTATGGCCTCAACCAGGATGCGCATGGGCGCCCGTCAGCAGAAACGCCGGTTTCTGTTCCTGCTCTTTATCATATGCCTCGCGGCTGCGGTCTATTTTAGCAGCAGCCTGTTTGTGGTGCGGGAAATTGAGGTGGAAGGCCTTCAGACCCTGGATTCTGCGCAGGTGGTTCGTCAATCCGGCCTGGAACTGGGCGGAAGTATTTTTCGCGTGGATCAAGAAAAGGTTCGCCAGAATATGGCCAGGATGGGGCTGGTGGAATTTCAGGGGTTGGAAACCCGCCTTCCGGATACCGTGGTTCTTCGGGTGAGCGAGCGGACGCCCGCAGTCCTGATCAGCTATCTTGGGGTTGTGCTGCTCATCGGCGAGGATGGCTGCATGATGAAACAAATGGACAACATGGGAGATTATGACCTGCCGGTGTTGTCCGGGCTGAAGATAAGCCAATATCAGGTGGGCAGAAAGGTCGCTTCCTCGGTGGAGGGCCAGGTGGACGCGGCGCTCAGCGTTTTAGAAGAAATGCGCGCCCAGTCGCTCATGGATCAGGTTTCCGAATTAAATGTGCAGGATCTGGACAATATCTATCTTGTAACGCGCACCGGGCTTCATGTCAAGCTGGGCGACGCCACGATGCTGCACGACAAACTGGTCTGGATGCGTGGCGTGGTGGCCCAGCTGCAAAGCGAAGGGATCACCACCGGCGTACTGGACGTTTCCAGCGGCAAATCCGGGGTCTATAGTCCCTTCTGACGTGAATGAGCGCGTCAGGAGGGATTTATGTATGCAAAAGTGGTTAAAATCGCCTAAGGTATGGGGAATCGCACTGGTTGCCGTGGCCATCATCGCGGTGGTGGCGGGCTTTTTCGGCCTGAGCAGCCGCACGACCCGAATGCAGGATGAGCGGCAGCTTTTAAACGATCAGCTGGCCTCCGCTCAGGAACAGCTGGATGAGCTTGCCCTTCAGTTGGAGGAAAAGGGCCGCCAAAGCGAGGAGTTAAAAGTGAGCCTTACCGAGGCGCGCCGGTTGGCGGGGCTCAGCGAGGTAACCGGGCCGGGTGTGGTCTTGACGCTTAAACCCAAGCAGGTGGGCGGAAGCGTGCTGTACAGCGTGCGGGATGAGGATCTTTTGCTGTTGGTCAACGAACTCAACGCGGCGGGCGCTGAGGCGGTTTCCATAAATGGGGAGCGCATGACCGCCATAAGTGAAATTCGCGCGGCCGGTCCCTATATCTCCATCAATACCCGATCCACCTCCATGCCCTACACCGTGCAGGCCATCGGCGATATGAATACCTTGAAGGCGGCCATGGAGCTTTACGGCGGGGTGCTGTACAATTTAAGCGAGCTCTTGGAAATTCAGCTGGAAACGGTGGAAAATATTACCATACCGGCTTACAGCGGCCCAATCTCCATGGAATATGCCCGGGAGGTTGAAAAATGAATCGCCAAAAGCAGCGCGTGGTTCGATGGGCCTGCCTGATCGTGCTGGGATTGGGTCTGGCGGTGGATGTGGGCCTGTATGGGGCAAGCGCCTTGGAAAACCGCACGCTGCGCCTCAGGCGGGATCAGGTCCTTGAAAATATTGAGAAAACGCGTGGGGAAATTGCGCAACTGGATCAGGAGATCGCGCGTCTAAAAGAAGATGTAAGTCAAGCCGAACTGCTCTCTGGCCAAAGTGTGCTGGAAGGAGAGGGGGTCTTGATTACCCTGAGCGACGCCCTGCTCAGGGACGGTGAACCCCAAGGGGGATTTCAGGCCTATCTGGTGCACGACGTGGATGTGCTCAACGTCATCAATGCCCTGCGTGCCGGTGGCGCCGAGGCCATCGCGGTCAATGGGGCGCGAATTACCGCTCAAAGCGCGGTTCGGTGCGGCGGGCCCACCATAAACGTCCAGCGCAAGCGGTTGACCCCGCCTTTTTTAATCCGGGCCATTGGCAGCACAGAGAAGCTCAGGGCTGAGTTGGAGGCGGATGGTTTGGTGGATTATTTGAGGGCGCTTGGACTGAGAATTCAGATCAGCGACCAGGCGAGCCAACGGATTGAGGCTGGAAAAGACTGAGGTCTAAAAAATACTTCGGTCTGTTTTTTCGAAAAACTTAAATCAGACCCGTGCAGGATTTTCAGAACACGGCGTCGAAAAACAGGGAAATATAAGGAAAATGGGCGATGAGCGGGGAAAAGGGCTTTTCAATTTGAAGAAAAGCATGTATAATATAGTATAATATAAAGTTTGACTCTTTTAGAGGACAAGGCAGGCGATGGAGGTTCTATGAAGACGGTAGCCGCTGCCATCGATTTCGGCACCTCAAAAATTGTTACGCTGCTGGCAGAAAGTGGAGGGTTTAACCGGTGTGATATCATCGGTTCGGGCACAGTACCCTACGACGGTTATGCCGATGGAGAATGGAATTCGCCCGAAAAGCTTTCCGAGGCCATTCGCAGCTCGATAAACGCCGCGGAACTGGAGGCCGGCCAGGGCGGCGCCAGGCACAAGGTTCGTGAGGTATATGTGGGCGTTCCCTGTGAATATATCCATGTGATCAGCGCGGAAGGCGAGGTCAATATCTCCTCCCCGGATGGCCGGGTGGTGGATGATGACTTGGATAACGTTCAGGATGCCGCCGCCGAGCAATTGGATTTGGCCCGGCTGGATGGATGCGTTATCCACCGCAGTCCGGCTTGGTTTTCCGTTGACGGAGGAAAGCACACCATGTCCCCGGTGGGGACCAAAGGCGGGGTTCTCAGGGCTTCGGTAACCTTTATATTGGCGGATAAATACTTTATTGCGGATATACGAAAGCGCTTGGGCGAAATGGATATTAAGGTATTGGCCTTTTTGAGCCCGGCTTTGGGCGAGGCGCTTCAGTTGATGTCCATCGAAGACCGGGACAGGAGCGCGGTGCTGATCGATATCGGATACCTCAAC
>DVJW01000068.1 GCA_018716505.1 Candidatus Faecaligallichristensenella faecipullorum | reverse complement strand
GGATTACACCACAGACGTGCGGCGCAGGGATTGGCAAGGACATATCGGAGCCGTGATAGACCCGTATACGGACGGCGGTCACACCAGCATTCTGGGCTATTATGAGGAGGGGGATATTCTTACCAGTCTGGCCGGCCTGTCGGCCATGGGATTTGAATCCTATGGTTATGACGGCTTTGCGGTGGTGCTTTCGGGCGCTCCGGATGATAAAACGGCTGAATACCTGAGTCATGAGCTGGAGAGCATTGCCCAGCGCTCCATAGACGCCTATTTTCATGACCGGCTGATTGAAGTTCGGGAAGGACACCGGGCAGAGAAGCAACTTTTTATGTTCGCCGCGGCCTTTATCATACTGTTTTTTGCCATCAGCGTGAGCATGGTAAACAACGCCCTCACCAACCGGCTGCGGGCCGACCGGCGCGCCATTGGCACCTTGCGCGCGGTGGGCGCCTCCATGGGGGATATTGTGGAATCGTATCTGCGCCAGCTGGCGGGCATGATGGGATGGGGCGCGCTGCTGGGGGTATTGATTTTTCTGTTCGGTATTGAAGGGCTGTATTGGATAGGCGGAGGCGGAGGTATCGGTTACATTCCCTACCTATTTAAGAAATTGCCCTGGTGGGGGTTGATCCTGATGGAGTGCGTCTATCTGCTGTTGATCTTCGGGGTCTGCGTGCTCAACCTGCGGGTCAGGATCAAGAGCGTCATGCGCGCCGGCATTGTGGACAACATACGGGAGCTGTGATGAATATGAAAAAGCTGTTGATTTTGTTGGGGATCGGCGCATTGCTGTTCGCGCTGCCCGCCTGGGGTGAAGGGGATTTTGAGCTGGACGAGCAGCGGGTTTACAGCGGCATGGGCCGAAGCTATCTCCAAGGCTATGCCCCCACGGTCAAGGGGAATGAGTTGACGGTTATCCTGCCCGTATTGAGCGACAGGGCCCAGGGGGCCATCGAGGCCGAAGTCGTGCCCCATGACATGGCCCACAGTCCCATCAAGCCCCAGACCTTCAAAAAGAGCGTGAAGCGGGAAAACTTTCGCTTTGGCAAGGAAAAGGTGTCCGCCTATCGGGTGGCGTTTAAACTGAAGCTGCATACAGACAGGCAGAATGGAGAATATCCCTTTTCCGTCGTTGTCACGGGAAAGGATGAACAGGGGCAGCTGCTTTCCCAAACCTTCGAATTGGAGGCCGCGATTACCGATGGACAAGCCGGCCACAAGCCGCAACCCGTGATTCAATCGGCCCGGATTCAGGATGGCTATATCCAGGCGGGGACACAGGGAATTTTGCGGTTGGAGCTTAAAAATCAAAGCGACTATCGAACGGCGGAGCTGCTGAGCGCGGTGATCAGCGAAGCGGAAGGCAACCTGATTCCGGCGGAAGGCGATTGGGTGGAGCTGGGCCGGTTGGCGGCGGGGGAGGAAAAGAGCATCGAGGTGAAACTCCTGGCGCCGCCCAAGGCAGAGGCGGGCCTGCACACACTGAAAATTGTGCTGAACTATCAGGACGCTCAGGGCACAGAGGGGACGCTGACCCAGAATTTCCCCGTTGAGGTGCGCAAAAGTGTGAGGCTGGAACATTCCGATCCCTCTTTGCCCATCAAGGTTACCCAGGGTGAAACCCCTGCCTTCCGAATGGATCTGATGAACATGGGGGCCAGCGTGCTCAGCAATGTGCTGCTGAAGTTTGATCTGCCCGGTCTGTCCAGCGGGGGAAGCGTGCTGGTGGGGGCCATCAATCCCGGCGAGACCCGTCAGGCCAACGCCAATTTTCGGGTGGATCAGCAGGCCTTGGGCCCGGTTCAGGGCGGTGTGACCATTTCCTATGAGGATGAGTATGGTCAGCACCATGAACAGACCTTGGACTTATCCACCACCATTGAGCAGAAAAAGGCCGCGCCTGTGGCGGTGGAAGAAGGACAGGAAGAAGAACAGGGCGAGGCGTTGAAACTGGCCCCGGAAATTGCTCTGGGCATCATCGCGGCGCTGGCGGCGGCTTTGATTGTTCAGGGGATTGTCTTGAGAAAGAAGATCCGGCGGCTGGAAGAGAAAAATCTCTGAAAAGGCGCCGCCCCATGGACGAAAGCCTCCTGTGGAAAGTTTCCACAGGAGGCCTTTTGTGTCTATTGGGCAAATTGGCTGTTGTACAGTTCGGCGTAAAAGCCGTTTTGCTGAAGCAGCTGCTGGTGAGTGCCCTGTTCGATGATATGGCCTGCTTTCATCACCAAAATGCAATCCGCCTCCTTTATGGTGGACAGCCGGTGGGCCACGATGAAACTGGTCCGGCCCTCCATCATTTTTTGAAACGCCTGCTGAATCTTGATCTCGGTGCGGGTGTCGATGGAGGAGGTGGCCTCGTCCAGGATCAACATGGGGGGCAGGGCCAGCATGACCCGGGCGATACAGAGCAGCTGCTTCTGCCCCTGGGAAATGTTGCCCCCATCCTCGGAAATTAAGGTGTCATACCCTTGGGGCATGCGGCGGATAAAGCTGTCAGCCCGGGCCGCCTTGGCCGCCTGGATGATGTCCTCCTCGCTGGCGTCCGGCCGGCCGTAGGCGATATTTTCCCGTATGGTGCCGCTTTTGAGCCAGGTTTCCTGAAGCACCATGCCATACATGCTGCGCAGGCTGTTGCGAGTGACCTGCTGTATATTGTGCCCGCTCACCCGAATTTCTCCGCTGCGCACATCATAAAAGCGCATCAATAGGTTGATGAGCGTGGTCTTTCCGCAGCCCGTGGGGCCCACGATGGCAATGCGCTGGCCGCTCTGTACACTCAAATTGAAGTGGTCGATCAGCGGAACCTCGGGATTATACCGGAAAGACACTTCCTGAAGCTCCACCCGGCCGTCCACCGAACGCAACACTTCAGCATTTGGATCATCCGCGGGTTCGGCCGGTTCATCCATCACTTCAAACACCCGCCTGGCCGAGGCCAGCGCGTTTTGAAGCTCGGTTACCACGCCGCTGATTTCGTTGAACGGCTTGGTGTACTGGTTGGCGTAGCTCAAAAAGCAGGACAGGCTGCCCACGCTGAAGGCCGGATTGGCAATGACCGCAATGGCGCCGAACACGCCCACCGCCGCATACACCAATCCATTCACAAAACGGGTGGAAGGATTGGTGATGGAGGAGAAAAAGGTGGCCTTCAGGCTGCAATCGCGCAGCCGCTCATTGATCTCGTCGAACCGCACCTGGGCCCGGTCCTCATACCCAAAGGCCTTGACCAGTTTTTGATTGCCCACCATTTCCTCGATGAGCGAGGTAATCTCGCCCCGGGTTTCGGATTGAAGCTTGAACATGGAAAAGCTGCGCCGGGCGATGTAGCTGGCCACAAACAGCGAGAGCGGGGTGATGAGCACCACCACCAAGGTGATTTGAACATTCACCGAAAGCATGAAGCCGATGGTGCCCAGGATGGTCATGACGCCGGTGAAAAGCTGGGTAAAGCCCATCAAGAGCCCGTCGCAGACCTGATCCACATCGGTGATGATCCGGCTGATAATGTCCCCGTGACGGTGGCTGTCGATGTAGCTCAAAGGCGTCTTTTGAAGCTTATCCATGGCGCGTTCCCGAATGGATTTCGCGGTTAAATAACTGATCCGGTTGGTGCATAGGGACATCAGCCACTGGGCCAGCGCGCCAATCAACACCACCACCGCCAGCTTGGCCAGGATGGGAATCAGCCCATCAAAGTCCACAAGTCCCTTGTCCACAATTCGATCAATGCCCTCGCCGGTCAAGACCGGGGCATAAAGGGTCATAAAAACCGACACGACCGCGAAAACCAGCGCCAGGATTACGAACCGCCGGCAAGGGCGGATGAAGCCAAGCAAGCGGCGCAGGGTGGAAGATTGCCCCTTCATTTGGCGGACACCTCGCTTTCGGAAAGCTGGGAAAGGCAAATTTCCCGGTAGACCTCGCAGTTTTCGATCAGATCTTCATGGCGGCCCAAACCGGCCATGTGCCCGTCCTCCAAAACCACGATGCGGTCGGCGTGCTGAATGCTTCCGGCGCGCTGAGACACGATGAACACGGTCATATCCTGGGTTTTTTCGCGGATGGCCCGGCGAAGTCTGGCGTCGGTGGCGAAATCCAGGGCCGACGCGCTGTCGTCCAAAATCAGGATGTCCGGCTTGCCCACCAGGGCGCGGGCAATGGTGAGCCGCTGCCGTTGCCCGCCCGAGAGGTTGCGGCCACCCTGTTCAATCTCGGCGTCCAGCCCGCCTTCGCGCAGCTCCACAAACTCGCGGGCCTGGGCGATGTCCAGTGCCTCATAGATTTCATCGTCTGTGGCGTCGCGCTTGCCCCAGCGCATATTGTCCCGAAGGCTTCCTTTAAATAGTACCGCTTTTTGCGGCACCATGCCAATGCGTCCGCGCAACCCGGCCTGGGGATAGTTTTGTACTGGCTGGCCATCCACCTTCACCGAGCCCGATGTGGCTTCGTAAAATCTGGGAATCAGATTGACCAACGTGGACTTGCCGCTGCCGGTTCCCCCGATGATCCCGATGGTCTCGCCGGGCATGGCGGAAAAGCTGATGCCGCTCAGGGCTTCTTCACTGGAACCCGCGTAGGTCAATCCAACATTTTCAAATGCCACCTTCGGCGCCCCTTTGACGGGAGCGGGCATGCTTTGCACCGAGTCGTGGATGGAAGGAGAGACGGCAAACACCTCATTGATGCGTATGGCGGAGGCCGAGGCGCGGGTGAAGCTGATGATCAAATTGGCCAATGCCACCAGGGCGGTCAAAATCTGGGTCATGTAGTTGACCAATGCCACCAGCTCGCCTTGGCTGATCCTTCCGCCGTCCACGCTGAAGCCGCCGAACCAGATGAGCGCCAATATGGCCAGGTTTACGATCACAAAGGTGGCCGGGTTCATCAGGGCCGATATGCGCCCCGCGGCCAGCTGCATATTCATCAAGCCTTCGCCTGCCTGTTGAAAGCGCTCCTGTTCCGCCTCCTGTTTGGAAAAAGCGCGGATGACCCGAACTCCCGACAGGTTTTCCCGGGTGATCAGCGATACATGATCCAACTTGTTTTGAATCGCTTTATAAGCCGGGATGGTCTTGGCCATGACGTAGTAAATGGCCAGCGCCAACAGTGGGGTGGCGGCCAGGAAGATAAGCGTTAGCCTCACGTCGATCATGAAGGCCATGATAATGGCGCCCACCACAATAAACGGAGAGCGCAAAAACAATCGAAGTACCAAGTTGACCCCGGACTGTGCTTGATTTACATCGCTGGTCATGCGGGTAATCAGGGAAGAGGCGCCCAAGCGGTCGATCTCGCTGTGAGACAGGCTGTTGATATGGGCAAACAGCGCAGACCGTAGCTCTGTTCCAAAGCCCATGGCCGCCTTGGCCGCGAAATACTGGGCGGTCAGGGAGCAAACCAAGCCCAGCACGCCCATAAGGACGAGCAGTCCCCCCATCCGGTAAATATAGCCGCTGTCCGCATTGCGGATGCCGGTGTCGATGACGCTGGCCATAATCAGAGGGACCACCAATTCAAAGCTGGCTTCCAACAGCTTAAACAGCGGCCCCACGATGGACTCCAGCTTGTAACGGGATAGAAATCGGATCAGTTTTCGCATGGTCTTGTACTCCTTCTGGGCCCTGGTGGATCTTGTTTTTCTTTTTGCTATACCATTTACTATATCATATTTGAGCCTGGGAAGCACGCTGAAATTGTTAAACCAAGAACAAAGAATTTTCACAATAAAACAAAAATTCAATTAAGACCGAAGTCTGTATTAATGGGCGCATAAAAGAAATATTCTCAATATTCTTAGGAATTTGGTGTGATCATAGTAACTTTATGTGCAAAGAGAGACTTTGGTCTTTCGCAAAATGACCGTTTGGCGAATGGAATGGGGCTGATTGTTATGCGGAGAAAAATAAAAAATTAACATTTGGAGAGATTCACATCTTGAATGGGGAGTGTTGCACTCGAAAGGGTAATGTGGTAATATAAGGATAATTTAGAATACCATAATTATGGGAACTTATGTGCATCGGGAGGCGAGAGGATGCGAAGAGCTATAATCGCCTGTCTGGTCATGGTGGCCATTGTATGTATTGCAGTGGCGTTGTACTATCCAATTTCATATTATATGCAATTGAATCGCGTTGAGCAGGACACCGAACAACTCAAAGCGCTTAAACCCGAATCAACCTCCGAAGAATCGTCTGCTCAGGCTGATTTAATAACTCAAGCAGCACCTACGCCTTCGCCCGTTCCGCAGAGCCCAGGCGAGGC
>DVJW01000067.1 GCA_018716505.1 Candidatus Faecaligallichristensenella faecipullorum | reverse complement strand
CTACCCGACTTTTCTTTAACATTTTCCAATCTCCTCTCGCCTAAAAATTACCGCTTAAACGTCCAAAACTTATTGATAACAAAATTCAACGGAATTGTAATAATAAGATTTACAATTGGCGCGATTACTTTCCCCACACCGAAAAATGAAACTTCAATCCATAAGAGTACATTTGACAATATGGACGTACCGCCATAGCTGATATAAGTTTTTCCAAGCCTTCCTAACTTTGATTTCCAACCAGACTCAGTTCCGGTAAACACAAAGCGATCATTCCAAAAAAAAGCGTTGGCGATGCTCACAATCGTCCCAACAATACTGCCCACCATATACAACGATGGATCAATCCACAGGAAGATATAATAGCATGCCATGGAAACAGCAGTGTTGCTTAGTCCCACAAGGCCAAATTTGACAAATTGCCAGCCTAGTTGAAACAAGTCTTTTTTGTTATGAATTCCAAGTTTCGTAAGAATATCCATTTTATTTAGCCTCCAAGATCACCTTTTATAATCAATTATTTGTCATAACAAAAACAACGCGCACTCAACATTGTGCGCCATCTTTTCACTATATAGTGGACATTATTTCAAAGTTTTCTTAATCACTTTGATAGACCAGAGTCACTAAATCGTAATTAGTATATCACACACATTTGTATATGGCAAGCTATTTCCCCACAGTTAACGCCCTCCCGCTTTACTCCATGCGAGAGAGCGTTTTATCTTATGCTTCAAACTCTGACCCACTCAGGGGCATAATCACCACAAACGCGGTACCGTCCTGGGTGCGCCGGGCGGTCAGGCTGCCTCCGTGCTGGGTCACAATGCTGCGGCTGATGCTCAGCCCCAGGCCCGATCCCCCGGTTTCTGAGGAGCGGGATTCCTCCATGCGATAGAGCTTATCAAAAATGTGTTCCAATTGGTCCTCCGGGATGGGGTTTGCGTGGGTCACCACCCGAAAGATCACCACATCCTTGACCGCCTCGCATTCCAGATCCACAAACCGGCCTTCATTGGCATAGCGGGTGGCGTTGGTGAGCAGATTGTCGAACACCCGGGCCAACAGCATGCCGTCGGCCTTCAAATACAGCTCATGGGGCAGCGTTCCCAGCCTGAGCTCCATGCCATTCTTTTGCATCATGGGATAAGCCTCGTCCTGCACCTGAAGCAGGAACCGGCTCACATTGATGGGCTCTTTCTCCAGGCGCATGGCCCCCGAGGTCAGCCGGGACAGGTCGAACAGATCCAGAATCTGCTTTTCCAGCTTTTCCGCTTTGTCATGGGCCACCTTTACATAGGAATAAGTGGTCTCAAGGTCGGGCTTTCGCTCCAAAATCAGCGTAAGATACCCCTTTATGCTCATCAAAGGCGTCTTTAGATCGTGGGCGATATTGGTAATAAACTCGTCCTTTTCGCGCTCCACCTTTTTCTGACGGGCAAAGGATTCCCCCACCGCCTTGGCCATCTCGTTCACATTCTGTTCCAGTTCGGCCAGCTCGCTCTTGCCGTCGGAGGTAAGTTCCACCGTATAGTCGCCCCGGGCCACCTGCCGCACGGCCCGGATAACCCGGTTGATCCGGGCAATGGTGCGCCAACTGAAAAGGCTAAAGCTCACAAGGAAAATGAGCATGAACACGGCTACCCAGATCAGATTGTCGGTAATCATAACATAGAGGGTGTCCAGCTGATACCAGTGCAAGCTGCCGTCATAGGATAGGTTCGTCCTCATATAGGCATAGATTATGCCCACCGCGCCCAGGGAGATCGCCAGGCTCAGCAGCCCATACAACAGAAATTTTCCGGTCAATCCGCCTCTACTTTTCAAAGGAATAACCCACCCCCCAAACGGTACGGATATATCGCGGCCGCCGGGAATCGTCCCTTAGCTTGTCCCTCAGCTTGCGGATATGTACCATCACCGTGTTGTCCTGATCGTACGCCTTTTCTCCCCAGACCGCCTCGAAAATCTGCTCGGAGCTGAAAACCCGGCCCGGATGGCGCATGAGCATTTCCAAGATCCCGAATTCCTTCGGGGTAAGCCGGATTTCCCGCTCGTTCTGGGTCAGGCGGTGCTGGGTGATGTTGAGCACCAGGTCCTTTAAAATAATTTCCTCCATGCCCGACGGCCTGCCGAATTGGCTGGCCCGCCTGAGCTGGGCCTTGATGCGCGCCACCAGCTCCATGGGATGGAAGGGCTTGGTGAGATAGTCGTCGGCCCCGGTGGCCAGCCCCATGATCTTGTCCATGGGCGTAGACTTGGCCGACACAAAGATGACCGGCAGCGTCATGCGCTGCCTGAGCCTTCGCAAGACCTCCATGCCGTCCATGCCCGGCATCATGATGTCCAGCACCAACAGTTCCACCTGTTCTTCTTCCAGCGCCCGCATGCAGGCCGTTCCATCATAGGCGCAGATGACCTCATAGCCCTCGTTGACCAAATATGCCTTAATCAATTCCACAATTTCGCGGTCGTCGTCGGCCACGAGTATGCGCGCTCCCGCCATAATACCCCCGTCCTTACAACCCTCGAATTCAAATTTGATTGCGCGTGAAAGCGCCCCTTCCCTCTCGCGGAAGCGGGCGCCTTCAAACTACGCGCCTCTTTCGGCGCAATAGGCCTCCAATGTTATGCCCCGGGACATGATTTCCTGGGCCACCTCCACCCCAACGTAGCGATAATGCCAGGGCTCATAGGTGATTCCGGTCTCCTGTTCCTTTCCCTTGGGGTAACGCAGGATAAATCCGTATTCCGCGCAATGCTTGGAGAGCCATTCAAATTGCTCGGTGGTTTCAAAGCCGTTTCCGCTGCCGCGCGCGGTCACGTCAAAGGCAAAACCGCTTTCGTGCTCGCTGCACCCGGGCAGTTGAACCGTGTCGTCCTGCCGTTCCTCGTACAGCTCCCTCTGGCGCTTGCGCGTCCGGTAGCCGCTGGTAATAATGAAGCCATCCACCCCGTCATCGGCCGCGGCAGAAAACATCTTCTGCATGGCCCGGTAGGTCTCCCCTTCCACCTTGATGTTGCTGGCCGACAGCTCAAAGCTGCGATTCTTTTGATCATAAAGCTTAACGAGCTCCTGGGGCTTATAGCCTTCGGGCAAAGGATTATCCGCGTTGACCAGGAGCGGCAACTCGTTCTGGGTTTGAAAGACCGGATCCGCCGCCAAGGTGGCGGTCGCCTCGGGCGCAGCCGTGGGCGAAGGCAAAGCCGTGGGCAGGGCCTCCTGCCCGCTCAAAGACAGATTGTCCCGCTCGGCGGGCGCGGTGGCAAAATAAAGGACCACGCTCACCGCAACAAAAAACACCAAGATCAATCCAAAGATAAAACGCCGCATGATATGTTCTCTCCTTTCGTTTACAAGCAAAATAATACCATGCAGCCCTTACTGATTTTGCTTCCAATTCCTTATCAAATTCTTACCTTTTTCCGATTTCATCCAAATCATAGGGGGTTTCCTGATAGACGCAGTAGTTGAGCCAATTTTGAAACAGCAGATTGCTGTGGGCGCGCCATCTTACATTGGGTTCCTTGGTGGGATCGTCGTCCGGGAAATAATGATAGGGCACGCTGATATCGAGCCCACGGGCAATGTCCCGCTCATATTCCAGCTTCAAAGTATTGGGATCATATTCGCTGTGTCCGGTCACAAAAACCCTTTTTCCATCCTTGCTGGCCACGATATACACCCCGGCCTTGTCGCTCACCGAAAGAATCTCCAGCTCATCGATTTTTTCGATATCCCCGGCCCGCACCTCGGTGTGGCGCGAATGAGGGGCGTGAAAGGTGGCGTCGAAGCCGCGCACCAGCGGATTGTTGGGCAGAAGCACCTTGTGGCGGAACACGCCGAAGCATTTTTCCTTCAATTCATACTTGGGTATTCCGTAATGATAATACAAACCGGCTTGGGCGGCCCAGCAGATATACAAGGTAGAGAACACATGTTCCTCGGCCCAGTCGATGATCTCGGTGAGCTCCTGCCAATATTCCACATCCTCAAACCGCATCAGCTCCACCGGCGCGCCGGTGATGACAAAGCCGTCGAATTTCTGGTCCCGAACCTCGTCCAGGGTGGAATAAAAGGTCTTCAAATGCTCCTGGGAGACATTTTTGGAGGCATAGGTGGCGGTGCGCAAAAGTTTCACCTCCACCTGAAGCGGGGTATTGCCGATCAGGCGCAAAAGTTGGGTTTCGGTTACCTCTTTTGTGGGCATAAGATTTAAAATCCCGATGCGCAGCGG
>DVJW01000066.1 GCA_018716505.1 Candidatus Faecaligallichristensenella faecipullorum | reverse complement strand
ACGGGCGACAAAGGAAAATGATGCAACTCGAAAAAATGAAAAATTCATTTTTTCGAAGGGTGTTGACTTTGTCAACACCCAGAGCCGGAGGGATTTCTCCGGCTCACAGACTCAGCGGCTCAATAGTTCTGATCCCAAATTTCAAAGAACGCCTGGGGATGGGCGCACACCGGGCAGACCTCGGGGGGCTCGGTGCCCTCATGAACATGCCCGCAGTTCAGGCAGATCCATTTTTTGCTGGTCTCGCTCTTAAAGACCTTATTGTCTTCGATATTGCCGATGAGCTTGCGGTAGCGCGCCTCGTGCATGGCCTCGATTTTGCCCACCATATCAAACAAAGTGGCAATGCGCTCAAAGCCTTCCTCCCGGGCCTTGGCCGCGTATTCGGCGTACATCTGGGTCCATTCAAAATTTTCTCCGGCCGCGGCGTCCTGCAAATTGCTCAGGGTTTCGGGCATGCCGTCGTGCAGGAGTTTAAACCAGATTTTGGCGTGTTCACGCTCATTGCGCGAGGTTTCGTCGAAGATATTGGCCATCTGCTGGAAGCCGTCGGCGCGCGCCTTGGAGGCGTAGTACTGATATTTCACACAGGCCTGCGATTCGCCCGAGTAGGCTGACATGAGGTTCGCCCAGGTTTGGCTGTCCTTAAATTCCATGAATAGCGCTCTCCTTTTATGACAAATTCTTTCGCCATACATTCTATCCATTCCCGCCCGGATTATTCCGGAAAGCCAAAAAATTTTTACCTTGCTTCCAAAAACTGCGGCCTATGGTATAGTGACAAAGTTTATTTCTTGTGGTATAATTATTCCCGGCCCGGGCGCAGAGGCGCTCAATGAACGCCCAAACGCGACGTATCCCCCTACGTCCGGGGTTCATGGCCAACTTCCCCCTATTTCCACGCAAATGGAAAACGCCAGAGCCATCGACACATGTTCCGTGCATCGATGGCTCTGGTGTTATTTTGGAACGCGGTTACTTTCCCCAGGGGTTGGGTGCAAAGCTTCCGCCCCGGCACCATTTCAGGTAGTTGAGGGCATGCAGCTGGCCGGTCATTTCAAATTCACCGTTAAACAGCAGGTCATGATAGCCCTCAATGCAGATATCGCTGTCATAGCCGTTCTGATACAGGATGGTAAAGACCTCTCTCCAGTCCACCTCGCCCAATCCAGGAAAGCGCATATCCACCGGCGCCTGGGCGCCGATAATGCCTTCGCTGGCGATGAGGTCGCGCTTGACGTTGGCGTCCTTGCCGTGCATATGGTATACCTTGGGCGCGAATTTGCGCAAATTGGCGATGGGGTCGATGAGCTGGCCCATCTGATGGGCAGGCTCCCACTCCAGGCCCAAGGCCGGGCTGGAGACCTCGTTAAACATCATTTCCCAAGCCCGGGGATTAAAGCCGATGTTGCAGGTCACATGCTTCCAGGTTCCATCCATGGGGCAATTCTCAATGCAAATTTTCACGCCTTTATCCTCGGCGCGTTTGCACAATTCCCCAAAGACCTCTTTAAACTTGGGCATGGATTCCTCCACCGAGCGGCCTTCCAGCCCGCCCGCAAAGGTGGTCACCAGGTTGGTGCCAAAGGTATGGGCCAGGTCGATGCATTTTTCCAGGGACTTCCTGTGTTCCTCAAACTGGAGCGCGTTGCAATAATAGCCCAGCGAGGCCACATATTCCTGGCCGCCCTCCATGATGGCGCGCACTTTATCGGAGAATTTTTCCAGCTCAATGCCATGGAATTCCATGTGAAAGTTAATGGAAAAGCATTCAAACCCCTTGCCCATCAGCGCGGGCACCCACTGGGTAAAGCGCTCGCCCGGAATGCAAGTTCCCACCGGAATGATCCTGTTCATAATTCTAAGCCTCCGCTGCAAATTTGGGAATCATTTTCCCTGCAAAAATATTCTGCGGTTCCGGGCCGGTTTCCTGCCCGGGCATAAAAAATCCCGGCTTAATTTTCGTTGCCCGGTCCAAATGGGCATGATACAATAAAGAAAAATCCAACTGCCGGAAAGGAGAACCGCTATGGCGACACATCTTCAGGCCCTTTTGGACGGCTTCGTGGAAAAGCGCATGGCTGCGGGCGCGCTGGCCCTGGTCTATCAGGGCGGCAAAGAGGCTGCCTATGCCCAGAGCGGATGGCGCGTTTTAAACCAGGCGCCCTTCCATCGGGATACCCTTTGCCACATGTATTCCACCACCAAGGTGGTCACCGGCGCGCTCATTTTGAGCTTGGCCGAGCGGGGACTCATCAATATCAATGCCCCCGTGGCCGATTATATGCCCGAATACGCCCATTTGCGGGTGGTGGAGGGCGATGAGGCCTCCGGCTTTCATCTTGTGGAGGCCAAGCGGCCTTTGACGGTCCTCCATCTGCTCACCATGACCTCGGGCATTCCCTATCCGGGTAGCGGCGAAGGCGTCCTGGGCCAGGTCAGCGCGGCCCAAAACGCCCTCAACCGCCGCAGTGCCCAGGATGAGCGCGCGGGCCGGCCCTGGTCCACCCTGGATTTTGCCCGGGCGCTGGCCCAATGCCCGCTCATTTCCCATCCAGGGGAAAGGTGGCATTACGGATTGAACTGCGATATATTGGGCGGATTGGCCGAGAAAGTCACAGGCCGGCGTCTGAGCGAAATCATGCGGGAGGCTATCTTCGAGCCCTTGGGCATGACCCGCACCGCCTTTCATCCGGAACAGCTGGATAAAGGGCGTCTGGCCGTAATCTACGACGACGCGCTCCATCCCTGGCGGGACGAAAGCGAGGGCGTTCGCATGACCGACAGCCCCAACTTTGAGGCGGGCGGCGCAGGGCTTATCAGCTGCGCGGACGACTATATGCGCTTCGGGCTGGCGCTGCTCAACGGCGGGAGGCTAAACGGAAAGCGCATACTCAGCCCCGAAAGCGTGCGTATGATGACGCAAAACCATCTAACCCCGGCCCAGCGGGTGGGGTTCAATTGGCCGGATGAGGCTGGTTATGGCTATGGCTTTACGGTACGGGTCATGCAAGACCCCAGTCTAAGCGAATATGACGAGCGTCCCGGCAGCTTTGGCTGGAACGGCATGGCCGGAACTTCGCTCAGGGTGGATCCTGAGCGGGAGCTGGTGGTGGTGTTCATGATTCAGCGGGTGCCGGCCAACCACAAAAATTACCTGCCCCAGTTGATGCGCGCCATTCATCTGGACGGCATCGCCTAAAAGGGCTCCCGCCCTGGCCTCAGGGCGAATTGTGTGGTAAAATAAATTCAAAGGGATATGGCGCCGCGCTTCCCTGCGCCCTCCCCTTGGCAAGTGATATTCGTCCCGGGCGGACGCATAGCCTTGCCGTGGGAGGGGATGAATGTGAGGACGTATATCGAACAGCGCACCTTGGACGCGGCGCACTATCTGACGGATACCGGGGGCACAGTGCGTCAATGCGCGGCTTTTCTGGGCGTGAGCAAGACCACCATCCACAAGGACATCCGAAAGCGGCTGCCCGAGTTGGACGGCGAATTGGCGCTACAGGTCAACGCAATCCTGGAAAACAACAAGGCCGACCGCCATTTGCGGGGAGGCCGTGCCACCCGCCAGAAATACCACCCCGCCCCCAACGCGGGATAGGGTTTAAAGAAACTATTTTTCGGATTGCCGCGCACGGCCTGTCGATGGACCGTGCGCGGGGGAGGTACATACAGATGCGAATGGATTTGGGCTTGGACTTGGGCAGTTACAGCGCCCGCATGGTGGTTTCCGGGGCAAGCGTCCCCTTGGTGGAGGCCAATTTGGCCATGGTGCGCGGGGACAGAATTTGCGTTTTGGGCGAAGCCGCGGGCCTGGCTCTGGGCCGCACGCCCCAGGGTATGCGCCCGGTTCGGCCGGTGGTGCACGGTTCGGTGGAGGATATGGCGGTTTGCGTGGAGTTGATTCGCTCCATGATGGCTCGGGTCATGGGCTCCCCCATGACCCGCCGCCCGGTGGTGGGCGCGGCCCTGCCCGGCTGCCTGCGGGACGCGGAAAAGCGGGCGCTGACCACCGCAATCCTGGAAAGCGGGGCGGAAAAGGTGGCCTTGGTGCCCTCCGCCCTGTGCGCGGCGCTGGGCGCCGGATGGGATATTGCCTCGCCCGAGGGGATCATGGTGGTGGAACTGGGCGATGGCGTGATGGCCGCCTCGGTGGTGGCCGGAGGTATGGTATCCGCCCAGCTCAGCCTGCCCTTGGGCATGGGCGAGGTGGACGGGGCCATCCAGCGCGCCCTGCGCGCCGAAGGCTTTGAGATCGGCCCGCGCACGGCCGAGGATTTAAAGCAGACCTTGGGCGCGGCCTTTGGCGGGCGCGGAACAGTAAAGCAGCCGGTGATCGGCCTGGATCGAAAGACCGGTTTCCCGGTGAGCCGGGAGGTGAGCGCCGAATGCGTGAATGCAGCCATCGCGCCCATTCCCCAGCGGCTGATTCGCCTGGTCAACGAGCTTTTGCCCGGCCTTTCCGGGGAACTGAGCGCCGACCTTGCCCAAAACGGCATGCTCTTAACCGGGGGCGGCGCTGCGCTGTTCGGCATAGAAAAGTTGATGGCCAACGAGACCGGGTTGAACTGTCAGGTAGCCTCGGATCCGGCGGGCTGCGCCATTCGCGGGCTGGAAGCCTTGCTGGGCAAGCCCGAGCTCCTGGAGCGCATCGCCATTCCCGGACGCCCGCTGGTGGGCGAGAAACGGTAGGCGTTCATGAAGAGAAGCGTATTGACTCCATTGGGCAAGATTGAGTATGATCTTCAGCAAACCCAGCGCAAGAGCGTTGAAATCCGGGTCATGCCCGGCGGAAATATCCGGGTATTCGCGCCCTTGCGCGCCCCGCTCAGGGTTTCGGACGAATTTGTAAGGAGCCGGGCCGAGTGGATTCTTCAGGCCAGGGAACAGTTCGTCCGCTACGAGCAGGCGCGCCGGGCGGAATCTTCTTTGGAGAGCGGCCAACGCATTCCCCTGGAGGGGCGCTCGCTGACCCTGAACCTCATGGAGGGCGCGCCTTCCATTGAGGTCAAGGGGGACGAGCTGTTGATGCGCGCGCCCGGGGATTGGGACGAGCAGGCGCGCCGGGAATTTTTGACCCAATGGTGCGTTCAGCGCGCCAAGGAGCGCTTTGCCGGGCGCATGGCTTATTACCAGCCCCTCATCGGCCGCGGTCCGGGCAAGGTCACGGTGCGCGACCAGCGCACCAAATGGGGCAGCTGTTCCAATCTGGGCAACATCAACTTCAACTGGCGGCTGATCCTGGCCCCACGGGAATGCCTGGATTATGTGGTGATCCATGAGCTCTGCCATCTTTATGAGTTTAACCATTCCGAACGCTTCTGGCGGCGGGTTGAGCGGTATCAGAGCGACTATCTGATCTGGAAAAAATGGCTGAAGCAAAACGGCCAGAGCTTAAAGTTCTAGGGCTCGCCACGAAATAAATCAAATGGCGGGATGTCCTATACAGAAACCGGCGCAGCCGCTTGGCCGCGCCACAGACTGTCAAAAAACCAGTTTGGTACTTTGGGGATGCATGAAGGGGCCGGGGCCCCTTCATATTCAATCCGCAGAACCGGCTTTGCGGTTCAAGGTTGGAAGCCCTTTGGGCTTCCAAGTCGGCTTCGCCGACCGCGACGGCAAAATCGAAGATTTTGACGCCGCGCCGCTGGAGCGGCCCAAGTGGCCGCTTCCTCTATCATTTTCCGGCCGTCACCGAAGGTGACAGGAAAATGATGCAACTCGGAAAAATGAAAATTTCATTTTTCCGAAGGGTGTTGACTTTGTCAACACCCAGCAGAATCGTAAACGATTCTTCCCGAAAAATGACGGAGCTGACGTACATGCCGTCAGCTCCGATTATATAGGCCGTTCTGTTAGACTTTGTTGATACTCTAAAGGCCCGGGAAGGCGCGTTCCCGGGCCATAAATAGGAAGAGAGGGGCTATTCCCGGCCCCGGTTCCGCTCCACCCTCAGGCGCAGCACGCACATCAGCGCGCCGAACAGCACCCCGGCCACCGGCCAGACGATCCAGGAATTCCCCCAATCGTTGGTGGCGAAGCTGTAGCCCAGAAACACCGCGGTGGCAATCAGCCAATAGGCCGCGCTGACGGAGCCCAAACCGCTGAATTCCCGCTTGGCCCTGGGGGAAAAGTCCCCCTGCTGAAGCAAGGTTTCAAAGGCCGCCTGACGCACCCCGGACAGGATAAACAGCGCGGCCCCGGCCCCGGCCACCGCCAAGGTGACGCCCACCATGACGGTCATAAACAGCGGCTCCTCGGAAAACAGCGGGCCCCAAAAGATGGGCAACACCGACAGCACGCACAGGCAGGCGCCCGCGGCGTGTAAGACGGCCTGGCGCGGGCGGAATTCCTGCTGGCGGCGCTTTACCCATTCGACGGTTTCGCTCCCGGCCTCAAAGGGTTCCTCCTTCAAATGCTCAAAGGGCTGGGATCTGGCCCCGGTGAACACAAAGATCAGCACAGCCATGGCCACCAGCACGGCCATGGCCGAAAGCCCCAGGCCCAGGCCCAGCTTTTCGCTCATCATTCCCATCTCCCCGGCCGCGCTCAGAATGATCAGGCAGGCCGGGGACAGGATGCACAGATAGGCGGCCAAAGCAATTTGCTTGGCGCTTTGGATGCGGATGTTCAAAAAGCGCTCGGCCTCCTCAAGGCCCACCCGGCGCAGGGCCGGCCCTTCCCCGGCGGCCTGGGCCGCAGGGGGATCCAGCTCCATATCGTCTTTTATCAGCTGGTCGGTGGTCACCTCAAAGATCCGGCTGAGCAGCAAAACGCGCTCCAGATCGGGCGCCGACTGGCCGGATTCCCATTTGGAGACCGCCTGGCGCGTCACGTCCATTCGTTCGGCCAGCTCCTCCTGGGAAAGGCCCTGGCGCTTTCTGAGCAGGATAATCTTGTCCGCCAATGTCATGGGCTTATCACCTCGTTTGAAGAATCGCTCCCAGCGCATAAAGCGGCCTCGGAACGTGCTCAGTATACCCGATGGGCCGGTTGCGGGGAAGAAAGCGCGCCGGACAATTGGGCAACCGCTGGTTGCGGCGCCCGAAAAAGGCCGGATTTTTCCCCATGTATAAGGGGAAACGCGGTCTTCCGCCCTGCGCGGTCAGCGGATGCTCTTGGCCACATCCGCCAGCGAAACCCCGTTTTGCACGGCCGCGTGCTTGAGGTCCTCATATTCGGGCTTGGACTTGGTCACCCCGTAGCCCCGCCCCTCCTTGACCTGGATGGGGCCGAAATCGCTCTGGGCGGTCTTGACCTCGCGGCTCAGGGTGTACCGTTCGCAAAGGCGCTTGCGCACCCCGAAGCTGGTGGTGTGGCGCAGCATCAGCGCGGCGAAGCGGCCGGCGTCGGCCTCCTCGCAGATCACGCTCAGCAGATGGCCGGGCCGGTTTTTCTTCATTTGAATGGGCGCGATGAACACGTCCAGCGCCCCGGCCATGAGCAGGGTCTCCATGGCAAAGCCCAGGGCCTCGCCGGTCATATCGTCCAGATTGCATTCCAGCACCGCCACCTGGCCGGCCCCGTCCCCGGCCTCGCCCAGGAAGGCCCGCACGCAGTTGGCGGATTCAAATTCCTTGGTGCCCATGCCGTAACCGGTTTTCTCCACCCGCATCATGGGCATGGGGCCGAAGGAGGCGGCGAAATGCTTGAGCAGCGCGGCCCCGGTGGGGGTGCAAAGCTCGCCCTTGACCTGGCCCCCATAGATGGGCACGTCCTTTAAGATGTAGGCGGTGGCCGGGGCCGGAACCGGCAGCACCCCGTGGGCGCATTTCACCTGGCCGCTGCCCACATGCACCGGGGAGCAGGCGATCTTGCCGGCCCCGATGCGCTCCATCAGCAGGCAGACCCCCACCACGTCGGCCACCGCGTCCAAAGTGCCCACCTCGTGGAAGTGGATCTGCTCCATGGGCATGCCGTGGGCATGGCCCTCGGCCTGGGCGATGAGCTTGTACACCGCCGTGGCGTCGGCCTTGACCTGATCCGAAACCGGAAGCGAAGCGATCATGCCCTCGATGTCCGCAAGCGCCGCGTGGTGATGGTGGCCATGGTCATGGGGATGCTCATGGTCGTGTTCATGGTCGTGGTGGTGTTCATGGCCGTGGTCATGGTCATGATGGTGGTCATGGCCGTGGTCGTGGTCATGATGGTGGTCATGATGATGGTCATGGTCGTGATGGTGGTCATGGCCGGGTTCCGCGTCGCTGCTGTGCTCCTCCTGCCCGTCCACCGTGACCGCCATGTGGGTTCCGGTGATGCCCGCGCGCACCGCCTTTTGACGTTCAATTTTGACCCCGGGCAGGCCCAGGGCGTTCATTTCCCGGACAAAGCCCTCGGGATCCGGGATCAGTTCCGACAGCGCCGACATCAGCATATCGCCGGCCGCGCCCATGGCGCATTCCAAATACAGGGTTTTCATCGATTCACCGCTCCTTGTGCCGTTTATTTTTCTTTGGGCCTGGGGTTCAAGTCCAGGGCGACCTGCTCAAAATCCCGCCCCAGCGCCCCGAGGATTTGTTCCCGAATTTCCATGGCCCGCTTAAGCTGGGCCCCGGGCAGCTGAATCAGCCCCAGGCCCCCCCGAATCCGCACCCGCAGGTCGGAAAAGCCCATTTCCATCAGCGCCGCTTCCGCGCGCTCCACCCTTTGAAGCGCCCCGGGCTCGATGGCGGTTCCGGTGGGGATGCGGGTGGCCAGACAGGCGTAGGCCGGCTTGTCAAAGGTGAACAGCCCGGCCTCTTTGGAAAGCGCCCGAATGCGCGCCTTGTGAAGGCCGCAGCTCCTCAGCGGCGAAAGCACCTTCATCTCCTGAAGGGCGCGCATGCCCGGCCTGTCCAGGGCGTCGTCCGAGGCGTTGGTGCCGTCCATGATTTCCGAAAATCCGTCGGCCCGGGCCGCCTGAATCAGGGCGGAAAACAAATTGTGCTTGCAGAAATAGCATCGCTCCGGCCCGTTTTTCGCCACCCGTTCATCCTTCAGCGCCTCCAGGGGGATCACCCGCATCTCCGCCCCCAGCGACCGGGCCAGCATCCGCGCGTCCCGCCGCTCGAATTCGGGCTGAAATTCGGTTTCCGCGTAGTAGGCGGTCACCCGGGCCCCGCTTTGCAGGGCCGCATAGAGCAGATAGGCCGAATCCACGCCCCCGGAAAAGGCCAGGGCGATTTTGTTGTGTTCCAGGAAAAAGTCCCTGAGGTTTTGCGGAACCGCCGGGCTCATCTCCTCGCCTCCCAATCCGAAAAAAGGCCCGTCCCCTGGACAGGCCTGCAGCTTGTCAAAAAACCTAATTCATTACTCTGAGGATGCATGAAGGGGCCGCAGCCCCTTCATATCTCCGCCCCGGCCTTACTTTTCGCCCGTGTCCGTCCTTTGGACGGCCTCGGGTACGGGGTGGAGAATCTTCGATTCTCACACCCCTAGTCGCGCTGAAGCGCTCCCTCAATCCGCCGGGCCGGGGTTCCGGCTCGCAAACGTTGTTTGCGAACCTCCAGCCGCGCAAAGCGCGGCCTTCGAAATCCGCAGAACCGGCTTTGCGGTTCAAGGTTGGAAGCCCTTTGGGCTTCCAAGTCGCCGAAGGCGACCGCGACGGCAAAATCGGAGATTTTG
>DVJW01000065.1 GCA_018716505.1 Candidatus Faecaligallichristensenella faecipullorum | reverse complement strand
AATCCGCAGCGGCGGCATGTACGCAGCAAGGTTGGAAGCCCTTTGGGCTTCCAAGTCGCCAAAGGCGACCGCGGACGGCAAAATCGAAGATTTTGACGCCGCGCCGTCGGAGCGGCCCAAGTGGCCGCTTCTTCTATCATTTTCCGGCCGTCACCGAAGGTGACAGGAAAATGATGCAACTCGAAAAAATGAAATTTTTCATTTTTTCGAAGGGTGTTGACTTTGTCAACACCCAGAGGTTTCCGGCCTATTCCGGAAATTCCATGGTGAGCTCCACCGGACAATGGTCGGAGCCAAAGATTTCCTGATGGATGGCCGCGCCGCGCAGGGCGGATTCCAGTTTTTTGGATACACAAAAATAGTCGATGCGCCACCCCGCGTTGGTGGCCCGGGCGTTGCGTATGTAACTCCACCAGCTGTATTGGCCCACCGCGTCCGGATAAAAATGGCGGAAACTGTCGATGTATCCGGCCTCCAGCAATTTGGTGAACTCGGCGCGCTCCTGGTCGGTGAACCCGGCGTTCATGTGATTGGTGCGCGGATTTTTAAGGTCAATTTCCTGATGGGCCACGTTTAAGTCGCCGCAAAGCACCACCGGCTTCCGGCGTTCCAGACCCAAAAGGTAGTTACGAAAATCCCTTTCCCATTCCATGCGGTAATCCAAGCGGGCCAGCTCCCGTTGGCTGTTGGGGGTATAGCAGCAGATCAGATAAAAATGTTCGAACTCCACGGTGATGACCCGGCCTTCGTGGTCGTGAACCTCGACGCCGATGCCGTTTTGAACGCCCAGAACCGGAAGCCTGGTGAACACCGCGGTCCCCGAATAGCCCTTTTTCTCGGCGCTGTTCCAGAATTGGCTATAACCGGGCAGATCCAGCGTCACCTGGCCGGGCTGCAGCTTGGTTTCCTGAAGGCAGAATACATCGGCGTTCAGCGCCTGAAAGCTCTTCATAAAGTCCTTGTCCAAGCAGGCGCGCAGGCCATTTACATTCCACGAAATCAATTTAATCAATCTTCACACCGCCTGACGCAAATTTATGATATGATTGTATCAGATTTTGCAGCCCGGCGCACCTGTTTTTTGTAATTCGGCGCGAATTTCTTTTCCGGGCGAAAGGAGTAGGCAAAATGCTGAGCTTGGAGGAGAAGTTTGAACTGGCTAAGCGTGCGGCGCAAAAGGCCGGAGCTTATCTTTTAAACCACCGTTCCTTCCGGGTGCAGGCCAAGGCGCATCACGACTTTGTGACCGAATGCGACAAGGCCTCGGAACGCATGATTCGAGAGATGATTTTAGCCGAATGCCCTGAGGACGGCTTCTTTGGCGAGGAATACGGCGAGACCTCGGGCAGCGGGGGAAGGTGGATTGTGGATCCCATTGACGGCACCACCAATTTTATCAAAAATCTGCCCATGTACACGGTGTCCATCGCCTATGAGCAGGGCGGCGTCTTGCAGCTGGGGGTGGTGTATTGTCCGCCTTTGAACGAGCTGTATGCGGCCCAGCGGGGCAAAGGGGCCACCCTGAACGGGGAGCGCATTCGGGTGTCTGAAATTTCGGATCCGGGCGACGCGGTGGTCAGCATGGGCTTTGCCCACCGGAATCCCGGGAACGCCCGGCGCACCCATGGGCTGCTTCCGGCGCTGGTGCGCGAATTGAGCGACCTCAGGCGCATGGGTTCGGCGGCCTATGACCTTTGCTGCGTGGCCTCGGGCCGGTGCGACGGCTTTTTTGAACTGGGCATTTATCTTTACGATTTTGCGGCCGGGCGCGTCATGGTGGAGGAGGCGGGCGGCAAGGTGACCGGCTGGCCGGGGGAGGCCGACTGCAATCTCACCGGCAATGTGATCGCCTCCAACGGCCTGATCCATGGCCGGCTGGAGGAATTGTTGATTGGAAAACCCCATACCAATGAATCCATTCAGGAGGCATAATCATGGCGATTTCACAGATTCCCGAAATTGAAACCCCGATTAAGACTTTGGCCAGCGACAACGCGGCCGGAACACACCCGCGCATTTTGGAGGCGCTCACCGCCTGCAATCCGGGCCATCAGATGCCCTATGGAGCGGACGACTATTCCAAGGCCGCCCAGGCCATGTTTGAAAATCTTTTTGGCCGCAGGCTGGGGATGTTTTTTGCCTTTAACGGCACCGGGGCCAATATATTGGCGCTGAGCGGCATGCTGAACCGGTGCGACGCGGTGATCTGCGCCCAGACGGCCCATCTGGTGGACGATGAGACCGGGGCGCCCGAGGCCATTTTGGGCGCCAAGCTGGTGACCGTTCCCACCCCGGACGGCAAGCTGACCCCGGAATTGATCCGCCCCTGTCTCGCGGCCAAGGGCAATTTCCATCACGCCCAGCCCAGGGTGGTGGCCATTGCCCAGCTCACCGAGGTGGGCACTCTGTACACCCCGGACGAGGTGCGTGCTCTGGGCGGCTTTTGCCATGAAAACGGGCTCTATCTGTTCATGGACGGTGCGCGGCTCTCCAATGCGGTGACAAGCCTGAATGTGCCGGTGAAGAGCGTGACCTCGGACGCAGGGGTGGATGTGTTGGTTTTTGGAGGCACCAAGAACGGCTGCGCCTTTGGCGAGGCGGTGTTGGTGTTTAATCCGGAGCTGGAGGCCCGCTATCCGGTGTTGCGCAAGGGCGCGGGCCAGCTGGCCTCGAAAATGCGCTATATCGCGGCTCAATTCCTGTGCTATGTGGGCGAGGGCATCTACCTGGAAAATGCCCGGCGCGCCAATGCCGCGGCCCAGCGCCTGGCCCAGGGGCTGGAAAAGATGGAGGGCGTTTCCATTCTGTATCCGGTTCAGGGCAACGAGATTTTTCTCACCATGCCCGAAAGCTGGATCGAGCCCTTGCAGTCCTTTATGTATTTTAACGTCATGGGCCAGGGTATGTGCCGGCTGGTGACTTCCTTTGATATCACCGATGAGGATGTGGATGATTTCTTGAATTGGGCTCAGGTGCAGGCTCAGGGCGAATAGTTCCATATCAAAAAGGGCCGTTCCCTCCGCATACCGGCAAAGGGAACGGCCCTTTCATTATGAGGCTTATGAGTTCTTGCTGTAGGTGGCAACCGAATCCTTGATGGTGGTGCGCACCTCCTTCAATTCTTCGAAGCGGTCCGTGGGCGCGTTGAAATGGAAGGTATAGATGCGCTTCTTGTTTTTAACGTAGGCCATGACCACCTGGCCCGTGATTTCCACCCCATTCACAGTGGCGGTGTAGCTCTGCGCGTAACCGGAAGCCTTGCACAGCTTGGCCTTGCCGTTTATTTTGCCCTTCTCCAGGTTTTGATACTCCTCGCCCAAATTCTCGATGAAAGAGGCCATCTTGTTCTTCATCTGCTTGGAGGTGGGCGTCTTGGAGGTCTTGGAAGCGGTCACGGCCACCCGCGCGCCCACCTCGCCCTCGTTCACCGGTTCGGTGTAGCAAATGGTGGTCTTGCCCGGGTTGCTGATCCAGTGGGAGGGGTACTTAAACTGAACGGCCAAGGTGCCGTTGGTAATTCTTTCATAGGTGTAATCCGCCACCGCCACCGTGGGAACCGGCTCGGGCGTGGGCTCGGCGGTGGGCTCAGGGGTAGGGGAAGGCGTGGGCGCCGGGGCCAGCGTTACCTCAGGGGTGGGGGAAGGCATGGGTTGAGTAGTGGGGTCGGAGCGGCAACTGCTCAAAAGTCCCATCACCAGCGCCATCAAAACAAGCAGCGCAAGATGCTTTTTCATGGATATTTCCCTCCGTTGTATCTTAATCTTCGCACCGTAGAATGGTATATATAACTATTGTACCTCTTTCCAGGGCCCACGTCAAACCCTGGAGCGGGAATTGACAAAATATACCAGAAAAGAACCATTTTCCGGCCCCATTTGGCGGCGCGGCCCGGGTTAGTCTTCTTTTTTTGCCACCGGCTGGCCGGATTCCTCTTCCATATGGTCCAGATCAATGTAGGTATCCAGTTCAATGGGCAGGTTGTGCTTGCGCAGCGAGCGGTCCAGCGCCATGCCCACCAGGCTGTAGCCCACCGCAAAGGCGGGCGCCCCGATGACCATGCCCACAAAGCCAAACAGTCCGCCGCAAACCACGATGGCCACGATTACCCAAAAGCTGGAGAGTCCAATGGAGTCGCCCAGAATTTTTGGCTCGATGATATTGCCGTCGATTTGTTGGAGCACCAGGATAAAGGCGGCAAAGATCACAGCCGAACGCACGTCCACCAGGAAGATCAAAAGGATGCTGGGGATGGCCCCGATAAACGGGCCAAAGAAGGGGATGATGTTGGTCACACCCATGACGATGCTCACCAGCATGGCGTAGGGCAGATTGAACGTGGCCATGAACGCAAAGCAGATCAGGCCCACAATCAGCGAGTCCAGGAGTTTTCCGCTGATATATCCGCCGAACACCCGATGGGTATAGCGCACGTTGTCCAACAGCAAATTGGCCTTTGGGGTGGGCAAAACCGCGTACATCATCTTTTTCACCTGGCCGCAGAAGGTAATCTTGCTGCTGAGCACATGCACGCAGATAATAACCCCGATCACGATATTTTTCAGCAGGTTGACCGCTCCAAAGATGCCGCTGGACAAGGTGCGCACCAGGCTGTTGAGCTGGGGCATGAGGTCGTTTTTGATCCATTGATCCAACATGGCGGTCAGGTTATTATAGAGGTTCATGGCGGTATCGTCCAGTTCGGGATAAGACTTCAACGTTTCTTCCAAAGTGGCCGACAGGCGCGCCAGGTTGGAGGGCAGGCTTTCCACAATGCCAAAGATGCTGTCGATGACCTGAGGAATGACCATGCTGAGCAGGCCGGTCACCGCCACCAGCGCCAGGATCAAAGTTATGGTGATGGAGAGGGCCTTGCTGGCCCTGAGGGCGCGCTTTGAGACATTTTTTCCCTTTCGCCGGGCGAACAACTTCTCCAACCGGCCCTGAAAAAAGTTATAGACCGGATTTAAAATGTAGGCCATGACCAGGCCGTAGGTTATGGGGGTCAGGATTTCCCCCAGGGTATTCAGGGCGTTTTGTACGTCATTGAAGCGGTAGATGACAAAGAAAAGGATAATTCCGGCCGCAATGACCAAAAACGCGGTCACGCCCACCGCGATACAGCGCTTAATCCGGTCGCTTTTGAACATATTTTTTCCTCCGCTATAGCTTTCTATGGATGAATGGCACGCGGCCTTTCAAGCCTGGGCCCGCCGGTTCCAATGCCTGCTGGCGCACTCAATTTCTATTGTAACATGGAGAGCGGCCTGCAATCAACCGAAGACTTTGGAAAGCCGGTTGGGAAATCAGTGCAAAACGGCAAAGGAGACCGGAGTGTTTTTTGATTCCTGGGAAAGGAATTTTCGAGCCTGTCCCTCGCCCTTTGCTGGAAGGAAATTTATTGTTGCGCAATGCGCCTTGACGCTGAATGCATTGGAGGATATAATAGTAAAAACTGAGCGCTGGGAGGAAGTGGCGGTGAGCGGCTTGGATGTAAAACAGTTCTGGGCGGAAAACGAGCGGTGCTTTGGAAGATTTGATGTTCACAAACCTCGGGTGCCCATAAGCTTCTGGCTGGACGACCACTTTTTGCTGGAGGCCATGCGGCTGCCCTCTACGCTACGGTACTACCGGGATGAACAATACAGGCTCAGCGTGCATCGGGCCTACAATCAGATTACCCGAAGGATTCTGGGCCGGACATTTTACGACGAGGATCCCGCGCCTCAACCGGTGCGCTTTGAGGTTTTGATGGGCGCGAAATGGGAAATGCGCGAGGGCGGAACCCCATGGCTGGAGAGCGAGGTTAAGGATGAGCGGGATTTAAAGCGCGTGGTGGAGCGCATGGAGCGCATGGAGGTCGAGCGGGAGATGTTTGCCGGGGAATGGCCGGCGCGGGTGGAGGCTTATTTGGAGACCCACGACGCCTTGCCGCCCATGGGGGGAGGATCCCGGGCTCCGGTGACCATGGCCACCAGCATCCTGGGCACCGAAAATTTCTGCTATTTCCTGTATGACGAACCTGAACTCATGACCCGCTTTTTCGAGGCGCTTTCCAAAAATCTGGTTCGCTATCAGTTGGCGCTTAGAAAGCTTACGGGCAACGGGCGCAGCGGGTATTCCTTTACCGACGACAACTGCTACCTGATGACCCCGGAATTATATAGAAAGTTTGCCATGCCCGCCATGGAGCGCATATTGTCCGCTCTGGCGCCCGGGAAGGACGATGTGCGCCATCAGCATTCGGACAGCGATATGGGCCATTTGATGCCGCTTCTTAATGAGCTGGGCATCAACGCGGTGAATTTGGGGCCCAATATCGATCCCAGGGATATCCGCCGGGCCATGCCCGAGGCGGTTATCGAGGGACAGATTCCGCCCTTTCTGCTTCGAAACGGCACCAAAGAGGAGATCTTTGAGGCGGTCAGACAGGATATTGAAAAGGTGGGCGCGGACGGCGGATTGGTGGAATGCACCGCGGGCAGCGTCACCGGGGGAACGCCCCTGGAAAATATCCTGGCCTATATGGAGGCGGTGGACCGCTATGGCCGGATCTACGATTGACCGTGCGCCCTTCGCAACAGGTGGTCAAAAAATAACGCCCCGGGCGTTGACGGCGGACGGGTTTGCGCATATAATAAACTAAATTGATTTGAAAAGGCTTTGAACGGGAAGAGTAAGCCGATTTTCGCCCCGACAGAAAAGAGCAGCCACCGGCTGAGAGCGCTCCACGGGGAAAAACGGCCCAAGTGCGCCCGGGAGCCGCGCCTTTGATCCGCCTGGCGGGGTAGAGGGCGACGTGGGCCGCGTTAAGGCGTTAAAGGTGAAAGAGGCTTGGCCTCTTTAAGCAGAGTGGAACCGCGCCCCCGCGTCTCTGAGGAGACGTGGGGCGTTTTTTTGTTCCCTGGGAAGGGGAGGAGATAAGGATGTTTGACCAGCTGAAAAGAGATATTCAGGCGGTGCTCAGCCGGGATCCGGCGGCCCGGTCGGCGCTGGAGGTGGTGCTTTGCTACCCCAGCTTTCGGGCGGTCCGGCGGCATAGGCGGGCCCACTGGTTTTGGAATCACAATTTCAAACTGTTGGCGCGCATGATTTCCCAGCGAACCCGGAAAATTACCGGCATTGAAATCCATCCCGGCGCCGTCATTGGCCAGGGATTGTTTATCGACCACGGTATGGGAGTGGTCATCGGGGAGACTGCCGAATTGGGCGACAATGTTACCTTGTATCAGGGCGTGACCCTGGGCGGCACCGGAAAGGACGTGGGCAAACGCCATCCCACCTTGGGCAACAACGTGGTGGTGGGCGCGGGCGCCCGGGTGCTGGGTCCGTTTAAGGTAGGGGACAACAGCAAAATCGGGGCCAGCGCGGTGGTGCTCAAGGAGGTCCCCCCGGACTGCACGGTGGTGGGCAATCCGGGCCGCATCGTCAAGCGGCGCGATCAGCGGGTGGGCATTGATTTGGATCAGATCCATCTGCCCGACCCGGTGAAGGAGCGGTTGGAACTTTTGGGCGAGCGCATCGATGCCTTGGAAGACAAATGCGAACCGGGCTGCGACCGCTGCCCGGACCGGTCCACCCAAGCATGTGTGAAGGAAATTCGAAAGGAGAAAAGCCATGAAGATCTTTAATACCTTAACCCATCAGAAGGAAGAATTTGTGCCCATCCATCCGGGCGAGGTGGGCATTTACGCCTGCGGCCCCACGGTATACAACTATTTCCACATCGGAAACGCCCGGCCCTTTATCGTGTTCGACACCTTGCGCCGCTATCTGGAGCACAAGGGATATAAGGTTACCTTTGTGCAGAACTTTACCGACATCGACGACAAGATGATCAAGCGCGCCGCCGAGGAGAATGTGTCTGTGGCCGAACTGGGCGATAAGTATATCGAGGAGTATTTTAAGGACGCCGACGCCCTGGGCGTCCGGCGGGCCAGCGTGCATCCCCGGGCCACCAAGCACATCGGCGAGATCATCGGCCTGATCAAGAAGCTGGAAAACAAGGGCCTGGCCTATGCCGTCAATGGGGATGTGTATTTCGACACTCAGGCTTATCATCATTATGGCCAGCTCATTACCCAGAACCTGGAGGATCTGGAGGCCGGGGCCCGCATCAGCGTGGGCGAGGCCAAGCGCCATCCCATGGATTTCGCCCTCTGGAAGGCCCAGAAACCGGGCGAGCCCGCATGGAAGAGCCCCTGGGGCATGGGCAGGCCCGGCTGGCACATCGAATGCTCGGCCATGAGCATGAAGTATCTGGGCGAGACCTTTGACATCCACTGCGGCGGGGTGGATTTGATCTTCCCGCACCATGAAAACGAGATCGCCCAGTCCGAAGGCGCCACCGGAAAGCCCTTTGTGCACTATTGGATGCACAACGGCCACATCAATGTGGACGGCGAAAAGATGAGCAAATCCAAGAACAATTTCTTCACTGTGCGGGATATCGCCCAGGAGTTTGACCTGGAGGCCGTGCGCATGTTCATGCTGTCGGCCCACTACCGCAGCCCCATCAACTTCTCCCGGGAGATGATTGAGCAGGCCAAATCCTCGCTGGACCGGCTGTATACCGCCCGGGACAACGCCACCTTCCTGTTGGATCATGCCCAGGATACCCAGCCCAATGCCCAGGAAACCGAATTCATGGATCGGGCGGACGAGGCGGTCCGGCGCTTTGACGCGGCCATGGACGATGATTTGAACACCGCGGACGCCCTGGGCGCCATCTTTGAGCATGTGCGGGATATGAACACCACCTTGACTTCCGCTTCCGGCAAGCAGGCCATTCAAAAGGGCCTGGACGCGCTGGGCGTCATGACCGGGGTGTTGGGTCTGTTGAACCGCCGGGACGGCCAGATCCCCGAGGAAATTCTGGCCATGGTGGAGGCGCGCCAGGCCGCCCGCAAGGCCAAGGATTTCAAGGAATCCGACCGGCTCAGGGACGAGATTACCGCCCGGGGCTTTATCCTGGAGGACACCCCCAAGGGGCCCAAGGTGCGCAGGGCGTAAGCGAATTTAAAAGGGAACCGGCCTTTTCATGAGCCGGTTCCCTTTTGTGTATATGGGGCTATTTGCGCCGGGTGGCCTGCTCCATCTCCAGGCCGGTGGCGTAGTCCAACTGCCTGGGTTCATATTCCTCGTGCTCCCGCTGGCGGGTCATGAGGGTGTAGTCCCAGGTGGCCGGGCGGGCGTCCGCGCGCCAGGGCCGCCGCTCCCAGTAATAGCCCCGCAGCGGGTCGCGGGTGCGGTTCATCCAATCCAGCAGCCGGTCGTGCAGGGCGTCCCGGATGGAGGCATGGGCCTTGGAGTCAATGAGATTGTTGAGTTCCGCCGGGTCGGTTTCCAGGTCATACAGCTCATCGGTGGACAGCAAATTGACGCTCAGCTTGTACCGGCCGTCGAACACCGCGCGCATGGGCTGGAAGCCGCCGAAGCCGTCGTGATCCACTTCGTACCGGCCAAACTCCATGAATACCGCGTCCGTGGTCTTTATATCGGGGCGCGAGAAGGCCGGGAACAGACTTTCCCCCTCCGACCAGTGGGCCTTGGGCAGGCCCGCGGCCTCCAACAGGGTGGGGGTAATTTGAATATGGGAGACCGGATGGGTATGCACCCCGGGGCGGATATGGCCGGGCCAGCGGACAATCAGGGGAATCCGGGTGATTTCGTCGTAGGCGGCCGGACCCTTGGCGTAGAGCGAATGACTCAAAAGGAAATCCCCATGATCCGAGGTGTAAATCACCAGGGCGTCGGGCATATATCGGTCCACCGCCTCGATTACCCGGCCGATCTGGCTGTCGATATAGGCGTTGCACCCGAAGAACTCCGGGGCTGTGATCTGGGTTGTTTCGGGATCGAGCTCAAGGCGCTTCCCGGCCCAGGCTTTTTGATAGTCCGGTTTGCCCTGGAGCTTTTCCAACACGTTGGGGGATTTGGGAAAGCGGTAATCCCGAAACATGGAATAATAGGGCTCCGGACAGAGCGAGGGATCATGAGGCTCGTCGTAGGAGACCACCAGGAAGCTGTCCTGATCCTCTTTTGAGGCGCGCTCAATAAAGCGCACGGCCCGGTCGGTGACCTTATGGCCGTAGCAAAACGCATCGGCCACCGCTTCCTTGGCCTGGCGGGAATAGAGGCGGTCTTCCCGGCTCATCTCGCTCAGGTAGCAGCGCATATCGTACCAGTATTCCGCGTCCCAGCCGTCCGGACAGCGGCCCAGGCCGAAATAGTCGCCGCCATCCAGATGCCATTTTCCGACGTAGGCGGTGTGAAAGCCATGATCCCGCAGCCGTTGGCCCACGGTCTTGACGTTGTCGCCCAGGGCCACGCTGTTGGCCGTCATGCCGTTGCTGTGGGGATAGAGCCCGGTGAACAGGGCCGAGCGCGCCGGACCGCACACCGGTTGGGTGGTGTAGGCCCGGTCAAAGCGCAAGCCCTCGCTGGCCAGATGGTCCAGACAGGGGGTGTGCATGGAAGGGTTTCCATAGCAGCCCACCATATCCCATCTTTGGGAGTCGGTCATGATCATGACGATGCGTTTCTGCAATCGGGACACCCTCTTTCCTTAAATTATCTATACTCATTATAACATATTCACCTTCCCGGGCAAGCCGCTTTTGCCTGAATTTTTTGAGGGGGCGGTTGGAAAATTCGCTCTTAAATTTATGTAAATCATCGGAATTTTATTGAAGCGGATAACGCGCTGTGATATAATTTTTCGAAGGATTGCGGCGGAATGGTATGGGCGAAGCCCTTTCCATTTCGCTTCTTTTTTATAAAAAAATAGGAGGTACACCTATGGCCTGGTTGCTTCTGGAAGACGGCACAAAATATCCGGGCGAACTTTTCGGCGCGGAGCGCGAGGCGTTGGGCGAGGTAGTGTTCAACACCAGCATGGTAGGATATCAGGAACTGCTGACTGACCCCTCCTATTGCGGGCAGATGGTGGTTATGACCTACCCTTTGATTGGCAATTACGGAGCCAACAGCGCGGACATGGAGTCCGGCGCCATTCAACCCAAGGCGTTGATTGTGCATGAGACGTGCGAAGAGCCCTGCAATTGGATGAGCGAAATGACCTTGGGCGAGTATCTGAAGCGCAACAACGTGGCGGCGCTCACCGGAGTGGATACCCGGGCGATTACCCGCAAGATTCGGGAGGAGGGCGTTGTGCGCGGCATGATCGTGTGCGGCGAGCCCACCCAGGCGGATCTCGAAAAGATCCGTGGTTTTAAGCTTCAAAGGCCGGTGGATCAGGTAACCTGCAAGGAGCGCTATGAGCTCCCGGGCGACGGGCTGCATATCGCGGCCATGGATTACGGCGCCAAGCGCAGCATGCTCGGCTATTTGAACCGAAAGGGCTGCCGCGTCACGGTATTCCCGGCCGGAACGCCGGCGGAAGAGGTGCTCTCCACAAATCCGGACGGAATTTTCTTGAGCAATGGCCCCGGGGATCCCAAGGATAATCCGGAAATCATTGAAAACGTCAAAAAGCTCATCGGAACCAAACCCATCTTTGGCATTTGCCTGGGCTTTCAGCTCATGGCCCTGGCCTCGGGCGCGCAGACTCAAAAAATGAAATATGGCCATCGCGGCGCCAACCACCCGGTAAAGTCCTTGAGGGAGAACCGGTGCTATATCACCGCGCAAAACCACGGCTACGCGGTCATGGCAGAAGGCATGCCCGAAAATGTGGAAATTACCCATGTGAATTGGAACGACCAGACGGTGGAGGGCATTCGAATCAAGGGCGCCCAGGCCTTTGGCGTGCAGTATCACCCCGAGGCCAATCCCGGCCCCGAGGAGAGCAGCCCGCTGTTTGACGAATTCTTGAACATGGTTCAAAAGGCGAAGGAGGAATAACCGTGCCCAAGCGCAAGGATATACGGAAGGTTATGGTAATCGGCAGCGGCCCCATCGTGATCGGCCAGGCCGCCGAGTTTGACTACGCGGGCACCCAGGCCTGCCGCGTGCTCAAGGAAGAGGGCATTGAGGTGGTGTTGGTCAATTCCAACCCGGCCACCATCATGACCGACACCGAAATCGCCGACAAGGTGTATCTGGAACCCCTGAACGCCGAAACCATTACGGAAATCTTGAAGAAGGAACGCCCGGACAGCCTGCTGCCCACTTTGGGCGGCCAGACCGGCTTGAATCTGGCGGTGGAGCTCTATGAGAGCGGGGTTTTGCGCGAATTGGGCGTTGAACTGCTGGGCACCCGGGTGGACAGCATCCGCAAGAGTGAGGACCGCGAGGCCTTTAAGGAGACCATGGACGCCATCGGCGAGCCGGTTATCCGCTCGGTCATCGCCACCGATGTGGCCACGGCCGTGAAGTTCGGCCGGGAAGAGGGATATCCGCTCATCATCCGTCCGGCCTACACCCTGGGCGGCACCGGCGGCGGCATCGTCAACAATGAGGACGAGCTGTATTCGGTGGCCCAGGACGGCATCCGGGCCAGCCGGGTGGGCCAGATTCTGGTGGAAAAATCGGTGGCCGGCTGGAAGGAAATCGAGTTTGAGGTCATGCGCGACGGCGCGGGCAACTGCATCACCGTCTGCTCCATGGAGAACTTTGACCCGGTGGGCGTGCATACCGGCGACTCCATCGTGGTGGCCCCCACCCAGACCTTGCGCGACGCCGAATATCAGATGCTGAGGTCGGCCTCTCTCAATATCATCAACGCGCTTCAGATCGAGGGCGGATGCAACTGTCAGTTTGCCCTGGACCCGAACAGCATGGATTACTATGTAATCGAGGTCAATCCCCGGGTGAGCCGCTCCTCTTCGCTGGCCTCCAAGGCCACCGGCTACCCCATCGCCAAGGTGGCCACCCGCATCGCCATCGGCTATCATTTGGACGAGATCCTGAACGGGGTGACCGGCAAGACCTATGCTTGCTTTGAACCCACCATCGACTATATCGTGGTCAAAATTCCCCGCTGGCCCTTCGATAAATTTACCCAGGCCGACAAGCATATCGGCACCCGCATGAAGGCCACCGGCGAGGTCATGGCCATTGGCGACAACTTTGAGCAGGCCATGAACAAGGCCATCCGCTCGCTGGAGCTGGGATGCTTCTCGCTTCAAAAGGATTACACCGGCCAGGACGATGAGGAGCTTGTCCTCAAGCTCAAGGAACCCAACAGCGACCGGCTGTTCGCCATTGCCGAGGCCATCCGGCGCGGCATGAGCCAGAAGCAGGTCTGTGAGATCACCAAGATCGACCCCTGGTTCATTTCCAAAATAGCCGGCATGGTCAGGATGGAAACGGAAATCAGCAAGATGTCCTTTGAGGATTGGACCTTGGAAAAGATGCGCCAAGTCAAGTACCGGGGCGTTTCGGATAAGGCCATTGCCCAACTTCAAGGGGTATCCGAGGACAAGGTTCGCGAGAAGCGCCGGGGGTACGGAATCCGGCCCGCCTATCGCATGGTGGATACCTGCGCCGGCGAGTTCGACGCGGTGAGCCCCTATTATTACAGCTGCTACGGCGGAACCACCGAGGTGGGCGAGGCCGGGAAAAAGACCGTGGTGGTGTTGGGCAGCGGCCCCATCCGCATCGGCCAGGGCGTGGAGTTTGACTTCTGCAGTGTGCATTGCGCCTGGGCGCTGAAAAAGGCCGGCTATGAGACGGTCATCATCAACAACAACCCGGAAACCGTTTCCACCGACTTCGATACCTCAGACCGGCTCTACTTCGAGCCGCTGACTCCTGAAGACGTGTTGGAAGTGCTGGATGTCGAAAAGCCGGTGGGCGTGGTTTGCCAGTTTGGCGGCCAGACCGCCATCAAACTGGCCCATGCGGTGGAAACCGCGGGCTACAAGATCCTGGGTACCGAACTCAAGGACATCGACGCGGCCGAGGATCGCGAGCTGTTCGACGAGCTGTTGGAATCTTTGCACATCGCCCGGCCCCGGGGTACCACGGTGTTCACCGCGGACGAGGCGGTCGAGGCGGCCAACACCCTGGGCTATCCGGTGCTGGTGCGTCCCAGCTATGTGCTGGGCGGACAGGGCATGGAAATCGCCCATGACGACGCCTCCATCCGGGAATATATGGGCATCATCAACCAATCCACCCAGGAGCATCCGATCCTGGTGGACAAGTACCTGATGGGCGCGGAGCTGGAAGTGGACGCCATCTGCGACGGCGAGGATGTGCTGATTCCGGGCATCATGGAGCATGTGGAGCGCGCGGGCGTGCATTCGGGCGACTCGATTTCGGTGTATCCGCCCCAGCGCCTGGACAAAAAGCTGCATGGACGCATCATTGAACTCACCAAGATGTTGGCCACCGGCCTGCATGTGAAGGGCCTGGTGAACATTCAGTTCATCTGCCATGAGGGCGAGGTCTTTATCATTGAGGTCAATCCCCGCTCCAGCCGCACCATTCCCTACATTTCCAAGGTCACCGGACTGCCGGTGGTGGAACTGGGCGTGCGTGCTTCGTTGGGCGAAAAGTTGCGCGATATGGGCTACGGCACCGGGCTGTATCCCCAGCCGGATATCGTGGCGGTCAAGGTTCCGGTGTTCTCCTTTGAAAAGCTGCCCGGCGTAGAGGTCAGCCTTGGGCCGGAGATGAAATCCACCGGCGAAGTGTTGGGCATCGGCCACACCGCCAATGAGGCGCTCATTAAGGGCTTTGCGGCCGCGGGCTTCAGGGTCAGCCCGGGCGGCGTCCTGTTCTCGGTGACCAAGGAGGACCGCAAGGAGACCTTGCCCATTGCCCAGGCCTTCCACGATATGGGCTACCAGCTTTACGCCACCCCGGGCACCGCCAAATTCCTGGCCATCCATGGGTTGGTGACCACGGCCGTGCCCAAGCTCAGCCAGGCCAAGGACATTTTGACCAATCTGATCAAGGACGGCACTTTGCGCCTGATCGTGGTCACGGCCACCCATGGCCGCGAACCCGAGCGCGACGGCTACAAGATCCGCCGCGCGGCCGTGGAGTGCGGCGTGAACTGCCTGACCAGTCTGGATACCGCCAACGCGTTGGTCTCCTCCATGACCGTAAAGGGCAATGTTCCGCCCATTGATCTCAATGAGATCAACTTTGGCCATCAAAACTAAAAAATGAAAGTTTAAAAAGGAGCTCCAGCCAGGCGTCCAGCCCGGTCGGAGCTCCTTTTTAACGTGGATATGGGGAACCAAATCTTGCCCATGCCGTCTGAAAGGTGTGGGGGTTCAAAAACAAACGATTTGGAGGATATCATAGAATGAATTTGGTTTCCATTTTGATGGCGGTTTTGATGATGCTGAATTTGGCGCCCCAGTCTCAATCCGGCGGCGCTCAAACCCAACAAGTTTTTGCGCTGAGCGGGATCATTTCCCAAGTGGAGGAGCAGGGGTTGATGCTGGAAAGCGAACAGTCGGGTCAGGTATTGGTGAACCTTTCGGATGAGACCGTCTTTGAAGGCCTGGAAAAGGATGAGCTCAGGGCAGGCCAGTATATTTTTGTGGATTATGATGGCAAAATGACCCGTTCGCTGCCCCCCCAGGTTTCGGCCCAGAGGATTGCCATGTACGCAGTGAGCGGCGTGGTGAGCGAGGTTTCGGAGAACAGCGTCACCATTTCCCGGGAACAGGAAGGCGATCAGGTGGTGGTTCATTTGCCGGAAGGGGCGGATGCGCTGTATGTGGGCTGCCCGGTTACGGCCTACACCGACGGCGTGATGACCGCCTCGATTCCGGGCCAGGTCAACGCGCGGCATGTGGAGACCCCAACCCTGGAGGGCAAGATCAGCGCGGTTCAAGAGGACAGCTTTTCCATGACCACCGGCCAGGGGGAGGAGTACACGGTCAACATGGGGGAAGACACGGTGTTGTCCGGCGCGCTCAAGAGCGGCGGCAAAGTAAAGGTCTATTATAATGGCGCGGCCACTTTTTCGATCCCCCCGCAGGTTGCCGCCATTGCGGTGGAAGTTGAGGCATAATTCAATCATTGCGCGCAGAAAGGGCCGTTTCGGAAGCAAATTCCCAAACGGCCCTTTCTGCGCGCTACGGGTTATAATCAGACAAGTGCTTGGCGTGATTGGCCAATGCCTCGCATACCACCAGCATCTGCGATTTCAGCGCCTCCGGACATCCTTGGGCGATGCAGCTCATCATTTGAAGAAACGAGGCATCCTTTTGAAGTACCGCCATCCGCTGGCGTTCATTCCCCATAAGCGCTCCGGCCACCAGCGTTTCCAAAGGGACGTTGAACGCTATGGCAATATCCGCCAGCCGGGTAAGGCTGACCTTTTTCACGCCCCGCTCCAGCTGGCTGTAGTAATTCGGCGATAACTCGAGGATTTCGGCCACCTGCTCCTGGGTCAGTCCCAAGGATTTCCTCACGGCTTGTATGTTGATGCCAATCGCGATATAGGATATCTTCATGATCCTTTCCCCTCACTTTTGTATTTGTCTATATCATATCGTGAAAAAATCTCCGATGTAAGACGCTTATAAGTGATAAATGTCGCTGAGTAGGGACAAGAAAATGACAAATAGAATTATTTTGCCAGTGAAAGAATTATTCGCGGCGGGCATGAAACGGCCCAAACTGTGCCCTTCTATTGGGGGTTTATGGAGAAGATCCTCAATCTGCCGCCTCCTTTGTTTTGCTTCTTTTGGATAAGAATGGATGGGTTGCATCTTATAGTTCGAGGGTAACATTTCTATATACGCCCTGTCAACGCACATTGACTTGGGGATAATGTGGATTTCACCATTGGACTGCCGCGCAATGGGTTCCGCGCGGTTCGACAGGCTTTGTGCCCGGATTCGGCAAAGAAAATTTGAAAGGTATGCTATACTTCAAAAAAATGGAGCCGGGGAGGCAAAGTCTATGGTGCGAAGCGAGGCGCGAAAAAAGACCCGCATACATGCGGCGGGCCTTATGCGGTGGGCCATGGGCGTGGGGCTTTTGTTTCTTTTGAGCCGGGGAAAGTTATTGGGCGATGTGGCGCCCTTTTCTGCCGCAGCTTTTTCGGCGGGCTTGGTATCCGGAATTCCGGCTTCGGCCATGTTGGTGGGCTGCGCACTGGGGATGGAGTGGTGGTTGGGGGAAATGAGCCTTCAGCCGCTGATGAGCTGCGCGCTGGTGGGCCTGATTTATATGGGGTACAAGCTGTTTTTAAAGATAACCGGATTGCCCGTCCGCCAAGTGACCCGAAGGCTGGGGGGACAGGATCTGCTGGCCGCAGCCGGCGCAGGCGTCGGGGTGTTGGTCAGCGCCCTTTCCCTCAGCCATGGGCTGGCCTATAACGCCATGAGCGGCCTCATCTCGGCCATGATCGCCTCGCTCATTGCGCCCTGCCTGATCAGTGGGCTTTCGCTGGATCTGAAAAGAAAACGATTGCTTCCGGATGAGCGCTTGTCCCTGGCGCTGCTGTGGGCGCTGAGCCTGATGGGAATGCAGTCCTTTTCGCCGCCATTGGATGGGGTGGCGGACTGTGCGGCCATGCTCAGCGTGCTGATTGCCGCAGGGCAAAGTTCGGGCATGGGCTGCCTGGCCGGGGTGGTGGCGGGCGCGGTGCTGAGCCTGAGCGGCGGCGACTACTTTTTCGGAGCTGCCCTGAGCCTGTGCGGCCTGCTGGCCGGATCGGTTCGGCGGTTGGGCCGCTGGGCATCGGCGCTCATGATGAGCGCGGGCAATCTGCTGAGCGCCGTGTATGGGCTGGGCTATGTGCAGGGCGTGCTGCCCGTGCCGCCGTTGATTGCCGCCGGTGCCCTGTATTTGTTGATCCCCAGCTCTGCGCTGAAAAAGATCTGGAACTGGATGGCGGGGGAGGGGGAAGACCAGGGGGATGCCCTGGAAATCGCCCGGCTGATCTGCGCCCGGGAGCGGCGCCAGACCGCGCTTTTGGGCGCGGTATTTGAGGAATTGGCTCAGGGTTATGGACAAGGCAGCACCATGCCCGGGGAACAACAGCTCATCGCTCAGCTGCGAAAGGCGCTTTGCAGCGATTGTCCGGGAATGGAAAAATGTTGGGGCGGAGGTTCGCGCAAGGCCAACCGGCTGTTGTGCCGGCTTTTGGGCGCCGCGCTCACCGGCCATCCGATTCAAGCCGATGGCACCTTGCCTCCTGAGGCCGGACGCAGCTGCCGCCGGGCGAGCCAGATCAACCGAAGATTGGGGCCGCTGCTCACCCGAATGGCCGAACAGAGGAGTTATTGGCTCAAGTGCGCCGAAGGGCGGGCCATGGTAGCCAATTCCTTTCGCCAGGCTCAGGCGCTTTTGGAGGATATTTCCACGCGCATGGAGCGCTCCACCCATTGGGATCAGGAGGCCGCCGCGTTGGCCCGGGAGGCGCTGCTTCGGGAGGGATTGGATACCGAGGCGCTGTCGGTGCTCTGGGTGGAAAAAAACATGGAGATATGGGCGCGCAGGCGCGAGGGGTGGACCCAAGAGGAAGCGGAACTGGCTGGTCAGGTGCTCAGCGAGCAGCTGGGCGGACAGATCCGGCCGGTGCTGCTGAAGGGCAAAGAGCGCCAGGACGCGGAGATGCGCTTTATTCAGGCGCCCATGCTCACCGTCACGGCCGGGGCCGGAAGCCGGTCCAAGGGGCAGGGGGCCCGGTGCGGCGACAGCTATGGCATTCATGCCCTGGGCGGGGGCAAGGTGTTGTTGGCCCTGAGCGACGGCATGGGCTCGGGAGAGCGGGCAAGCCGGGAGAGCGCCGCCACGCTGAGGATGATGAAAAAATTCCTGGCCGCCGGGCTGGACAGCGATCAGGCGCTGAACAGCATCAACGCGCTGTTGCTCATGCAGGGGGGCGAGGAGATGTTTGCCACTGCGGATATCTGCCTTGCGGATTTGCGGAGCGGGCGGGCCGAATTTGTCAAACTGGGCGGTTGCCTGTCGGTGGTCCTCAGGGAGGGACGGGCCATCCGCATGGAAGGCGGCCGGTTGCCCCTGGGCATCCTGGAAAGCGTTCAGCCCTATAAGAGCCAGATGAAGCTCATGGCCGGGGATATGCTGGTTATGGTCAGCGACGGCATCGCGGACAGCGCCTTTGAGGAGCAGGAGGATTGGCTGGTGGGGCTGCTGAACGCGATTGGGGAGGAGACGCCCCAGCGCATGGCCGACCAGGTGCTGGAGGCCGCCATGATGCGCGACGGAGGCAAGCCCAAGGACGATATGACGGTGTTGGTGGCCAAATTTTTGGGGCGGCGCGAGACAGCCTGATTTGGAACAGGCCGCCCGAGGGAAAACGGATTCCTTCGGGCGGCCTGTATATTTTGGATTCAGCGGCGGACAAACAGCTGGGTCACATAGACAAAGCCGTTTTCGTCCAGCGCCACTCCCACTCCCAAATGAGTGTAAGAGCGGCTCAACAGATTGCGGCGATGGCCATCGGAGGAGAGCAGCGCGGCCTGGGCGTGTTCGATGCTGCGGTAGCGGGCGATGTTCTCGCCCACCGAGCGGAAGGAAACCCCATTGGCTGTCAAAAGATCCGAGGCCGAGCCCAAGGTCGGAGATTCATGGGCAAAATAGTTATTGTTCAGCATATCGGAGGATTTTTCCCGGGCCAGGGCGCAGAGCTCAAGATCCAGCGTCAGCGCCGAACGTCCATAGCGGGCCCGGTCGCTGTTCACCATTTCAATCATGGCTTGTTCCTGGGCGTTCAGGCGAAAACCCGACGCGGCCAGGGCCGAGGGTGCAAAGGCCATCAGAAGGGCCAGCGTCAGGCAAAACAGCCGGATTTTTTTCGAAAAGTATCTCATAAAAAACACTCCTTTCGTATCCGGAAAATTCCGGTTGATTGGAGTGTAACAAATTTGTCATAAGTGCGCAATATAATTGGAAGCTATTGCCAGGGAAATCTTTAGGAATCCTCAGCGCGCGGCGTCCAGACGCACCCCGGCTTCGGATAGGGTTTGCTGCAAAAGCCGGATATCCGCCCGGCCAAAGTCGTCGAACAGGGCAGCGGCGGTTCCGGCGGCCTGTCCGGTCACCGCGCAGGCAGGAATGACCCGGGTCACGTCCCACATATCGTCGGTGACCCCGATGCAGCGCCCGGCCACGGCCAAATTTTTGATTTGATCCGAATACAGCGCTTCAAAAGGAATTTCATAGCTGGGGCCGGGCCGCTTCCAGTTTCCGATGACCCCAATGCGGCTGTGGTAGCGCCTGGCACTGTCTTCCTCCAGCATCACGCGGGCCTCGAGGCAGCGGGTCATGCGCACCTGAGGAATGGCGGCCATGGTGACCGGCATCAGGGTGGAATCCCCGGAGCGCCGGGTGCGCAGATGGCGCAACATCGCCTGATGGGAACACTCGGCCATTTCGCTGAGCTCCTGGCCGTCCAGTGCGGCAAAGCGGCGCTGGATCAGCGGCTTGGCGGCCTTTGCGCCCCGCGCCTTGTCCTTGTCCGGAATATCCGCCGCGCCCAGGGTCTGCAAGTGATAGCCCGATTGGCCCAGGGCGTAATACCAGGCGGCCAGCACGTTGCCCTGGCCAAAGGTTCGGGTGGGGGCATGGGCGAAATGGCACAGGTCGGCGTCCCCGGTGGCATCCACAAAGGAACGCGCCTCAAAGGCCAAGGGGCCGGATTTAGCTTCCACCCAGATGGCCTGGATGGTTCCTTGACGCACCTGGGCGCCGGTAAGCGCGCATCCGTACAACAGATCCACCCCTTCCTGACGCAGGCGCTCCTCCAGGAGCAGGGCGAACAGTTGAGGATTAAACTGAGCCTGAAAGCGCATGGATGGAACGTGGCCGGACGGAACATTTCCGTTCAGCCAATCCACAGGCAGATTGCCTTCGTGCCCTTCGCTGATGGAGAGCCGAAGCAGCTCTTCGGCGATGCCGTAGCTCACCTGGCGTCCCTGTCCATCGCAAAGGGGAAGGTAAATGGTCACCAGGCCCAGGGTGGCCAATCCGCCCAGGGCGAATTCCCGTTCCAAAAGCAAGGTGCGCGCCCCGCTTCTCCTGGCCGCCAGCGCGGCGGATACCCCGGCGATGCCGCCCCCGGCCACGATGACATCGTAGGCGCGGGTTATGGGGAGTTGGCGGTTTTGTTCGATCATGGCGGATCCCTCCGAATCTTACATGGCCAACGGCGGATTAAACCGCCGCGCTCTCGTTGGAGTCGCGGATAAAGTCTTCCCGCAACAGGGCGTATAGCGCCATATCGTGCAACTGTCCGTCGCTGCTTCGGAAGGATTGACGGCACAGGCCTTCTTTTTGAAGCCCGCACTTTTGCATGACCATGCCCGAGGCCGGATTGGAAACCGAATGGCGGGCACAGATGCGGTTGACGCCCACCCGATCGAACAGGAATTCGATGACCGCCGCAAAGGCTTCGGACATGATGCCCCTGTTCCAATAGGCCGGGCCCAAACAATAGCCGATTTCCGCCGACTCGGTATCGTCCATCATACGAACCACCGAGATATTGCCCACGGGCTCCTGCATGTCCTCCGGAACGATGCACCAGTTATAGGTATTGGGCTGGCCGTACTGGGAGATCCAACCGGCGAGGAGATTGCGGGTAGCCTCCGCGTTTTCATGGGGCTGCCAGGTCAAAAAGCGGGTCACCTTGGGGTCGTTGGCCCAGTTTTTATACATGGCGGGCGCATCCTCCAACGAAAAGGGGCGCAGCGTCAGCCGGTCGGTTTTGAGGGTCAGCGTGCCCAGATGGTTCATGGGGAACACCTCCTGAACGAAAAGTATATTTTCGAAATTATAGCACCGCTCCTTTGCGCTGTCAATGAAAAGGGAAAGAAGGAGCGGCATTTACCGCTTTTCCACCTCCATAAGGCGCATATTGCGGCGATATTCCGCCGGGCTCATTCCGGTATAGGCCTTAAAAACCCGAATAAAATAATGGGTATCCCGATAGCCGATTTGCGCGCCGATATCGCACACCTTGGAGGAACTGGAAAGCAGCATGCGCTTGGCATGCTCGATTTTGTGCTTGATGGCATATTTTGAAAAGGTCTCTCCAGCGGCCTCTTTGAAAAGCCTGCTCAGGTGGTTTGGGCTCAGATACACATGGGCGGCCACATCCTGAAGCGTGATACCGGAACTTAGGTTTCTATCCAGCAGCTCATCAATGCTGCGCAGCAGTTGGCTGTTCATGCGCTTATGAAGAAGCGCATAGCTTGAGGCCAGCTGGCGCGCCCAATCGATAAGCTGTTTTTCACCCGCGTTATCTTCCAGCAATGGCAGCATGGCATCGGCTTTTGAACCGATATTGAGGGGAACATTGAGCCGGGCGCACAGCGACGCAAATTGCGCCTCGGCCTTATAGGCCCCGATGAGCAGCGTATGGTGCGCCAGAGGCTGGCGCATAGCCTGTTCAAAAAACTCCGGAAGCCGGTCGAATTGCTGCTCATCCAACAAGGCCTGAAGCTGGTCGGAAAAATGCTTTTCCTGAAAGGAGGCGGTACGCCGCGCGGATGGCCGGTATAGCGCCGACAGCCCGTGAAGCAGCGCTTCAGGGGAACGCAATGGCGCGCGATCCGCGTATTCAGAATTTTGATCCACCGGGGATGTATCATATTCAGCAGGCAACATGAGAATTCGATAATCAAGGCCGGCGCAGGATAAGTTAAAGCACTCGGCACCGGGGGGAAGATCGGATACATCTGCGCTTATGGGCAGAATTTCATAGATACAGTCGTTCTGGAATATTTCCTGCGCGATGGGCAAAAGCTCAGTTGCGTCCAGCCACGAATTGGCAACCAGCCTGACGATGTGTCCAATGAGCAGGCTGACACGGCGATTCTCGCTCAAATGCGTTTGGCTTTGCCGGGCCAGTTCCCGGGCTATTTGTTCGAATACACTCGTAAGTTCATCGCGGTTGGTGGGTTTTAACAGATAGCGCTTTACGCCGTAAGCAATAGCCTGTTGAGCGTCATGGAAATCCGAATAGCCGCTGAGCAATACCACCTGGGTCTTGAGATGGTTTTCATGTATCCATTTTGCCGCTTCCACCCCGGATACATGGCTCATCACGATGTCGGTCAATACCGCGTCCACGGGTTCACGTTTCAGATGAGCGATTATATCCCGTCCATCCGCATAGATGCCCACCACTTTAAAGCCCAGAGCATCCCAGTCAATGACGCTGGACAGCCCATTTCGGATCATGGGTTCGTCGTCTGCGATAATGAGTGAAAATTTCATCGATACAGGCCTCGCTTTCGTAGTTTAGCGCAATTGGGGGGCGTTTAACGGAACGCGCAAGGTTACTTGCGTATGCTTAAACGGATGACTTTCTATCTGCAGGGTATATTCCAGACCGAATAAAAGCTGAAGCCGCGCGTTTACATTGGCCAGGCCGATGTGGTCCTGGCAATTGGGGCGTGAGTCCATAAGATTTCGGCGCACCCGTTCAAGGGTAGCATGGTCAAACCCCGGGCCATTGTCGGAAACCGCGAATAGGACATTTCCGTCCTCAACGTGGCAATCCACCTGAATAACGCCGCCTGAATCCAGCTTTTTTACCCCGTGGGATATGGCGTTTTCCAGCAGCGGCTGCAAGCTGAGATTGAGCGCCGGATAGTCGTCAATATCCGTTTGCACATTCCATTTAACAGAGAACATGTTTTGGAATCTGGCGGATTGAAGCGAGAGATAGACTTCGGCATGGCGGATTTCCCGGCTGACGGTGGTAAGCGGCTCGTCGGTTTGCAAACTCAGGCGCATCAGCAGCGAGAGCTGCTGCAGCATGCCGGTTATTTCCCGCTCCTGGGGCAATTTTTCGTAGATTTTCCAGTTTATGCTTTCCAGCGTATTAAACAGAAAATGAGGATTGATCTGGGCCTGAAGAGCGGCGCGCTGGGCCTGGTTAAGTGCTTGCTGCTGAGCAGACAGGCGGTTGAGCATGGTGTAGGTCTGATATTTGGACTCATGGATCAATCCGTATATCAATCCCAACTCGTCGTAGCTGGCCCACTGGCTGGAATAGCGCTGTGCGGCATCCTCCACCGGACTGCGCAGAAGGCTCAGGATAATCTGATAGGGCTTGCAAATGGTGCGGGCCGTGCGGTAAGCCAACAGCACGCACAGCCCCAGCAGCAACAGCAATAGGCTGGAGGCGATGGCCAGGGTCCATGGAATCGTGTCATAAAATCGCGAGCCATTGCTCAGCAGCATATAATTCCAGCCGGGTATGCAGGCTTCACGACGGGCTATGAAATATTTCTCTCCATCCCTTTCATAGGACCTCGGGTAAGGCTCGCTTTCAAAGGCAGGGATAAGCTCGCTGGCCCTTTTGCCGCGCGCCGTTCCATCGCTGTCCTGCATGATGACCCCGGATTCGTCGAGCAACAGCAGACGTTGATCGTTGTAATCCAATTGAGTGTTCATGATCTGGTTGCCCACCAGTACGGAATTGCATCTAAGCAGCATGATTCCTTTTTCGGTCTGATAGTTCATGACTTTAACATAGCGGTACAGATTGTCGGTGCTATTGTCAAAGATCCATCCCTCGGCGGGTTCAAGCGTCCTGACTTTGCGCAGCAGCGCGTAGGGATGATAGGTTGAAGGTGTATCGCCGGAGCGCATCGCTCCCGCGCTTTTGGTGGATACATAATAATCCGAATCGTAAAGGTAGAGTATCGCGTAATCCGCGTATTTGAATGAACCCGTGACGGCGCGCAGAAAGGCCTGAACGGGTATAAGCTTCTGAATCATATCAAGATTCAGGTGGCTGCGGTCAATGGCGGCCAGGTTCAGCACGCTTTGGTCATAGGCCGCCTGGACGCAAGAGCGCTCCATTTGAGACCAGATAAGGTCTGTGGCCAGGGCGGCGCGTTCCAGAAGCCGCTGATTTTCATTGGAAAATTCCAGATAGTTTCCGCGAAAGGTTAAGGACAGGATCACCAGGGCAAGCGCCATTACGGGCAGGCACAGCATGGCCAACAGCGTGCGCAGATTTTTAAAAAAGACGGTCTGGAACCGCTGCTTTTCTCCTTGATGAGTTTGAGGCATTTCTGGATGGAAATCAATCGGTTTGCGCATGGCTGTGCTCCTCTTACAACCCTTGTACGCTGAGGGTATGGTTCATTTGCACCCAGGAAGCGCGGTTTTCAATACGCTTCAAAAGGGCGCAAACAAGGTTAGAGAACTGTGTGTATTCTAGCATTAAATTCGGGGGGACTCAAGATTATGAGAGTAGAAATGCGGATGAAAATTAAAATTGAGCATATTACTCCCCATTTTCGCATGAAATTCACTATTTAATTTTGGAAAACATACCGGTAAAATGAGGACAGAGGTGATAAACATGACCATACAAACCCAGCGCGGCGCGCATGCGCAAATATCCAGGCGGCGCAGGAGCTTACTCAAGCGCTATCGCTCGCTGTATCTTCTGGCGGTCATTCCGGTGATCTATTTATGCGTATACCGATACTATCCAATTATCGCGCAGTTCGTGTTGTCATTCAAAGACTACAAGATACTGGGGGGGATTTGGGGAAGCGATTGGGTAGGCTGGAGCAATTTTCAAGAGCTGTTCAACGGAAGCGAATTCAGCCGCATTCTGATCAATACGGTGCGCATCAGCGTATTGAATTTGTTGGCCGGTTTTTTTCCGCCGATACTGCTGGCCATCATGCTGTTTGACATGCGGTCTTCGCTGTATCGCAGGATTAGTCAGAGCCTGCTGTATCTGCCGCACTTTTTCTCTTGGGTGGTGGTATACAATTTGGTGCTGGCGCTTTTCAGCAACACGGGCTATATCAATGGCCTGCGCGGCGCGCTTGGTTTGGACAGCGTGGATTACTTGATGCAAGTGGATACCTTTTTGCCGCTGCTGATTGGTTCAGGCCTATGGAAGGAGCTGGGTTGGGGTACCATCATTTATCTGGCGGCCCTGACCAGCATTGACACCGAATTGTTCGACGTCGCAAAAATTGACGGAGCCGGGCCGCTACAGCGTATATGGTACATAACCCTGCCGGGGATATTGCCGGTGGTGGTGTTTGTTCTCACCATGTCGCTGGGCCGGATCTTCTCGGCGGCGAATACCGAGCAGATTTTGCTGTTTTATGGACCGCAGAATTACTCGGTCAGCGATGTAATTGGAACTTGGGTATACCGGCAAGGCCTGGGCAAATTAAAATACAGTTTGGGTGCGGCGGTGGACTTGTTTCAATCGGTCATCGGGTTGATACTGGTGTTGATATGCAACAAAGCGGCCAACAAGATTGCCGGTGTGGGCATATGGTAAGGAGGCAGCCATGAAAGCGATGAGAATGACGCGGGCGGACAAAGTCTATCAGACGGCGATATATCTCATAGTAAGCGCCATCCTGGTAACCTGTGTGTTTCCGCTGATCTATGTGCTGGGACTGAGCTTTACCGGGGAACAGGAATGGCTGGCGCGCGGCAATTCCATGATTATCCCGCATGAACCGACTCTGGCCGGCTATGAAAAGGTATTCAGACAGAGCAAGGTGTTTGGAAATTCGCTGTTCATCAGCGTGGCGCGCACGCTGGTGGGCACTGGATTCACCCTGAGCTGCACCATGTGCATGGGTTATATCCTGTCCCGGCGCGATATGCCGGGCGTGAGGATTCTGATGTTTATGATCCTGATCACCATACTCTTTGGAGGCGGCATGATCCCCACCTTCCTGGTGGTAAAGGATACCGGGCTCATGGATACGTTCTGGGCGATGATTGTTCCAGGGCTGCTGGACAGCTGGGGCGTGTTGGTGTTCAGGCAGTTTTTCATGAATTTGCCGCGGGAGGTGGAGGAATCAGCCTATATCGACGGAATTGGCGAGATCGGGATGATGCTGAAGATTGTGTTTCCCATGAGCATGGCGGTGCTGGCGGCCATGGGATTATTTACCGCGGTGAATCATTGGAACGCTTGGTTCGATGCCATGATCTATATTACGGATGAGAACCTCAAGCCATTGCAGCTGATTCTGCACGATTTGAGCGTGGATGCCAATCTGGGCTACAGCGCCAATGCGGGCGCGGGATCGGTGACGGATTTGGCGAGCAGGGTCTCGACGCGTTCACTGCGCATGTGCATCACGGTTATTGGTACGGTGCCAATTTTGTGCGTGTATCCCTTCCTGCAAAAGTATTTTGTAAAGGGCGTCTATGTAGGCGCCGTAAAAGGTTAGGAGGAATCAAGATGAACATCGATCACCTGATTACACCCTTTAAGCTGCAAAGACCGGTGCTGAGCGCGTCGGGAAAACCGGGCGCGTTTGACAGTATGGCGGTGGACTGCTGTTATCCGTTTCGGCATAACGGAAAGTTTTACATGACCTATGTGGGATTTGACGGCGTGGGCTATCAGACAGGGCTGGCCGTGTCGGATGACCTCATCCATTGGGAGCCGCAGGGCGTTATCCTGCGGCGGGGAGCCAATCGCGACTGGGACAAGGTTGGCATGGCGTGTACCTGGATATTGCGCGAAAGCAACGACCTGTATGGCCCGAACACACTAAAGAAGGTGGATGGAAAATATTGGATGTTCTATCATGCGTATCCGGGCGAGGGCTACGAAGCGGGCGGCGCCGAAATTGGCCTGGCCTATACCGAGGATGAGCGCCTGATGGATTGGACGTTTGTGGGGGAGCCGGTATTCAGCTATAAGGATGGCGCGCCATGGGAGCGCGGCGGTCTTTATAAATGCTGCGTGATAGAACATCAGGGGCTGTATTACATGTTTTATAACGCGAAAGACCGGGACGGTGAAGGCGGTTGGCTTGAACAGACGGGCGTTGCGACTTCGAAGGATATGCTGCATTGGGAACGGTATGCCGCCAATCCGGTGCTGAACGTTACAGAAGGAGCCTGGGACCAGGTATTTGCCAGTGATCCATGGGTGACCTATGACAGCAAGAACAACCAATGGGTGATGTTCTATTATGGGTTTAACGGCCGTCAGGCCATGGATGGAATCGCGGTCAGCGGCGATTTATTGAATTGGCAGAAATTCCCGGCCCCCATATTGACCACCGGGGCAGGAAGCGATATAGACACGCGCTATGCCCATAAGCCCGGAATTATCTATCATGAGGGGATGCTGTATCACTACTATTGCGCTTGCCGCCCGAGCCGCGAAGGCGACTGCGCCGTCAATCTGGGCAATGAGTTTCGGTGCATAAGCGTGGCAAGGTCGCAGCCCTGGCGATGAAGCCTGTTTTTATAAGGTGGTTTTCCCGGAAACGGGATGATCAATATTTTAAGGAGGGTGGATTGGATGAAACATCGATTGAGTCTGCTGGTGGTATTGGGGTTGCTCGCAGGTCTGATGGCCCCCATGGCCCTAACGGCGATGGCTGAGGCGGAAGTGCCGGAGATTGAGGTCATGATGAGCCCGTGGGTATCCTCGCCCATGCCGGATTATGTGGATGATCCATATAATCAGTGGCTAAACGATACCTATGGAGCGAATTTCAAGCTGACCGCAAGCACCGAGTTTGATACGGAAATTTTGCTGCGATTCGCCTCGAACAATGCCCCTGACTTGGTCATTTTTGACAATGTGACCCAGTTGGACAAGCTCTACGATGAGGGCGTGCTGTTGGATGACTGGACGCCGTATCTGGATAAGCTGCCCAACACCATGGCCAATGTGACGGATTTGGCCAAGCAGTTCTTTGACAGGGACGGCAAGATGGCGGCTGTACCCACGGCCGCAGGCGACCAGCTGTTTAGTTTCCATATCAGAAAGGACTGGCTGGATACGCTGGGATTGGAGGCGCCGGATTCTCCCGAGGCGCTGCTCGAGGTGCTGCGCGCCTTTACCCATAACGATCCGGACGGAAATGGTCAGGATGATACCTATGGCTTCACCGCTGCCGGCGGCGGAACGGGCTCTGGTGAGTTGCGCAACTTGCTGCTGCTGTTTGGCCATCCGAGCTTTTACGTCAGCAATGGGGAAGTAAGTCATCCGCTGTTGGATGGGAGCTTTAAAGAGTACCTGGATTTTGCCAAGACCCTTGTGGATGAAGGACTCATTGACCCCGACTGGTATACTCAGGGATGGAACGAGCGCAAGCCCAACCTGTTCCAGGGCAAATTTGGCCTGGTATGGTATCCTTCCGAGGCGCTGCTGACCGAAACCAACGAGGGACGCGGAGGAGACGGCACGGTGGTCGATATGTACGAGATCATGGACATGCCCTCCGGCAAACTGGCGCCCAATGGCGTTATTGGCACCATCCGCACGGTTAGCGCGGAATGCGGCGCGGACGCGGCCAAGATGGATATTATCTGCAAGCTCTTCGAAGACACGGCGCTGCCCAATGCCGATTATTACAAACTGCGCTATGGATACGAAATAGACGGTTTTATTATGAAGGATTTGGGCGGCGGCTCGATGTATATCAACAAGACCGACACCACGCAGTTCCACGCCTGCTCCAACGCTATACCGGAAAGTTTCCCGGCCCTGTGGAACTGGGGAAAAATTGTCTGCTCCTATGCTGACGGCTACTTGGCCGGAGCGGGTGAAGAGCCCGATGAAGTGGTGAAAAAGATAAGCGAGCTGAATCAGAAGTGGCATCAGATGGATAAGTACGAGGAAGACTATAAAATATTGAGCGCTGATCCGTCCATACAGGAGGAATCCGATCGGATTATGAGCGAATTCGAGATAAACTACCTGTTGGGCAATGCCACCGATTACGATGCGTTTGTGGAACAGTGGAAGAACGCGGCGGGCAACGCTCTGCTGGAGGATGCCGAGCAGACCTTTAAGGACTATGGTCTAATGGAATAAGAGAAACGCCTCGAAGATCAGACAGCCCAAAAAAGCGGCTCTCCAGGCCAAAGGCCCGGAGAGCCGCTTTTATATAGAGAGGGGAATTAGTTATCCAGCACTTCCAAGGTGACCTCAATTTCCAAGGTTTCGTAGGTCATGGAGCCGGTGTAGTTGCTGCTGTTATTGTTCCCCCGGCCGCCATAGTAACCGCCGTAGGGGTAATTTCCGAAGTAACCGCCGTAGTAGTTGCCATAGGAGCTGTCGTTGCTGCTGGAAGCGCCGCTGCTGTAGCCGTAGTAGTTGAGGAATTCCTCGATTCCGTTGTAACGGACCACGGTGAGCGTTACAGTGTCGCCTTCGGCATGCTTATCCAGCTCACTGGTCAAGTCGGCCATGCTGGTGATGTCCACGCCGTCGATGGCGGTGATGAAGTCGTTGGCCTTCAGGCCGGCCTTATCCGCCGGGCCATCCTGGGTGACGCTGACCACCCGCACGCTGGCCGGGGGCCAACTGCTGACCGTCTTTTCCGGGCCATCCCAGTTGGTAACCGTAACGCCCAACTGAGGACGGAGTACCTTGCCGTTTTCAATCAGCTGATTGACGATGGGCATTACAGTATCGATGGGGATTGCGAAGCCCAGGCCCTCATAGCTGGTGGAGGAATAGACGCTGCCAGTCATCTTCAAGGTGTTGATGCCCACCAGTTTGCCGTCCGCGTCAAACAGTCCGCCCCCGCTGTTGCCGGGGTTGATGGCCGCGTCGTGCTGGATGGTTTTAACGTCGCGGGTGAAGTTGTTGGCGCCCACATCGCGGTCCAGGGCGCTGACCACGCCCGCGGTAACGGTGTTGGCCAGAACCGTGCCGCCCGGGTTGCCGATGGCCACCACGGTTTCACCGATGGACAGATCCGCGGAAGTGCCGATTTCGGCCACAGTCATGTTGTCTACCGGGTCAATCTTGAGCACCGCCAGGTCGGTATCCGGATCGGCGCCCTGCAGGGTGGCATCCACCACCGTGCCATCGGACAGGCGAGCCTGATAGGAGGTGCCATCCGCGATCACATGGTTATTGGTTACGATGTAGCCATCCGCGCTGATAATGACGCCCGAGCCTTCACCCGATTCCGAACCTTCCAGAGTGCTGGTGGTCGGATTCCATTGCTCCACGCTGGTGATGACGCCCACCACGCTGTCCAGACAGTTGGCAGCCACATTTTGAACCGGGCTTACATAGCTGCTGGTTTCGGCGGCCGCGGTGGATTCGGTGGCCGCAGTGGATTCAGCCAAAGCCGAGGTTTTCAAATTCGAGCCCAAGGTAAATCCGCCTACCACGCAGGCGGCGGCACAACATAGTGAAATAATCGAACGACTGAGTTTAGAATGTTTTCTGTTTGTACTCATGTTCAAGTGCCTCCTTTTTGTTTGTGACTATAGTATACAACCCGATTTTTGCAGAAAAATGAACGAACTTTGAACGAGTTGTGCCGATTTGTAAATTCGCTGAAGTTTTTTTTCTGCGGGCATTTTCGGGGCTATTTTGTCCGGTTTTTGGGGCCGCTACCCATGAAAAAACAAAAATCCGCCGCGCTCAGGCGGCGGAAAGGGCTCAATCGACGCTTTCCAATTTATGAATTTCCAGCGGGCAGGTGAGCAGGCTTTCCAATTCGACCCCGGCGGCGATAAAATGGGGAGTGGAAAGATGGGCCTCCAAGCCGGCGGCGTCCTTCCATTGCTCGATAAAGGTGTAGACATTTTCGCCTTCCAGCGCCCGGCAAAGGGTATAGCTGATGTTGGCGGCCTCAGCCCGGGAAGCGTTCACCAGCCGGCTGCCGGTTTCTTCAAAGGCCTGGGCAAGGCCGGGCTTTACCTTGGCGATGGCGTATACGCAGATCATTTAAATTCCTCCTTGTTTACGGATGATTGGATTTTATTCGACATACCGGGGTGGGAAATCCTGCCCGATGGATGAAATATGCGCGAAATTTATGGATATCCATCGCGTATTGACAAGAGTTTCAGGCTGGGTTATCCTTAATATAGATCGCGCGCAATTTTGCGGAGGATGGGTGCTGAATGATTAAACTGGTGGTCAGCGATGTGGACGGAACCTTGCTCAAAAAGGGAGAGGAGCGCCTGAGCGAAGCGGCGCTTCAGGTGGTGCGCCGGCTTTCCGAACGGGGCGTGCTGTTCGCCGCGGCCAGCGGGCGCAGCTATTCCGAGCTCAGGCGGCTATTTGGCGCGGCCGGAGATCAGATGGCCTTCATATGCAGCGACGGCGCGCTGACCATGTACAGGGGAAAAGTGCTGGAAGAATTGTCCATGGATGGGGAAAAGGCGCGCAGGCTGTATGTGGCGGCCATGAAGCACAGCGCCTATTCGGTTTTGATCAGCTGCCGGGTTACCGGATATTTTACCGCGCGTTCCCTGGCCTTTGAACAAAAGGTGCGCGCGGATCTTCGAGGGCATGCCGCGGCCATGGGCTGCGTCAACGAGATTGCCCAGCCCATCTTAAAGTTTGCGCTCTATGGGGAAGCGGGCATTCCGGAGGGGGATTCCGTGGGCCAGAAGGCGCTGGCCCTGGGATTCCGGCAGGCCTATGCGGACGAAAAATGGCGGGAATATGTGGCCCCAGGGGTTCACAAGGGCGCGGCGCTGGGCGCGCTCAGGCAGAGGTTTGGCTTTTCAAAGGACGAATGCATGGCCTTTGGAGACAATATCAACGACCTGGAAATGATGGAACAGGTGGGCTTTGATTACGCCATGAGCCAGGGCAAAGAGGCGCTCAAGGCGGTCTGCCGCTATCAGACCGGGGACGTGGTCAAGACCTTGGACGGGCTGTTCGGCCTCGGACTTTAAATCCCGGTTTAAAATTTGGAATCGGACGCGAAAAAACTTGGATTTATGTTATTTTGTATGGTTTCTTACCCGTTTTTCCCTTGACAAAGCGCACAAAAACAGATAAAGTAACAGTATACACCGAATTTATGAGACGATGTTCTATGTTTCACAAAATGAAACCCGCAGGAGGGAAGCTGTATGACAAAATTCAATCGGGCAGATTTCCCCAAGTCCGAGCGCATAACCCGGCTGGTGGAACATCTGTATGCCAAGATGCCGGAGATTGAGGCCGATCGCGCAGAGTTGATTACCGAATCCTATCGCGCCACCGAGAACGAGCCCATCATCACCCGGCGGGCCAAGGCCTTTGAGCACATCTTAAAGCATATTCCCATCGTCATCCGGCCCGACGAGTTGATCGTGGGCAGCGCCACCATGGCGCCCAGGGGCTGCCAGACCTTCCCGGAGTTTTCCTATGAATGGCTGGAGGCCGAATTTGACACCATTGAAAAGCGCACCGCGGATCCGTTCTATATTTCGGCGGAGACCAAGGCGCGGCTTAAAAAGGCCAACAGTTATTGGAAGGGCAAGACCACCAGCGAATTGGCCAGCGCCTACATGGCGCCCCAGGCCCGCATGGCCATTGAGCACAATATCTTCACCCCGGGCAACTATTTCTACAACGGGGTGGGCCATGTGACCGTGTGCTATGGCCGGATTTTGAAGGAAGGCTTTGAGGGCATCATCCTTCAGGCCCAGGAGGCCATTAAAAAGCTTAACTTCGGGGACGCGGATTACGCCACCCGCAAGCACTTCCTGGACGCGGTGATTATCAGCTGTCAGGCGGCCATCGACTATGCGGGCAGGTATGCCATGTTGGCGCTGGACATGGCCCGCAGGGAAAAGGATGAGGCGCGCAAAAAGGAGCTTTTGACCATCGCGGAAAACTGCGCCCGGGTGCCCGCCAAGGGCGCGCGCACCTTCCACGAGGCCTGCCAGTCGTTCTGGTTTGTGCAGATGCTGCTGCAGATGGAGTCCAGCGGACACTCCATCTCCCCCGGCCGTTTCGACCAATATATGTATCCCTATTTCAAGGCCGACTTGGACGCCGGACGGATCACCCGGGAGTATGCCCAGGAGCTCATGGACTGCGTCTGGGTCAAGCTGAACGATTTAAACAAGGCAAGGGACGCGGCCTCGGCCGAGGGCTTCGCGGGCTACAGCTTGTTCCAGAACCTGATCGCCGGCGGCCAGGACGAGAACGGGCTGGACGCCACCAACGATCTTTCCTTCATGTGCATCGAGGCCTCCATGCATGTGGCCCTTCCGCAGCCCTCGCTGTCGGTGCGCATTTGGAACGGCACGCCCCATGATTTCATGATCAAGGCCGCCGAGCTCACCCGCACCGGCATCGGTTTGCCCGCCTATTACAACGACGAGGTGATCATTCCGGCGCTGCTCAGCCGCGGGCTCACCTTGCAGGACGCCCGGGATTACAACATCATCGGATGCGTGGAGCCCCAAAAGGCCGGCAAAACCGAGGGTTGGCATGACGCCGCGTTCTTCAATATGTGCCGCCCGCTGGAATTGGTGTTCTCCAACGGAATGGACGAGGGCAAGCAGATCTCCATCCGCACCGGCGAGGTGGAGGATATGAAGAGCTTTGAGGAGTTCTATGACGCCTACAAGGCCCAGATGAACTACATGCTCAGCCTGTTGGTCAATGCCGACAACGCCATCGACCAGGCCCACGCCGAGCGCTGCCCGCTGCCCTTCCTGTCGGGCATGATCGAGGATTGCATCGGCCGGGGCAAGTCGGTGCAGGAGGGCGGAGCCGTCTACAACTTCACCGGCCCCCAGGGCTTTGGGGTGGCCAATATGGCCGACTCGCTGTACGCGATCAAGAAGCTGGTCTTTGACGAAAAGAAGCTCACCCTGGCCGAATACAAAGAGGCCCTGAAGGACAATTACGGCCACAGCGTGGACGACAAGCGCGCCCGGGCCATCACCGAGGAGGTGGCCAAGGCGCTCGTTCAGCAGGGCAAGACCGTGGACGAGGAGCAGGTGCGCAAGATCTATGACATGGTTTGCTCCAGTGGGGTATCCCCGGAGAAAAAGGCCAGGTACGATCAACTGCTTCAGTGGATTGAGGACGTGCCCAAGTTTGGCAACGACTTAAGCGAAGTGGACGCCTTTGCCAGGGATGTGGCCTACACCTACACCCGGCCGCTGGAAACATACAAAAATCCCCGCGGCGGTCAATACCAGGCCGGCCTTTACCCGGTATCAGCCAATGTGCCCCTGGGCGCTCAGACCGGCGCCACCCCGGACGGGCGGCTGGCCCATACCCCGGTGGCCGACGGCGTGTCCCCCTCGGCGGGCAAGGATGTGCACGGCCCCACGGCTTCGGCCAACTCGGTTTCCAGGCTGGATCACTATATCGCCTCCAACGGCACGCTGTTTAATATGAAGTTCCATCCCTCGGCGCTGGCCGGGCGGAACGGGCTGGAGAATTTTACCGCACTGATTCGGGCCTATTTTGACCAGAAGGGCAGCCATATGCAGTTTAACGTGGTCAGCCGCGAGACGCTCCTGGACGCCCAGAAGAATCCTGAAAAATACAAGAGCCTGGTGGTGCGCGTGGCCGGTTACAGCGCGCTGTTCACCACCCTGTCCCGGTCGCTGCAGGACGACATCATCCGGCGCACCGAGCAGCAGGGATTTTAACTTCAAAGGAGCGGCGTCATGGACAACGAATATTTGAAGACCACCGGGCGCATCTTTGATATCCAGCGCTTTTCGGTGCACGACGGCCCGGGCATTCGAACCATTGTGTTCCTCAAGGGATGCGCGCTCAGGTGCCGCTGGTGCTGTAACCCCGAGTCCCAGGAGTTCAGGATACAGAACATGGTCATGAACGGCAAGACCAAGGTGGTGGGCCGGGACGTGACCGTGGACGAGGTCATGGAAGAGGTGCTCAAGGATGTGCCCTACTACCGCCGCTCGGGCGGGGGGCTCACCCTTTCGGGGGGCGAGTCGCTGCTTCAGCCCGATTTCGCCGCCGCCCTGCTGCGCGCGGCCAAGGAAAACGGGCTCAACACCGCCATCGAGTCCACCGGATTCGCGCCCTTTGAAAACATTCAAAAGCTCTTGCCCTATCTGGATCTGTACCTGATGGACATCAAGCACACCGACAGCGCCACCCACAAGGCGTTCACCGGCCAGCCCAACGAGCTGATTAAGGCCAACGCGAAGTTGATCGCCGAAAACTGCGGCCATCTGATCATCCGCACCCCGGTCATTCCGGGCTTCAACGATACCCCGGCCGAGATTTTGAACATCGCGCGCTTTGCGCTGACCTTGCCCGGAGTGAGCGAGCTGCATCTTTTGCCCTATCACCGGCTGGGCCAGGATAAATACGCGGGACTGGGCAGGGAGTACACCTTGATGGGGGTGGAGCCGCCCGAGCCCGAGAAGATGGAGCGGCTTAAGCAGGCGGCGCTGTCCACCGGCATCTATTGTCAGATCGGCGGCTGATCGGGAGGGGAGCGACGATTATGGATTTGAATCAATTGGATAACACCGGCAAGATGCGCATTGTGCAGGAGCTGGTGCCCGGAAAACAGATTACCATCGCCCATGTAATCGCCAATCCGGATCAGATTTTATACCGCAAGCTGGGCCTGGACCCGGCGGTGGATTATTCCAAATCCGCCATCGGCATCGTAACCATGAGCCCGGCCGAAACCGCCATCATCGCGGGGGATATCGCCATCAAGACCAGCGGGGTTGAGCTGGGCTTTGTGGATCGGTTCAGCGGAACCCTGATTGTGACCGGAACGGTTTCCGAGGTGGAGACCGCGCTCAGGGCGCTGGTGGATTACGCCCGGGATACCTTGGGCTTCACGGTGTGCGAGATCACCAGAACGTAGGTTTCAGTCATCAAAAAACTCCGTTTTTTGATGAGTAAGGGCCGGCCGCCTAAAATTCGCTGGAATTTTCGAGCGGCGGCCGGAGCGGGAATTCATTTTTCTTCAGAATCGTAAACGATTCTTTTCGAAAAATGGCGGAGCTGACGTACATGCCGTCAGCTCCGATTGGACAGGCCGTTCTGATGGATTTAATTTGTCAGTCTGAGGTGGGGCGCGGTGAAAAAGATTATCCTCATGGGCCGCAGCGAATGCGGCAAGACCAGCCTGACCCAGGCGCTTCGAGGCGAGAAGATCACCTATCACAAGACCCAGTACATCAACAACTTTGATGTGATCATCGACACCCCGGGGGAATACGCGGAAAACAAGTTTTTGGGCAGGGCGCTGGCGCTGTATACCTACGATGCCCAGGTGGTGGGACTCTTGCTCAGCGCCACCGAGCCCTATTCGCTCTATCCGCCCTGCATTACCAACATGTGCAACCGGGAGGTCATCGGCATCGTCACCAAGATCGACGAGCCCGGGGCCAACCCGGACCGGGCGGAAAATTGGCTTCGGCTGGCCGGATGCAAGACCGTTTACCGGGTGAGCTCGGTAAATGGGGAGGGAATTTGGCGATTGATGGAACATTTGCGCGAACCGGGCGACGTCATGCCCTGGGAAAAGGCGGACGAAACGCCGGATCAAACGCAAACAACAGAAAAACAACACAAAATTCCCGGATAAACGGACAGAAATCCAAGTAAAACCATGAAATTCTGTTGACGCATACGTTGGATTATGATAGAATTGTAGCGTAACAGGGATTCACACAGTTATCATTATCATATTGATAAAGGAGACGGGAATATGGTATCGGAATACGAGATCAAAAAGCAAATTTGCGACATCGGCAAGCGCATCTACAACCGCGGCATGGTGGCCTCCAATGACGGCAACATCTCGGTGAAGATCAGCGACAACGAGTTCCTGTGCACCCCCACCGGTGTGAGCAAGGGCTTCATGACCCCTGAGTACATCTGCAAGGTGGACGCCGAGGGCAAGGTGATCCAGGCCTACGCCGGTTTCAAGCCCTCCTCTGAAATCAAGATGCATATGCGCGTATATAAGGAGCGTCCGGACGTGAAGAGCGTGGTGCATGCCCATCCCATGTACGCCACCGCCTTCGCCATCGCGGGCATTCCGCTGACCCAGCCCATCATGCCCGAGGCCGTTATCGCTTTGGGCTGCGTGCCCATCGCCGAGTACGGCACCCCCTCCACCGAGGAGATTCCCAACGCGGTGAGCAAGTACCTGCAGCACTTCGACGCGGTGCTGTTGGAGAACCACGGCGCGCTGGCCTATTCGGATTCGCTGCTGTCGGCCTATCACAAGATGGAGTCGGTGGAGTTCTATGCTCAGCTTTTGTACCTGTCCAAGCAGTTGGGCGGCCCCAAGGAGCTCAGCGACAGCCAGGTGCAGCGCCTGTATGAGATCCGCCGCAAGTTCGGCATGACCGGCAAGCATCCGGCGGATCTGTGCCCCAACAACAAGGCCGGCTTGCCCTCCTGCCACAGCTGCGGCAACAACTGCGGCGGCAATTGCTCCACCGCCAAGGCGGACAACGACCTGGTGGCCGAGATCACCCGGCGCGTCATGGAGCAGATGGGCAAGCACTAAGCGGAAAGAGGTGCTTTGAGTGCCAAGCGAGGAATGGATAGGACAGGTTGTCTCGGCGGTAAAAAGGGTGCTTGAGGAATTGGAAGGCGCCAAGATGGATCTTCCATTGGCCCGTTCGCTGATTCAAAAGGTGCAGGACAGGGCCCGGGAAACGGGGCTCAGCGTGGTGGTGGCGGTGGCCGACGAAGGGGGCAACCCGGTGGCCATAGAGCGCATGGACGGCGCCTTTCTCGCCAGCTTTGACATTGCGCTGAACAAGGCATACACCGCCTGCGCGCTCAGGATGTCCACTTTGTCCCTCAAGCCCATGGCCCAGCCGGGCGGGCAGCTGTATGGCATTCAGCACACAAACGGTGGAAAGATCGTGGTATTCGGGGGCGGCGTTCCCCTGATGAAGTCGGGCCGGTTGATCGGCGGTCTGGGTGTGAGCGGCGGAACCGAGGCGCAGGACAGCGCCCTCGCCGAATACGGCGCATCGATCCTGGAGGAGGAGATCTCGTGCAGATTAACGAAGCGGAACTGAATTCCATCGTCAAGGCCGTTATCGCAAAGTTGGAGGGCGGCGCCCAGACCGAGCAGGCCGACGGGATTTTTGACGATATGAACGACGCCATCGCGGCGGCCAAGGAGTCCCAGAAGGTATTGCAGCGCATGCCCATGGACTTCCGTGAAAAGATTATTTCCAATATTCGAAAGCTCACCATGGAGAATGCCGAGACTTTGGCCCGCATGGGCGTGGAAGAGACCGGCATGGGCAATGTGGGCGACAAGATTTTGAAGCATCAGCTTTTGGCCCAGAAGACCCCGGGCACCGAGGATATCAAGACCGAGGCCTGGTCCGGGGACCGGGGACTGACCCTTATTGAGATGGGGCCCTTTGGGGTGATCGGCGCCATTACCCCGTCCACCAATCCCTCGGAAACCATCCTTTGCAACTCCATCGGTATGATCGCGGGCGGCAATACCGTGGTGTTCAACCCTCATCCCGCGGCCATCAAGGTTTCCAGCTACGCGGTGGGCCTGGTGAACAAGGCCTCCCAGATGGCGGGCGGCCCGAAAGTGGTGGCGGCCACGGTGAGAAAGCCCACCATGGACACCAGCAAGATCATGCTCAAACATCCGGATATCCCGCTGATTGTGGCCACCGGTGGCCCGGGCGTGGTGACCACGGTTTTGTCCTCGGGCAAGCGGGGCATCGGCGCGGGCGCGGGCAATCCCCCGGTATTGGTGGACGATACCGCGGATATCAAAAAGGCCGCGGCCGATATCGTGAACGGATGTACCTTTGACAACAACCTGCCCTGCATCGCCGAGAAGGAGATCGTGTCCTTTGACAGCATCACCGACGAGTTGATCTTCTATTTGGTGGAGAACGGATGCTACATGGCCTCCAAGGAGGAGCAGGACAAGCTGGTTCAGACGGTGTTTACCGAAAAGGGCACGCTCAACCGCAAGTGCGTGGGCCGCGACGCCAAGACCTTGCTCAAGATGATCGGCGTCACCGCTCCGGAGAACACCCGCTGCATCATCTTTGAGGGACCCAAAGAGCACAAGCTGATTTCCGAGGAGCTGATGATGCCGATTCTGGGCATTGTCCGCTGCAAGGACATCGACGACGGCATTGAAAAATGCGTATGGCTGGAGCATGGCAACCGTCACTCGGCCCACATGCATTCCAAGAACGTGGAGAACCTCACCCGCTATGGCCAGGCCATGGATACCGCGATTTTCGTCAAGAACGCGCCGTCCTACGCGGCGCTGGGCTTTGGCGGCGAGGGATTCTGCACCTTTACCATCGCCAGCCGGACCGGCGAGGGGCTGACCTCGGCCAGCACCTTTACCAAACGCCGCCGCTGCGTCATGGCCGACAGCCTGTGCATTCGTTAGGAGGAAAGCCAGATGGATACCAAGAATATCAATATTGAAGAAATCGTCAAGCAGGTATTGGCGGGCATGGCCGGAACCCAGGCCGCCGCGCCTGCTGCCCCGGCCGCCGGGAAGGCCATTCCCAAGACCGCCCGGGTGGCCATGATGACGGAAAAAGAAAAGTTTGAACTTCAGGAGTATCCGATCCCCGAGGTGGGCGACGACGATATCCTGGTCAAGGTTGAGGGCTGCGGCGTCTGCGGCACCGATGCCCATGAGTATAAGCGCGATCCCTTTAACCTGATCCCGGTGGTCTTGGGCCACGAGGGCAGCGGCGAGATCGTCAAGATGGGCAAGAACGTGAAAAAGGACAGCGCGGGCAAGGATCTGCACATGGGCGACAAGGTGGTCACCTGCATGATCTTCAAGGACAATCCCGACATCACCATGTTCGACCTCAACAAGCAGAACGTGGGCGGCGCGGATGTGTACGGCCTGCTGCCGGATGATGACATCCATTTCAACGGATGGTTCGCCGATTATATCCTGGTGCGCGGCGGTTCCACCATCTTTAACGTCAGCGATTTGAACCTGGATCAGCGCATGCTGATTGAGCCCTGCGCGGTATTGGTACACGCGGTGGAGCGCGCCAAGACCACCGGCATCCTGCGCTTCAACAGCCGGGTTGTGGTGCAGGGCTGCGGCCCCATCGGCCTGATCTGCATCGCGGTGCTGCGCACCATGGGCATTGAGAACATCGTGGCCGTGGACGGCGAGCAGAAGCGGTTGGACTTCTCCAGGCGCATGGGCGCGGGCGCGACCGTAAACTTCAAGGAGTACAAGGGCATCGAGGCCCTTGCCGGCGCGGTTCAGGAGGCCTTCGGCGGCCATCTGGCGGACTTTGCCTTCCAGTGCACCGGGTCTCCGGTGGCCCATTCCAACATCTATAAGTTCATCCGCAACGGCGGCGGACTTTGCGAGCTGGGCTTCTTCATCAACGGCGGTGACGCCACCATCAATCCCCACTTTGATATCTGCTCCAAGGAGATCACCACCGTGGGCTCCTGGGTGTACACTTTGAGGGATTATGCCACCACCTTTGACTTCCTCAAGCGCGCCAAGGCCATTGGCCTGCCGCTGGAAGAGTTGATTACTCACAAGTTCCCGCTGGAGCAGATCAATGAGGCTCTGAAGACCAACCTGTCCATGCAGGGCCTGAAGATCTGCGTGG
>DVJW01000064.1 GCA_018716505.1 Candidatus Faecaligallichristensenella faecipullorum | reverse complement strand
CACCCGGAAATAGCCGGTGGCGCCCCTTTCGCCCACCAGCATGGCCTCGCCGAAATCGTCCAGTTCCGGAAATTCGGGATGGGCATAATTGGCGATTTGGCTGCGCACCACCCGGGCTTGGGTCTCGCCGGTATAATAGAGGTATTGCTCGGCCTGATGGCTGCCGATGTCGCACAGGATGCCGCCGTATTTGGCGCGTTCAAAGAACCAAGGGGCCCGGCTTTTGACGTTCAGCCGGTGGGGCCCCAGCCCGATGACCTGAAGCACCCGGCCTATGGCGCCGGCTTCAATGAGCCTGCCCGCAAAAACCCCGCTCTCTGAATTCAGCCGCTCGCCGTAAAACACCATATACTTCCTTCCGGTGCGGCGAACCGCCTCCCGAGCCGTCTCCAGTTGTTCCAGGGAGATCATGGGCGCCTTGTCGCTGAAAAAATCCTTGCCGGCTTCCATGACCCGCACCCCCAAAGGGCAGCGGTCCACCGGGACTGCCGCGCTGGCCACCATCCGGATTTCAGGATCATCCAGAATTTGATCCTCATTCCGGGCCGGGATCACCCCGGGGAAGGTCTTTAGGAAGGCGCTTACCTTCTTGGGATCCGGATCATAGACCCACTTGAGATGGGCTCCGGCGGATAACAAGCCCCGACACATATCCACAATATGACCGTGATCCAGGCCGATGGCCGCGAAACAGAACGCCCGGCCGCTCACCACCGGCGTGGGCAGGGGCTGCATAAACGAATCGAAAAACGCTGGGTCGCTCATGGGAAGGCCTCCTTTTGCTTCATTAAATATGAAAATAATTTTCGCGGTGTACCGGCATTTTTCCTTTCGTCCCTGCAATATCCTTTCAGATTTGATGGTTTCAGTCCGGCAACTGCGCAAAACGCGCCTTGGGTACAGATAGATTTTGCGGATTTCAGGGATACGAACGAACAAACGTTTGATTCCTTGGGGGGAATGTGCTATAATGGGCACATGATTATTTCAGGAGGGGATTTCATGCGGAAACCGCGCGGAGATAACCAGATGAAAATTCTGGAATTTATCAAGCAGGAGATTCAGAACAAGGGCTATCCGCCCTCGGTTCGTGAAATCTGTGATGCGGTTGGGCTGAAATCCACCTCCACGGTTCACGGCCATTTGACCCGTTTGGAAAAGCGCGGGCTGATTCGCCGCGATTCCACCAAACCCAGGGCCATGGAGGTGTTGGACGATCCGTTGGCGCGGGGGCGCAGCGTGCCCCTGGTGGGCAAGGTCACGGCGGGCGTTCCCATTCTGGCCCAGGAAAATATCGAAGAGCACATCATTCTGCCCCAGGACATGGTGGAGGGCGAGGATATTTTTGCCCTTTGCGTGGAGGGCGAGAGCATGATCAACGCCGGCATCCTGGACGGCGATTATGTGGTGGTGCGCAAACAGCCCAACGCGGAGAATGGGGAGATTGTGGTGGCCATGATCGAGGACGAGGCCACGGTCAAGCGCATCTATTTCGAAAAGAACCGGGTAAGGCTGCAGCCCGAAAACCCCTATATGGAGCCCATTTATGCCGAGGAAGTGACGGTTATCGGCAAGGTTATCGCCCTGTTCAGGCAAATTCGATGAGGGTGAGGCGCGTCCTGCCCGCATGTTTCCCCTTGGCCGCTTCTTTCTGTTTCGCTTATTGATGCCCACGGAATCGCGAAACTCTGGCTTAAGAGAGGGTGCGCGCCAGGGCGGTTTTATCTGGTTTATAAAAGCTCATAGCTATACCTCGCCGCCAGCGCTCAATCAAGCCCGGGCGGCGATTCATTTTGGCTTTAAAGGCGCATTTACTGGACAAATTTTGCGCAAATGGATATAATAGAGGCCGAGGTGATGGTGTGATAATCGGCAGCTATGAGCATTTCGACCCGGATCAATCCAAGGGATTTCGGATTTGGGTCAGCGAAAATATGACGTATGTCACACACATGCATCGTCATTTGGAGCTTTTATCCATGCGGAAGGGCCGGATGCTGGTCACGGTAAATGGACAGAACCATTGGCTTGAAGAGGGGGATCTTTGCCTGGTGCTGTCCAACCGGCTGCACGGCTATCGGACGGACGATTACAGCGAGGTGGGCATGGCGCTGTTCGCGCCCGAATTGGTGATGCCCTTTATACAGCGCATCAAGGGACAGGGCATGAAGCGCGCCTTTTTGCGTGCCGGAGAAGTGAGCGAAGAGATGCGCGCGATCCTGCAGCGGATTTTCGATGATAAGGAGCGGGATGCCTCGCTGCTGGGCAGCTATTTTCATATCCTGCTCACCCGCATCGTTCAGGCCACCGGCCTTTGCCCGGCCACCAACGACGCCTCCAACGCCATCGTACAGCAGGCGATTTCCTATATCGCCATGAATATGCAAAAGCCCATATTGCTGCCCGATGTGGCGCAGGCAGTCAATGTTTCCCATTATCATCTTTCCCGGCTGTTTAAAAAACAGTTGGGCTACAGTTTTCCGGTCTATCTCATGACCATGCGCATCGATTATGCCCGGGCGCTGCTCATTCAGGACGACCGGCCCATCAGCGAGGTCAGCGCGGCCTGTGGATTTGAGAGCCAGCGCAGCTTTAACCGCGCCTTTCGGCTCATCACCGGCGAGACGCCCAGCCACTATCGAAAGAACAACCTGGACAAATCCCTGGGACTGGGCGCGATGGAGGAAAGACAATGAAGAAAAGGATACGGTTGGATTTTTTAGGAACGGGCGCCGCGGATTGGGCGGGGCCCGCGCCGGACGGCGAATACCGCAGGTTCACCTCTACCCTGGTGGATAAAACCATCCTGTTGGATTTTACGCAGACGGCCATGGACAACCTGGAGAAAACCGGGGCGCAAGTTGGTCATGTGCTCTTTACCCACAGTCATGAGGATCATTACGATCCAAAGGCCCTTTGCGCCCTTCAACAGGCGCGCGCCCAGAGGGGCCTTGTGCCCTTGAAGATTTACGCCGAGGCCTCGTGGGCCGGGGAAATCCATTGTCCGGGCGCGGAAATTGCCGGGGTTTCGGTGGGCGAGGCGTTTTCGGTGGAGGATTACCGGGTGACGCCCTTGCCCGCCAATCACAGCACCCGGCGCGACGGCGAGCAGCCGCTATACTATCTCTTTGAGCATGAAAGTGGGCTGAATTGGCTGTACGCCACCGACGGCGCGTGGCTGATGAACCCGGTCATGAAAGCCCTGCGCAAATCCCCCGTGAGCGCGCTGGTCATCGACGCCACCATTGGGGATGGACATGGGGGAGATGGGCGGATTTTTGAGCACAATTCAATGCCCATGCTGCGCATTATGGCCGAAACTTTGGTCAAGACGCAGATGCTGTTGCCGGGCGGGAAGATCTACCTTACCCATTTGGCGCGCAGTTTGTACGGCAACCGGGCGCAGGTTGAGGCGGCTCTGAGCGACCCCTTTGCGCTGGCCAACGATGGGGAAACCGCCTGGATTGAATAGGAAGGAGGGACAGGGCATGAACGAAAGCGCGCTGTCTCATTGGTTGGATCAAAAGACCAATGGCGGAAATTGGGCGGCCTACGGGTTTCTGGGCGGTTTGACTTGGGGATTATCCCGGGGACTGGAACCGCATGTCCGGCTCAATATTGGCTCGGTTACCAAGACCGTGACCGCCACCTTGGCGCTGATGCTGGAGGGGGAAGGAAAGATTCGCCTGTCCGGCAAGGTCTGCGATTATTTGCCCGGGTTCAGACACAAGGAAGTGGAACTCAGGCACCTGATGTTGCACACCGCGGGCTTTAACAGCGAGCGGCAGAAGATCGAATGGCCCAAGGATCAGGCCCATTTTGCGGAGTATGAAAACAGTCTGTATGGGGCGGATCCGGTGCGGCCGGTGGACGAGGCCTCCGAGTATTTTTCCCCGGGCTACAGCTTGCTCATGTTGGCCATGGAGCGAGCCGCGGGCGAGCGCATTCAACAGATAGCGAAAAAGCGGCTGTTTGACCCGCTGGGCATGGAGGACACCGGATATGACGCAACCGCCCTGCCCTTTGAAAAATTATTGCCGCCTAGGGAATTGGATGGCAGCAGGCCGGCCATCTGCCGCGATCAGCCGGCCACCGGAGACAGCGGACTTTGGAGTACGGCCCCGGATTTGATTCAGTTTGGGCGGATCTATCTGCCCAGGGAAAGGGGCGGCATTCCGCTTTTGAAAGAAGAAATCCGGCTGCGCGCCCTGAGCGAGTGCACGGGCGGGCGTTTTCAGCGCACCGAGGTGTTCTGGCGCAAGGGCGAGCGCGACAGTTATGGATTTTTCGGACAAAATCATTCGCCCATGAGCGTGGGCCACACCGGGTATTCGGGCTGTGCCTTGGCCATTGACCCGGAGCGGGGCACGGTGGAGGCGGTGTTGTCGGACAGCCAGGCATTGCACACCGATTGGAGTCAGTATGCAAAGGCCTTTGATTTGATGGAAGCAGAGGGAGGGAACGCCCATGATGAGGCCTGATCCCCTTCGGCCGGGGGATAAAGTGGCGCTGTTGGCCCCGTCCGGGCCCGTGTCTTTTGAGCGCCTGCCGGCCATTGTCCAGGGAATTCGGGATATGGGATTGGAACCGGTGGTTTATGAAAGCCTGTATGGCCGGCATGGCTATCTGGCCGGAAGCGACGAGTTGCGCGCGGCAGACCTCAACCGGGCCTTTCAAGATCCGGAGATTCGCGGGGTTTTGTGCGTGCGGGGCGGATATGGGGCCCAGCGCATTTTGCCGCTCATTGATTTTGAAATCATACGGCGAAATCCCAAATTCTTTTTGGGTTATTCGGATATTACCGCTTTGCACATCGCCATTGGGCAGATCTGCGGTCTGGTCACCTTTCACGCGCCCATGCCCGGAACCTGGTTTGAGCTCAAGGATGAATATGCCATAGGCGAGCTGAAGCGCGTCTTGTTCACCGACGCGGCCGGCCCGCTTCGCAACCATCCGGCGCAGAGTTTGAGCCATCTTAGGGGCGGGCATGCCCGGGGATTGCTCACCGGCGGCAATCTTTCGCTGGTGGCTTCATCGCTGGGCACGCCCTGGGAAATCGACACGCGGGGCAGGATTTTGTTCCTGGAAGAGGTGGGCGAGGAACCCTATCGGGTGGACGGCATGATGGCGCATTTGCGCAACGCCGGGAAATTCAAGGATTGCGCGGGTATTTTGCTGGGCGCCTTTACCAAGGCCGAAGCCGGCGAACCCGAGCGATCCTTGAGCCTTGACCAGGTGTTTGACGAGCTTTTGCCCATGGACAAGCCCTGCATTCGGAATTTGAGCTGCGGGCATGTGGATTACAGCCTGTCGCTGCCCATGGGGCGCGAAGTCGCGATGGACGCGGATGCGCTCAGCCTGGAAATCATGAAATAAGCGGGAAACCATTACAAAAGAGGGACGGCCAAGGGCCGGAGATTCATTGAGGTGTTGGCTTGAAAAAGGGATTAGGCGCTCTGTTGATTTTGGCCGTAATGCTTGTATGCGCGGCGTGCGGCCAGGCTCAAGGGTTGGAAAGTTTGAATTATCAGGACTGCGGGGCCTTTCAGTACGGACTGGCCCAGGTGATGGTGGAACAGAACGGGGAGAGGCTCTATGGATTGATCGACATGGAGGGAAACTTGAAAACCCCATTGGAATACCTTGAGATTAATCCCATGGTGAATGAGCTCATGCGGGTGCTCAAAAAGACCCAGGACGGCGAGCGATATGGCTATTTGGACGCCGGGGGGGAGCTGGTCATTGACTGCGTTTATGAGGAGGCCTACGATATCGTCAACGGCTATGCGGTGGTGGGCAATCAGGTGGACGGCCAGATGCGCTATGGATTGATCGACAATCGGGGCAATCTGGTTTTGCCCATCCAGTATGACGATTTGGGCGATTATTGTGACGGGCTCATTCGGTTTGGGGTCTATGACGGTGAGGGCGTCATGAAATACGGCTATATGGATTTGAGCGGCACGGTGCGCATCCAGGCCGTATATCCCATTGCCACGGATTTTGATAACGGGCGCGCGCTGGTGAGCGATGGAGACAGCGGCCAGGCGCTTCAAATGATCGACACCCAGGGCCAGACGGTTATAAGCGGCCTGCCCTATGCGGACGCAGCCACCGGAATATATGAGAATTATATATTGGTGGCCAACTATTATGAGGAAGAGCTGAATTTCGGTATCATCGATTACAGCGGGCGTGAGATTGTGCCGGCCATCTATACCCATTTGGAGTTTGCGGGCGAGGGGTTTGTGGTGGCCAATGAGATGGAGGACGGCACCATGAGCACGCTGGTGTTTGATTTCGATGGGCAAGAGCGCTATTTCCCGGGGGGATACACCCATGTGGGCGACTATTCAGAGGGCAAACTGTTGGCCTTTGTGGGGGATGAGGAGACAGGGGAAGGGGTTTACAGCTATCTGGATAGCTGGGGAGATCTGGCGGTTCCGGGGGCGTTTGACTGGGCGCAGCCCTTCAGCGACGGGCTGGCCGTGGTGGGCCAGCGCCAGGCCGACGGCAGCTATTTGTATGGCTACATCGACGAGGCGGGCAGTTTGGTGATTCCCTATCGGTATCAGCAGGCGCGCGCGTACAGCGAGGGCACCATGGCGGTTATGGAGAACGGAAGATGGCGCTATTTAAGTTATTGATCCGGGGAAGGGTTATTTCTGCAAATCGACCCCGGCCAGGCGCCGGATCACCTCTCCGGCCAGCATGAGCCCTGCCACCGAAGGCACAAAAGATATGCTGGCCGGGGCGCGGTCCTGGCCCTGGGGCTTTATGGCGGGTTCTCGGGAGTAGACTACGGTTAAATGCTCGATACCGCGCTTGCGCAGCTGTTGGCGCATGACCCGGGCCAAAGGGCAGACGCTGGTTTGTTGGATATCCGCGATTTCAAAGCGGCTTGGATCCAGCTTGTTGCCCGCGCCCATGGAGCTGATGATGTCTGTTCCGGCGGAAAGGGCGCGCTCGATGAGCAGCAGCTTGGAGGACACGCTGTCGATACAATCGACGATATAATCGAAGTTCGTGAAATCAAAGTTATCCGCGGTGCTGGCGTCATAGAAACAATCGCGGATTTCCACCTGGGCGGTCGGGTTGATGCTGAGGATGCGCTCCTTCATCACCTCGACTTTTTTTCTTCCGATGGTCTCATGGGTTGCGATGATTTGGCGGTTGAGGTTGCTGATGCTGACCACATCGCTGTCCACCAGCAGCATGCGGCCCACTCCGCTTCTGGCGATGGCTTCGGCCGCGTAGCCGCCCACGCCTCCGATGCCGAAGATGGCCACCCGTGCGGCATACAGGCGTTCCATTTTGTCTTCGCCCAACAGCAGGGCGGTTCTGGAAAATTCTTTCATGGCAAATTCCTCTTTGTTTATTCGTGAATGAGGCCACGGGTTTGAACAAAATATAAAAGTAAAGGCGCTAACTTCATACTCAAGTTAGCGCCTTTATGGCGGAGAGTTAGGGATTTGAACCCTAGGTGCGCTATCAACGCACACACGATTTCCAGTCGTGCGCCTTAGACCACTCAGCCAACTCTCCATGTGGGCTGTTGCGTCAACGGATGATAGTATACCACAGCCGCGGGACAAAATCAAGCCCTTTTTGCGGGGGAATTGGAAATTTTTTTTCGAGAGAACGCTTGGAAGCACAGGGCCAATCGCCGGTTATGTTGGTTGTTTACGCAAACCTGGTGGAATGAGAACGGGATATTGTGTAAGATTGTTGATGGGGATGCTTTGCGGGATACGCGGGGATCAGGAAGGATGGATTGTTAAAATGAAGATAGCAGTGGCCGGGACCGGCTATGTGGGACTTTCCATTGCGACGCTGCTGTCGCAGCATCACCAGGTGGTGGCGGTGGACATTGTGCCCGAAAAAGTGGAACGGATCAACCGGCGCCAATCACCCATTCAGGATGAGTATATCGAAAAGTATCTGTCGGAAAAGGATTTAAATCTTACCGCCACCTTGGATGCGGAGGCCGCCTACACCGGAGCGGACTTTGTGGTGATCGCCGCGCCCACCAATTACGACAGCAAAAAAAACTTCTTCGATACCTCGGCGGTGGAGAATGTGATTCAATTGGTTATTCGATATAATCCGGACGCCGTTATGGACATCAAGTC
>DVJW01000001.1 GCA_018716505.1 Candidatus Faecaligallichristensenella faecipullorum | reverse complement strand
TGAGCGCGATAAAAGCGAACCGCCCGATGCCATCAAAATCGCCATTGCGGAATATTTCAATGTGTCGGTGGATTATTTACTGGGAGTAACGAACAATCCCCTTCCGCTTAGCCGGGAGGAACAGGTGGTTCGACTGCCCAGAAACTTTCCGAAAAAATATTTGCCTGAATTGAAAAATTATATCGACTATCTGATGTATAAAAGCAAGAACTGATACTGCAAGATGTTTTGGGTTGATCAAAGGCTGTTCCAGCCCCCGTCCGCTCTCTTGACAGCCGCTTACAGATGGAATACAATAGGGTTAATTTCAGGAAAAGAGGCGTATCGCGCATGACCATCCTTGGTTGATGGGGGACAACCGAAAGATGGTCTCTTTTGTTCCCGCCCTGTGTGCCCTGGCCTGCAGAAAACAGCGAAGGAGAACCGTTATGCAGATATCGGATAATATCCTCAGGGAACAGCTTAAGAATGTCTACTTCCTGGGCGGCGGGGGCTACGGCGGCAAGACCACCATGTCCCAGCTGATCGCGAAAAAGTATGGCTTCCGGCTCTATCACCAGGACGATTGCTACGACGCGCACGCCAAGATTGCCACCCCTGAGTTTCAACCGTCCATGTGCCTGGACAGAAACAAGGATTGGCATGGCTTTTTTGCCCAACCTCCGGCCCAATATGCCCAATGGCTTTGGGGCACCACCATGGAGGATGAGCAGTTCGCGATCATGGATTTGATCCATATGGCCAGGGATGGAAAGGTTATCGCCGACGTGAACATGATGACGGCGACCTTGCGCCGCATTTCTGATCCCAGCCGGGTCGTTCTGCTCTTTGCCCCGGAAGAGATGACCCGAAACCATTACTTTAACCGGCCGGATAAGGAGGGCCTCAAACAGTTTATTCTGTCCTTTCCGGATGGGGAGGATTTGCTGAAAAATGTGATTGAGGCGCTGCATTACCGGGCGGATGAAACCAGAAAATCTTACTATGACAGCGGATTCTGTTGCATTGAGCGCACCGGACACGACACGATAGAGGGGACGCTTCAAAAGATTGAACGCCATTTTGGTTGGATATGAGGGACGTGGGGGAGGAGCAGTCGATGAGGTTACGGCGATGGGTGGCCATGTTTCTGTTGCTGATGGGGTTGGGCGGCCTGTATTCCACTGGCTGGGCCCAGGAAGATCATGGGGAGGGAGAAAACATGGAGGAGAAAATTCAAAAAAGCCTCGCTGAGGCCGGCATTCGGGTGAGCGCGGACGAGGTGGCCGCGGCCAGGAAGGATATGGAGGAGCAGGCCGAGTGGATGAAGTCCGATATGCCGGAAGAAATTTGGCGGACTTTGGCGGGACGATATCAATCCGAGGAACAATGGATTCAAACAGTGCTGTTGAATGCGGGCATGGGAAAGTGGGATGAGGAGACCGGGGAATGGTCGCCCACCTCCCAGGATGTGTATGCCTTCGACGCCGAGGTTATGGATATTGAGCGGATGTATACCCATTTTTTGCGGGGAGTGCAGGCCATTGCGGCGGATGTGACCCTTTCCAACATTCAAGAGGACCTGTCCCAGGTTACCGATGAAATGGCTAATTTGGATAATCCGTCGCTTCCCTCCACCAACGGAAAGCGCTCGGTTTCCTTTGAACTCAATGGCCATGCCTATGAGGTTGAGCTGGAGAGCTATGGCGATTGGATCAATATGGAAATCGTGAATTTTGTGAATCAGGCGCTGGAAAAGGAGGGCGCTTCCGGTCGGCTTTATGTGGTGGGTCACGGAATGGATCAAATGGTTATCATGATCTATGGTTCGAAGGACAAGGCCGAAGCGCTGTCCGAATTGTTGGATATGGAATAGACCAGACGAAAACCCGCTGCAACTCATAAAGTCGCAGCGGGTTTTGTATTCAGCCCATCACCAACTCGCCGTCCGGCTCGGAAATGCGCTTGAGCAGCCGGCGTTCGCGTCCGTCGTTGGCGTCGATGTACATCAGATACCGGGCGTCGTCCAAAGCCACCTCGAATTCATAGCAGAGCGCCTCGCCGCTGTTTAGCGGGATGATGCACAGCCGGCTGGCCGTGACATCCAAACGGTCGCTGATGTATTCCTGGGCCTGATCCATGCTCAGGCTGGGAATGAGGCTCGTTCGGGTTACATGGTTGCGCCAGTAGTTGGCCGCCTCAATGCCGATGATCGAGCCGTCCGCCATGGAGATTTGAACCTTCACCAGGTCGGGGTAGAGCAAAACCCCCTGTTGCACGGCCGCATAGTTCACCGTAAGGATGCCCTCCAGCTTCTTGTAATAGCTGGCCTGCATCTCGCCGAAGCCATGCTCGCTCAAAAAGCGTTGGCCCGCCTCAATGCACTGTTCAATGGACAGGTTTTCGCCCTCCACCGAGAAGTTGGGCAGCATGTACAGCAGCTTTCCACCCGTCTGGGTCAGGCTGATGGAAAAGGATCCCTGCTGGGTGGTCACGTCCAAATCATAGTTTTCCACCGGCACGTCCATTTCTTCGACTTGGGAAACCTGACTGACCTGCCGGTCGGCCAATAACTCCTGGGCAATTTGCGCGGCCTGCCCGGCGTTGATCGCTTCTCCGGAAAGCCCGCGGAAGCTGCGGTTGTCCTGGCCGTCCGAGAAGGGCCCGTCGTAAATCAAGGTGGGATAGTCCACCGATTCCTCATCATCCTGACCGGTGGCCACAGGTTCCGCGCCCAGTTCCTGGAAGCTGAGCTCGCCGCTCAACAGTTGCGGCTCGATTTCCCGGAGGGCGTCGCCCAACTTCTGGCAGCGCTGGGCCAAATTCAACAGGTTAAGCTGGTCATCCTGGCTCAGCGGCCGGCCGGAAGAGATGCCTTCGCCCAGCACCTGACTGTAGTCGCTGAGTTGATTGACGAATTTCAGGGCGTCGCTCAGGTTCTGCTGGCTGATGGGCAGGCTGGACAGGTTTTCCTGGGCATTGTCCGCCTGGCGCGCTATGTCGCTGAGCAGCGCCTGTTCCTGGGTACGGCTGGAGGTTATGTTCAGCTTTTCCAGATTCAACTGCAGGTTGTCCATCAGATCCAAGGTCTCATAAAAGGATTTGTATCGGAGCGAATTGAGCTGGGTGTTGGCCTCCTCAGCCCGCACGCTCTGCTGCCAGCTCAATACGCCCAGCACCACGCACAGCGCGGCCAGAATGCCGATAATGAGGTTGGCGTTCAGATATTTTTTCAGGGTATGCATGCGTGGCCTCCTTATACGCAGAAGTAGTGCCGCCCGATAACGGTTTTTACCGTGCGCGTGCGGATCCAGGAGTCGGTAGCCGTGTTGGGGTTATAGTAATACAGGCATCCGCCGGTGGGATCCCATCCGTTCAGGGCGTCCTGGGCTGCGCGAATGGATTCGCTGTCCGGGGTCAGGTTAATTTGACCATCGCTCACCGCGCTGAAGGCCCCGGACTGATAGACCACGCCTGCGATGGTGTTGGGAAAGGAAGAGCTCTCCACCCGGTTGAGCACCACTGCGGCCACCGCCACCTTGCCCTTATAGGGTTCGCCGCGGGCCTCGCCATGTACCACCCGGGCCAGCAGGTTCAGGTCGCTGCTGCCTCCCCGGGAACTGCTGGAGGAAGAACTGGAGGCGGAGCTTGATCCGCTCAAGGTCACGCCCAGGGCGGCGGCGGTTGCGGGGCCCACCTTGCCGTCCACGGTGAGTCCGTTGCGCCGCTGAAACAGCTTGACCGCGGCCAGGGTATCCGCTCCGAATTTGCCGTCCGCGGTTCCGTCCAAATAGTCGTATTGGATGAGACGCTTTTGTACCTTGACCACATCGTCGCCCCTGGAGCCCACCTCCAGGACCGTGGCCGCCTGGGCCATCATGGGATAGAGCAACATGGCCAGCATGGCGGCGAAGAGCAGAATCCGGTTTATGCGATATAGATTTTTTTTCATGCTTCCTCCTTTGGGGCGAACAGCCCGCTTAGCCAGTCATACAGGGACGACTGAATTTGAATCGATTCCTGGGGGGAGGGAGAGGCGGTCTGATGGGGCTCCTCCAACAGGCACAGCGAGGGATAGAGCACGCACCACCAGTTGGCGCCCTCGCCCGGCCCCAGCGTTACCCGCAGCGCCTGATATTCCCCGGCAGGCACGCTCATGCCCGCGTAGACCCGGTTTGGAAAGCGCTCCTGCCTTAGGCTTACGGTTACTTCTCCCTCATGGCCCAGCGCTCGGGCCTGGGAAAGGGCTTGTTGGGAGAGTTGATCCAAGTTTTGCCTGAGCAGTGCTTCGGCCTGCTGGGCGCTGCGCGCCTCCTGAATATAGCCCTGAATAATGGGCAGCAGCCGGTCGCGCAATTGGAGCTTCAGCGCCTGATCCTGGGCGCTGTCGCTGGCCGCCACCACATGCAGCCGGAGCATATCCTCTGAGGGCGTTTGGTTAATCCCCGGCGCCTGGGCGGGCGCGCCCAACAGCACCAGCGCGCACAGGCCTGAGGCCAGCAGCTTTTTGGAAAAAAACGCACTGATTCGGCGGCACGCCGCGTGAAGTTTGGTTTTCATCATCGCTAATCCCCTCGATTCCCTTTGATGGCTTTAGAATCGACGGAAAACATGGAATTTATTCGCTGCATATCTATTTTCATGGACAAAAGGAAGAAAAAACAAAAACCGTGCGGTCAAACCGCACGGCAAAATTGACATGAAGGATTTTCTAATCGTTATTCTTCGACGATTTCCACGCCCGTGGGGACGGTCTCCATGGCCTCGCACAGCGGATACCGCGCCCGCAGCGCTTCCAGGGCCTGTGCCGCCTGCTGCTTTTGGGAAAAGAATCCGATAACAGCCGAGCCGCTTCCGGTCATCTGGGCGGCGAGCGCCCCGGCCTCCTTCAAATCATCGATCATGTTTTGGATAACCGGCAGCTGTTCAACCGCTGCGGGTTGAAGCGCATTGCCCATGCGCCGGGCCAGGGCATGCAAATCCCCGTTCTGAATGGCTTGAGCGGTCAGGCGCGCGTCGGTGCTGAGGTATACCGGGGCCCGGTCCCAGGCACGGAAAATTTCCGGGGTGGAAAGGCCGGCGCCCGGATGCGCCGCAATCAGGTGAATCGGAACGCCGGACGGAAGGGGCTGCAGTTTTTCGCCGATTCCCGAGACCATTTGCAGGCCGCCGCGCACGCAAAAGGGCACATCCGCGCCCAGCCGCGCGCCCATGCCTTCCAATTGGGAAAGGGTCAGGGGCAGGTTCCAAAGCCTGCTCAGGCCCACCAAGGCGGCGGCGCAATCCGCGCTTCCCCCGCCCATGCCCGCCTGTTCAAAGATGCGCTTTTTTAAGGTCATGCGCGCCCCGGGCACATGGGGAAAGCGATTCATGAGCATGCGCGCGGCGCGGATGACCAAGTTGTGTTCGTCCGCGGCCAGCTCGCTGCCCTCCACATGCAGGCTGAGCCGGTTGGCCGGTTCAAGGATCAGGGTATCATGCAGTGAAACCGACTGCATGACCATGTTGAGCAGGTGATAGCCGTCATCCCGAACCCCGGTGACTTGAAGCGTCCAATTGATCTTGGCAAAAGCCCGCGCCCGAATGGCGCTCATGGCTTTTGGAACCGGCGGCAGGTCTCCTGGTAGGATTCCGGGGTGCCGATGTCAATGCACTCGCCCTCGAACAGGAAGGCGCGCACCTCGCGCCTGTGGTAAAGCCATTCGGGCAGATGACCGGGCGCATCCGGGGAATTGCCCTCGGCCAGATAGGTACGGATCAGGGGCAAAGTGTCCCGGCGGTAGAGATACAGGGCGTAGACCGCGATGTCGCTCTTGGGCTGTTCGGGCTTTTCTTCCAAATTCAGCACTTTGCGGTTTTCGTCCAATGTGGCCACGGCCATGCGCCTGAGGGAATTTAAGTCGGTCATGCGCGCCGCACAAAGGGTATCGCATTGATGCGACTTGAAATCGTTGTAAAACTGAATCAGCGGGAAGGTGAAGAAGTTGTCCGCCGCGGCCACCAGCAACTCATCGTCCAGCTTGGCCTGGTCGATGACGAACTGAATATCGCCCACCGCGCCCAGCTTGGTCTCATCGTTGGAGGTGCCGTCATCCCATACCTGAATATGGAGCCGCTCATAGCGCTTGGCCTGATTGAGCTCGCTCAACCAACTTTCAAAATGGCCGATGAAACGATGGTTGGACACCACATGCACCTGATTGAGCTCGGGCAGGGTTTCCAGCTCGTCCAAAAGGTAATTGATGATGGGCTTATCCGCGATGGGCAAAAGCGCCTTGGGGAAATTTTTGGTCAAAGGATAAAGCCTGGTGGCATAACCCGCCGCCAGAATGATGGCTTTCATGGCATTCTCTCCTTGATTGCTTTGATATATTCTCCAATGGATAAAATGGGCGCGCGTCGGATGAGGCGAAAACCGCGCGGACTGGGTTTGCGGCCTGAGTCTGCGCCGGAAATAAAATATGATCCTTTGGCCCCACCCAATATGGGTAAGCGTTAAACATACCTTTATACACTAAGAGTATAATCAGTATAGCATAGCCGGGTAAAAAAAAAAAG
>DVJW01000063.1 GCA_018716505.1 Candidatus Faecaligallichristensenella faecipullorum | reverse complement strand
CCCTCAGTGTACAAGGGGCAACACGGTTTTCCGGGGCAGGCCACGTCCATGTCTGCGTTTTCCTCCTCGTCTTACGTCCAGTAAGACTTCGTCGTCAAGCCTTGCCCTGAACGCGGCCTGCCTCCGGAAAACTCCCTTGGACCTGTCGGGGAATTGAAAGCGGCGCGGGCAAGGCCGCAGGACGAAGGCTTGCTGGCGGCAAGTCAAGGACGAGAACACAGTCCGCGCCGTTTTCAAACCCCGCCAGGCGTATTGACCCTTGTACACTGAGGGTATTGTAGCACGCGCAAAAAAGCAGTGTCAATAGGAGACGGGATCCATGCGAAATCGATATCCGGACTTCTGGCCCATTATTCGAAACACCCTCTCCATCAGCCTGTACTCCCTGGCCACCTTTCCCTGCGCGGTGATTCTGGCGCTGATGATCAACGAAGTGCGCAGCGACAAATACAAGCGCTATGTGCAAATGGTCTCTTATGCGCCCCATTTTGTATCCACAGTCATCGTATGCTCCATGCTCATCATCTTCACCCAATATTCCAACGGCATCTTTAACAACGTTCGGGCGCGTTTGGGGATGGAACGCATGGACATCATCACCGTGCCCGGCTATTTCGCCGACCTGTATGTATGGTCGGGCGTTTGGCAGAACGTGGGCTGGAACGCCATCATCTATCTGGCGGCGCTGTCCGGGGTATCCTCCGAACTGATCGAAGCCGCAAGGATAGATGGGGCCAACCGCCTTCAGATCATTGGCCATGTGACGCTGCCCTGCATCTTGCCCACCGTGATTACCATGTTGATTCTCAACACGGGCAATGTGCTGTCCGTGGGCTTTGAAAAGGTTTTCCTGATGCAAAACAGCCTCAACCTGGAGGCCTCCCGGGTGTTGTCCACTTATGTATATGAGATCGGCATCGAAGGCGGACAGATCAGCTATTCCTCAGCCATCGGATTGTTCAACAATGTGGTCAATATCCTGATCATTGTGCTGGTCAATGCGCTGGCCAAAAAGACCACCAGCGTTGGCCTATGGTAAGGAGGGTTGCGCAATGAAGCGGACGCTTTCGGATCGCACGTTTGACTGGATAAACGGAATTCTTCTGTTTTTGCTCACCCTGGTGTTTCTGTATCCGCTATACTTTGTGCTCATCGCCTCCATTTCCGAACCCTACGAGGTGGTGCAGGGAAATGTGTTGCTGTTGCCCCGCGGCTTTACGCTCACCGCCTATCAAAACGTGCTCAAGGAAGAGAGCGTTTGGACCGGCTATCGCAACAGCCTAGTCTATACCGTGTTGGGCACTTTATACAACCTGGTGCTGACCATCCCCGCGGCCTATGTGCTGACCAAGCGCCACATGCCCGGTCACGGATTGCTCACCGCCTATTTCTTCATCACCATGTACTTCGGGGGCGGGATGATCCCCACTTATATCATCATCCGTGAGCTGAATTTAATCAACACGTCCTGGGTGCTGATTATCGGCACGGGCGTGAGCTGTTGGAACCTGCTGGTTACCCGGCAATTCTTTTCCAGCACCATTCCCGGGGAGCTCTATGAATCCGCGAGCATCGATGGCGCCAACGATTTTCGGATGTTTTTCCAGATTGCCCTGCCGCTGGCCGCGCCCATTGTGGCCGTTATGGCGCTGTTTTATGCCGTGGGCCATTGGAACAGCTATTACAACGCGTTGCTCTATGTGCGCACCAGCGAACTGTATCCCCTGCAACTGGTGCTCAGAAACATCCTCATTTCCAACGAAATGATGTTGGCCAACGCCGCGCTGGAAGGAGATTCCGAGGCGCTGGCCACGGCCGCACGCCGCGCTTACATGGCCGAAGCCATGAAGTATGCCCTCATTTTCATTGCCGCCGCCCCCATGCTCTGTGTGTATCCATTTGTGCAAAAGCATTTTGTCAAGGGCGTCATGATCGGCGCCATTAAGGGATGATGCTGTAACCGGCAGCCTGCATGCCGGCTATGGATAGAATTCAGCACGAGGAGGAAACCATCATGAAGAAGGTCTTTTGCTCACTGTTGGCATTGCTCACATGCCTGACATTCGGCCTGAGCGCCCTGGCGGAAGCGCCCGCTTACCTGAACCTGGAGAGCGACAGCGTCACCACGCCCATGGTGTTGGACGGACAGCAGGTGGAACTTGACGTCGTCATCTCCCAAGCGCCCACCCAGGGCAACGCCGAGGACATTTGGCTCTGGAAGTATTTCGAAAATGAACACAATATCAAGGTGAATGTGGAGCAGGTATCCGATGCCGCGGAATACAAAAACCTTGCGCTGTCCACCGGCGATTTTCCTGACATCATGATCAACATGGGCGTAACCACCGCCGATTTGGTGACCTATGGCCAGGAAGAGGGCATGTTTTTGAAGATCGACGAATACATCGACCCCTATATGCCCAATCTGAAGGCCATTTACGACGAACATCCGGATTACCGTCAGGCGATCACCGCACCGGATGGCCATATTTACAGCCTGGGCGGCATCGCGGACCCCAATGACGAAACCCGCAACGGCGGAATGTATATCCATTCCAAGTGGCTCAATGAGCTCGGGTTGGAAATGCCTGAAACCGTGGAGGACTTTATGGAAGTCATGCGGGCGTTCCAGAAGGCGCACCCGAAGGGCGTGGCCTTCAGCGGCGGATACGACGCCTATAACCCGAGCTTGATTCTGTTGACCGCCTATGGTTTTGTCACCAAGGACGCGCAAGGTCTCTCCGTCGCCCTGCGCGACGGGGAGGTTACCTTCCCCTTCGGAGACCGCGAGGCCTATCCGGAATTCCTGAAAACCATGAACACCCTGTACCAGGAAGGGCTCATGTCCCACGACTTTTATACCTTGACCACCACCCAGGTCAACGCATTGGTGGCCAGCGGCACAGCCGGACTATACACCACCGCTCCCTGGACTGCCAATCCCGAGGTATACATGGATTGGGATACCCCCTTCCCGCTCACCAGCGCTCTAAACGACACCCGGCTTTGGCCCGCCAACATGGGCGCCTTTGGCAGCGGATTCTGGGTCATCAATTCCGCCACCGAACATCCGGAGCTGTGCTGCAAGTTGGCAGATTTCTTCTACAACAAGACCGGATTGGTTTACGGGTTCTACGGCCCCATGACCACGGACGAGGACTTGCTCTACGGCATGACCAGCGGTTGGTACTGGGACGATGAGAGCAAGTGGATCATCTACCCCGACATCCTTAACGACAAGGAAGACCGGTATGGCGGCATGGAAAACCCCTACCGCCAGCAGAAAATCATGATCACCACCGGCGTTTCCTTTGGCGACTACCGTACCTTCTTTGAGGATGTGGCCGAGTATGCGGGGTCAGATTACCGCCGGGAATGGACGTTGGACAGCTTGGATTTCCGCCATTACGCCACGGTCGTGGCCAACCAGAAGCCGTATTATACCCAAGGCTATCCGGCCAATGTGTTTTTCGACAGCGAAACCAATGCCCGCGTCATTGAGCTGCAATCGCTGATCAACGCCTATGCCGAAAGCGAATCGGCAAAATTTGTCACCGGTGCCCGCCCTTTGACCGAAGAGGAACTGGATCAGTATTTCGCCGGCCTGGATGAGCTGGGCTATCAGGAATATCTGGGCTATTACAGGGACTACTATGCCGACTACATCGCTCAATAGAGCAAAGCCACCGAACATCCCGGACGCCGCGGCGCGCATGCCGCGGCGTTCATTTTCATTTAGCAGCGGATTTCTCCCCCATTCGAAATCAAAATCAAATAAAAGCGTGGTATACTTTCGGGTGGGAGGTGTTCCTTTGAGCGAAAGAATTCTGATTATTGAAGACGAGGCGGCCATTCAGGCCGTGTTATATGAACTTTTGACCAGCCAGGGCTATGAGGTGGTGGTCTCGGGCGACGGACTGGATGGCCTGGCCAAGTTCCGCGAGCAATATTTTTCCTTGGTTTTGTTGGACATCATGATGCCCAAAATCGATGGATTCACGGTGTGCGAGGCAATTCGCAGGGAATCCTCCACGCCGGTCATCATGCTGACCGCGCTGGACGAAGAAGAGGCGCAAATCAGGGCCTTCGAGCGAAACGCGGACGACTATATCACCAAGCCCTTTTCCCTGAAGCTGGTGCTGATGCGCATCGAGGCCGTGCTGCGCCGGTGCCGGGAAGCCAAAGCGTCAAAGGATGTGCTCTGCCATCGAAATATCCGCCTGGACGCCACCGGCCACGCGGTATGGCTGGACGGGGACCCGGTCTCCCTGACCCCCATCGAATACAACCTGTTGGAGCTGTTCCTGCGCAACCCCGGCCGGGTGTTCACCCGAGATAACCTGCTCAATCAGGTATGGGGCTATGCATACGCCGGCGATGAAAAAGCGGTGAATATCCACATCATGAACCTGCGCCGAAAGTTGGGCAATGCGCTCATCGATACCATACGAGGGGTGGGATACCGGCTTGCGAAGGATTAAAGACAGCTTGTCCGCCAAGGTGTTTTTGGGGATGTTCTGCGCGCTGACCCTGTGCAGCCTGGTGGTGTATGGAATTGTCATGCTGGTTATCCCCAATCAATACACCTCATTGATGAACAACCGCACTTCTCAACTGATCGACGCGCTTTCCGACGAACTAAGCGGCATGAATTACGATCAGGCCTGCGCGGCGGTCTACGACTTTTGTCTGAAAAATCATACCGCGGCGGTGCTGACCAGCGGCAGCCGCTCCACGGTCATTGGAGAGGTCGAGGAGAGCGAGAGCAACTATACCTCCACGATCATCATCGACCTGGCGGATGCGGCGGCGGACAGCATGGTCTCCATCACCACCTCTCTCTCCACGGCCGCCGAAATCTCCGACACCTTTCTGCGCATGCTGCCCCTGGCCGCCTTGATGATTTTCCTGATCTCCGCGGCCAGCGCTTGGCTGTGCAGCCGGTCGATTGTGCGTCCGGTGCTTTCCATCAGCGGCATTGCCCGCCGCATGGCGGATATGGATATGACCTGGCATTGCAATGTAACGCGCACCGATGAACTGGGCATATTATCGGACAGTCTCAATGCCCTGTCCGACAATCTGAAAGGCGCGCTGGGGGAACTGGAAGCCGCCAATGCCCAGCTCAAAAGGGATTATGCGCTGGTGCGTTCGATGGAAAAACAGCGCCGCGACTTTTTTGCCGCCGCTTCCCACGAGCTCAAGACGCCCATCACCATCCTCAAAGGTCAAATTGAAAGCATGATATATGGCATTGGCAAATACAAAAACCTCCGGCAAGTCCTGCCCGAAACCCTTTCGGAGATCGACCGCATGGAAGGGTTGGTCAAGGAAATCCTCTCCATATCCAGGATGGAATTGGAAGGTTTATCCGAAAACCGGGAGACTTTGGCGGTGGACGCGCTGCTCCATTCCGTGCTGACAGAACTTGCCCCGGTTGCGGAGCAGCGAAGGATTCAATGGATCCGAAAAATTGAGCCGGCCCAAATCAGCGGAAACGCCCGGCTGTTTCGCAAGGCGCTTCACAACATCCTGAGCAACGCCCTGCTCCATTCCCCCGAGGGCGCGACGGTGGAGGTTCGTCTGGATAAATCCTCGCTCGTCGTGCAAAATTCCGGCGTATCATTGCCGGAGGAAGAACTGGATATGCTGTTCCGCCCCTTCCATCGGGTGGAAAAATCCCGCAACCGCGCCACCGGGGGCAGCGGATTGGGGCTGTACATCGTCAAGACCATTTCAGATCTGCACGGGCTGGGCTATGATCTGCGCAATACAGCTGGCGGCGTGGCCTTTACCCTTCGGCTACAGCCGGAAAGCTAAATCAAAATCAAATCAAAGGAATATCAAAATCAAACCGTCTTTTTCTATCCTGAATTTGCTGCGGAGGCCCGCAGGAGATTCACGGGAAAAGGGCGGTCTTTCTTTTCCGTTCCCGCGGGCCGCACCCATGCACATGAAATATACTTTTTTGAGGAGAGGAGCCACAAATGGATATCCAAATTCAGAACCTGAGCATGACCTATCCCACCGGCAAGCGAGCCCTTCAAAACATCTCGCTGCAACTCAAGAGCCCGAACCTGATCGGCCTGTTGGGCCCAAATGGCGCGGGAAAATCCACCCTCATGAAGCTGTTGGTGGGCGCGCTATTGCAAACGGAGGGCAAAATCATCCTGGACGGCAAGCCCCTCGCCCAGTCCGAACGGCGGCTCAAAGCCCAGCTGGGTTATCTGCCCCAGTCCTTCGGCCTGTATGACGAACTGAGCGTATGGCAGTTTCTGGACTACATGGCCGCTCTGAAGGGCATTCCAAACCCCAAATCCGCCATTGATTCCGCCATACAGGCCACCAATCTGGGAGAAAAGCGCAAGGCGGCCATTCGCACGCTGTCCGGCGGCCAGCGCCAGCGGGTGGGCATTGCCCAGGCCATATTGGGCAATCCGAATTTTTTGATCTTTGACGAGCCCACCGTGGGGTTGGATCCGGAGGAGCGCATCGGCTTTCGCAACCTTTTCTCCGAAATGGCGCAAAACCGGCTGGTGCTGCTGTCCACCCATATCATCGAGGACGTGCAGTCGGTGTGCAACCAGCTGATCGTCATCCATCAGGGCCGGGTACGCTTTTCCGGAACGCCCAGCCAATTGATCCATATGGCCCAGGGCCATGTGGGCACCTTCATGGAAACGCACCGTACCCAGGAAAAGGGCCTGCACATCACCTCGCGCATCAACACCGCCCAGGGCATCTGCTGCCGGGCGGTAGCTCAGACGTTGCCCGATTTTGTGCAGCCCGCCGAACCCTCTTTGGAAGACGCCTATCTCTATTTAATCGCGGAGGAGGATGAAAAATGAACGCGCTGCGTCAATTCCGCCTGGAACTTCACCGGCTGATCCACAGCCCCATCGCTCTGTTGGTCATGCTGTTGACCGCTCTATCGCCCCTGATTGGGTTCACCCTCTACCGGCCGGTTTCCTCCTCCACCGCCACCATGCTGAGCGGAGGCATTGCGGATCCAACGCTGGCCGGCGGGTTGCTGGGCGCCATTCTGTTTGGCCTGCTCACCATTTGGGAGCTGGACCGGGACAACCGCTCGGGTTTCACCGCGCTGATGGAGGCCGCCGTCTCTCCGCTGACCAGCGCCATGGTGCGCCTGTGCGCGCTGATATCAGCCTCCCTTCTGACCCAGATCGCGACGCTGATTCTTTGGCTTCCCTACACCCGCCATGCGGTGGGCGCGGTGTTTGACCTCAAGAGCTACCTGGGCATGTATGGGGTGTTTATGTACGGGGCCATACCGCTCGCCATACTGTTCGCGGCCGCGGCCCATCAGTTTACCCAACGGCTGGATTTATCCCTGGCGCTGTTTGCGGCCTTTGCCGGTTTGAGCCTTACGGTATGGCGGGAGCAATGGCAGCTATGCTGGCTGAACCCCTGCGTCTGGGCGGTCTCGGACGACTTTACCAATATCCGTTTGCTGCGATCGGTGGGGTATGTGCGCCTGACCTGGGCTCTGGCGCTCATGGGCTTGTGGGGCTTGTCCTATCTTTGCGTGCGGCGCTATGGCAAGGGATGTATGGGATCGCTTTTGCGCAACAGCCGAAGGTTCTATCGCCCCATTTTATCCCTGGCCCTGGTCGCCATCTCCTGCCTTGCCTATATCCACCAACCCTTTCTGGATCACAGCAAGGCGGAAATCGATCCGCTCTATCCCTACGGTGCCGCCCTGGTGGAGGGCGTCACCGCCTCGTCCCTCCATGCCCTGGTAACGCCAAACCCCGACACCGGCGAGGTATACGGCAAGGCGGTCTACCAGATTCAAAACGCCAGCGGCCAAATGCAAAGCGTTCGATTCCAGATGCAGCCCGGCTACCGCGTGAGCTCGGTATCCGCCAACGGAAAGGCGGTTCCTTACAGCCTGGGCAGCGAAGTCACAAACAACATACGGGAGCTGACCGTTGAGCTGCCCAATGAGCCGGAAATTGAGCTCTCCATCGAATACGGCGGACTGCCCCAGGATTGGAACATCATGAGCACCATGCAGGGCGGCCCGGAGATCAGCCATCAGTATATGTGTCTGGAAAATCAGGTGCTTTCCCCCGCGCCTCTGGACTTTGCCGCCCAAGGCGGGTTGCTAAGCGCCATTTGGGATATCACGCTGCCCGAAGCCCTGACCGTCATCCCCTTCGGCAACGACCCGGTGGAAGTGCTGCAGGAACAGACGGATGGCGCCGTCACCTGGCGCATACAGGGCGACGGCCCGTTTGAAATACTGTATATCGGCGACTATGTGCGGGAGGATATTCAATCCGCGGGCCTAAACGTGGAATTCTACTATGCCCGCAAGCACCAGTCCATCATGGAGCAGGCCGGCGCGGTTCAGGCCATTCAGCAGGTCATCGAATACTGCACCCAGCGCATTGGCTCGCTGAGCTTTGCTTCGGATCAGGGGTTAAAGCTCATTGAAAGCCGGATTTCGGGCGGAGGGTATGCGGCCGACGGGGCCAGCTTGATCGACGAGAGCGATTTCACCATGCAAAACATGGCGGACAGCCAGAAGGGCTCCAGCCCGGCAGAAGTGATGATCCATGAGTTGGTTCATCAATGGTGGGGCCTGGGCTGCATGTTCGACCCCGAGGGGGAACAGGAGATTTGGTCGGCCGAGGGATTGACCACCTATACCACCTATCGCATTGTAAAGGCGCTCTATGGCGAGAAAATCGCCCGAACCCACTATATCGAGCAGTGGCAGAACGAGGTCAAGAACTATTACAACAATTTCTACGTCCGCCATCCGGAATATCTATCCGCCTTGCCCGAGGAGCATCAGGCGGAAATCTCCAACAGCCTGCGCACGGTTCGGCAATACAGCGAAATGGCGCTCAAAATACTCAAGGCCGAGAAGCTGGTGGGCGGCGAGCAGGCGATGGATGAAATTCTCCATGACTTATTCAACCGCGAGCTGGATCCGGCTTATCCCTATTTGACCTATCAGGATTTTCTGAAGGCCTGCAATCTGACCGAGGAGGATTTGAGCCTTGAAAAAGATCTTTCGATATGAGCTAAGGCGTCTGCTTTTGAACAAGCTGTTTGGGGGCATCCTGGCCACCACCCTGTTTTACGGATGGTTGACGCTGAATCAGACCACCATTTTAGGCGTGGCCAACACCGCGCCCTTTTCCCCCTGGAGTTTTGGCCACTATTTGGCCCAAATACTGCCCATGATCTGTCTGGGCGAACTGTTCTTCATCGGACTGTTTGCCGCCGACCGGACCAGGCGGGTTTCCGTTTTAATGGAAGCGACGCCGGCGCCGCCCCAGCGGTACGCCGCCGTGCGCTGCGGCACGGTGATGGTGGGCGCGGCGCTGTTGTCCCTGTGCGCCGCCGCCATGGCGATGGGCTTCTATATCCGGCTCTTTGGATGGATATCCTGGGGCGATTTGCTGGCGCCCGCCGTTCTGGCGCTGCTGCCGCCCATCGTCTTCTGCCTGGGGTTGGGCCAATGCCTGGGCCGTCTTCATCCATCGCTGGTTTATGCGGCCATGGCGGTTCCGTTTTTGCTATCCTGGCTGCCGCTTCCCCAGGCAATGGATTTCTCCCTGGCCCAATTTTTCCAGCATTATCCGACGACCTGCGGAACCCTTGACCCGGCCTTTACCGTCACAACCCCCATTCTGATCAACCGCCTGGCTTATCTGGCGTTGGGGGCGCTCCTGTTTCTATGGGACGGCCACCGGCCCGGCGTACGGCCAAAGCGGGCGGCGCCCACTTCCATCCAGCCGGGCTAAACCGGCGCAGAGTAAGAGCGCCGGCGGATACCTGTGTATCCGCCGGCGTCTTTTGAAAAAAACATTCTACTCCGCGCTTCCCAAAGTAAAGGTCACGGTCACATCCCCGTCTCCCAGGGCCTCCTTGAGCTCCTCGCCGGTTACGTTTCCGATCTTCCCCAACCGGGTAAAGTTCCAATCGTTGGTATCATAATAGATGACCAAAGAATTTCCCTGGTACAGGATGATATCCCCCGGAACGGTGGAAATCTGCTCATCATTGGTGGGCAGATCCGCGCCTATCCCGCCCACCTTCTCCATATTGGCATAATCGCGCATGTCAATGGTCAGCGGCCCCTGCCTGAGCATATCCTTCAGAGCCTGGGCAGAGGAATTTTCTTCCAAGGTGGCCGTAAACACATGGCCGTTGGCACTGATGGTCATCACATTATCCGCCTCCGTATTTCCTTCATCACTTTCGCTCGCCTGTGCGCCCGAGATGTCGCTGCCAAAGTACTTTTCAGAAATTCGGGACAGCTCGCCCTCGGCGGCCAGCTCCTCGATGGCCTGGTTCAGCGCGGCCAACAGCGTCGCGCTGTCCTCGCCTTTGCGCACCGGGATGGCCACCTGGGAAGCCTCCTCGGTCAGGGCCACCACCTTGATGTTGGCGTCCGGATGCACCCTGAGATAGTCATACACCGAAACCTCGGCATTCAGGGTCGCGTCCGCGCGGCCGGAAAGCACCATTTCGATGGTCTGATCCAAGGTATCCACCCCCACGGCCTCAGCCCCATAGCTTTCGGCCAAGGTCATGTAGGTGCTGGCGATGGAATTGGCCGTGCGCTTGCCCGCCAAATCCTCAAAGGAGGTAATTTCCTCATTATCGCCGCGCACCACCAGCGCGGTGCGGATATAGCCGTAGGGCGTGGTAAAATCATACTTTTGGGCGCGCTCCTCCGTCACTTCCACCCCGTTGGCCGCAATATCATAGCGCCCGGCGTCAAGGCCCGCAAAAATGCCATCCCATTCGGATTCCACGAAGCTGGCGTTCACGCCCAACTTCCCGGCGATGGCCTGAGCCACTTCCACATCAAATCCCACCAAGGCGTCGCGCTCATCGTGATAAGTCCACGGGGCCCAGGCGCCCTCGGTGGCCACGATGATCTCGCCGCTCTGCTGAATGCGGGAAAGCTGATCCCCCTCCTCGGCGCTGGCCGTCAAGGCCAGACCCATTATGAGCGCCATGCACCCAAGAAAACTTAAAAACTTTTTCATTCCGCATGCTCCCTTCCTTTCAATTTATATCAAGGCATTGCTGCCGGGGTGTCCAAAGTGCGCAGGAAAGCTTGGGTGCGCTCCTGCCGGGGATGGTCGAAAAATTCCCGGGCTGTGGCGGCCTCCACCACCACGCCGTTCTCCATAAACACGATCTTTCCGGCCACATTTCGCGCAAAGCCCATCTCATGGGTGACCACCAGCATGGTCATGCCCTCCCGGGCCAGATCCCGCATCACGGAAAGTACCTCGCCGGTGAGCTCCGGATCCAGCGCCGAGGTGGGCTCGTCGAAATAGATGATCTCGGGTTCCGTGGCCAGCGCCCTGGCGATGGCCACCCGCTGCTGCTGGCCGCCGGATAACTGAATGGGATAGTGATCCCGCCGGTCCGCCAGCCCCACCCTTTCCAGCATCCGCATGCCGATCCCTTCCGCCTGTTCCCTCTTCATCTTTCGGGCGATAATCAGACCTTCGGTCACGTTTTGCAGCGCGGTTTTGTTGGCGAACAGATTATAGTTCTGGAACACAAAGGCGGTCTTCCGGCGAATGCGGGCGATGTCGCGCTTCTGCACCCGGCCCAGTTGAATGATCTCGCCGTCAAAGGTCATCTCGCCCCCATCCGCAGTTTCCAGAAAGTTCAAACAGCGAAGCAGCGTGGTCTTGCCCGAGCCGCTGGGGCCCAGAATGGCCACCACGTCGCCCTTCTCGACCTTCAGGCTCACATCCTTCAAAACCGGCGTTCCGCCAAAGGACTTTTGAATGTTGCGCACTTCCAGCATGAACTCACTCCTTTACCGCGCCATAGGAGGCCAGGCGCTTTTCGCCAATGCGCTGAAGCCAGGTCAGCACAGTGGAAAACAACAGATAGATCAGGCCGACTTCGCAGTACAGCGGCAACATTTCATAGGTGCGCGCCGCGATACGCTGGGTGGCCATGAACATCTCCATCACCGTGATATTGGAGGCCAACGAGGTATCCTTGACCATGGCGATCAGCGAATTGGACAGGGGCGGAAACGCGGTGCGGAACGCCTGGGGCAGCACAATGCGCCGCATGATTTGCAGATAGCTCATGCCCACGCAGTAGCCTGCCTCAATCTGGCCGGCGGGCACGGATTCCAGGGCCGCGCGCATGGTTTCCGCACAGTACGCGCCCTCATTGATGGAAAACACGATCACCGCCGCGGTAAAGGGCTCCAGGATAATGCCCACATCGGGCAATCCGTAAAACACCACGAACAGTTGCACCAACAAGGGCGTTCCCCGGATCACCCAAATGTAAAACCGCGCCAAGGGCGTGAGCACCCGCACATGGGCGAACTGCACAAGCGCCACAGCCACCGCGATGACCATGGCCAGCGCAAAGGAAATCACCGTGAGCGGTATGGTCATGGTCAGTCCCGGAATCAGGATCCTGGAAAAGGAATCGGTCAATATGCCCAACAGACGCTCGTTCATCGCTTCTCCCCCCGCTCATGAACCGGCTCTTTCAGCCGGTACAGCAGATAGTCCAGACAGTCTATCTTCTTCTGGCAGCCATGCAAATCATCCAGCAGTTCCTGACGGTGTTTCCTGAGCAGGCGGATTTGCCGCTTTCTATACGCCGGATTTTGGCCAGCCTGCTTTTCCAATTCACAGTAACAGCGCATGGTGTCGCCGTCGCAACCGGCGTCTTCCAAATTCCGTATTGTGGCCGCATCCGGAAACTCTTGCCGCATTTTTCACTCGCCTCCTATGCCTTAATTGAAGTATACGGCCTCGGCCCTCCCTTGTCCAATTGTTATTTCAAATATCACGCCATGCTTTACAAGCATACCTGGCCATGGTATGATGAAAGAAAGATCAGACGACAGGAGGCGTCCCCCATGGATATCCGCGTACTGCGCTATTTTTTGACCGTCGCCCGGGAAGAGAGCTTTTCCCATGCCGCGGAAAAGCTGTTTCTGAGCCAACCCACCCTCTCCCGCCAAATCAAGGATATGGAGGAAGAGCTGGGGGTCGCGCTGTTCATCCGCACCAACCGCAACGTCATCCTCACCAAGGAAGGGCTGAGGCTGCGCAAGCGGGCCCAGGAAATCGTGGAGCTGATGGACAAAACTCAGGAAGAATTCATGAATTTGGAAGAAGAGATCAGCGGCGACGTATACATCGGGGGCGGCGAAACCCATCTGATGCGTGAAATCGCGAAAATCGCCCTCTCCCTGCAGGAAGAGCACCCGGATATCCGCTATCATTTGCACAGTGGCAACGCGGAGGACGTATCCGAGCGTCTGGACAAGGGCCTCCTGGACTTCGGCATTGTGTCCGACCCTGCGGATATACGAAAATACGATTTTATGCGGATTCCGGGGCACAATATCTGGGGCCTGTTGATGCCCAAGGATCATCCGTTGGCCGAACGGCAGGCCGTTTCCCCCAAAGATCTGGAGGGCGTTCCGCTCATCATCTCCCGGCAGAATCTGGTGCCCGGCGCTCTCTCCACCTGGCTGGGCAAGAATATTGACACCATGAAGGTGGTGGGCACCTATAACCTGATTTTCAATGCGGCGCTTATGGTGGAACAGGGGCTGGGCTGCGCCATCGCCTTTGACCAATTGGTGAATACCATGGCCGTAAACAGGCTTTGTTTCCGTCCCCTGACGCCCCGTTTGGAGATGGGCATGAATCTGGTTTGGAAAAAATATCAGCTGTTTTCCCCCGCAGCCGAAGCGTTTTTGAATAAGGTGCAGGAAACCTTTCAATCCTGAGGGCCTCAGGACGCACCGATTAAAAGAAAAACGGCAAGGCGCTTGCCTTGCCGCTAAAAACACTGGCGAATCTATTTGTTCATTTCCCGCTCCCAAAACGCAATGGCATCATCGATCCAACCCTCGGCCACTGTGCCGGTGCCCAGGCCAAATCCATGGCCCAATCCCTCATAGACATGAAACTCGGTATCAATGCCCAAGGCGGACAGCGCGTTGATCCGGCGCTCCATGGTTCGCCAGCTGGCGATTCCGTCGTCCGACCCCACGCAAGCATAGGTGGGCGGGTCGTTTTCGGTATATTCGCTGTGCCCGGTGTACTGCATGATGACCGCGCTGGGTTGCGGCAACTCCGCCTCCCCGAAATAGCCCGGCCCATAGGAACCCAACCAGGCCGCCATGCGCGCGCCGGCCGAACCGCCCCACAGCGAGTAATTCTCCGTGCTCACCTGAAGCTCACCGGCATGTTCAAAGATAAAGCCGATGGCCCGGGCCAAATCCTCGCAGGCCGTCTGCGCGCCGGGGCGGTAGATCATCGCAAAGGCGTTGTATCCCTTCTGGGACAGGGTCAGCGCATGGGGGAAGCTGTCGTGCATGGCGCCCACATAGGCAAAGCCTCCGCCCGCGTTGCATATCGCAAATTCCGCGCCGGGTTCGCCCCGAAAGAAAAACAGGCCGGTATTTTCTTTTTCGGGATCCTCTGCCTTTTCTTCGTCGGTATAGATGTCATAGAAGATGGTCTCTCCGGCCTGGGCGCGCGACCGCATGGTGTTGACAATTTCCACCGTCATATCGGGGTCTATATGATGATACCAGGTAAGCCCCAACGTTCCCAGGGTATCGCCGCTGTAATACATGCTGTCCACCGGGAAAATCAGGCGGCCATAGTCGCCGAACACCGGGTCATGGATGACCGTGTCGATGGGGGTATCCACTGTGTAAGCCCCCGCTTCCTCCTGAGCGCCGCCCACCACCGGATAAGCAAGGCATATGCAGCACAGAGCCAACATTATGAGCTGCTTTTTCATGGTAAATTCTCTCCTTCTTCCAGGATTTAAGTTTAGGATGGGATTTTTGCCCTTCGTTTCGCCGTCATACCCCGATTCAGCCCATAGCCCGCCAGCATAAACAGCACCATGATCGCCAGATAGTCGGCAAAGAAGAAGATCAGCGGTTCCTCAAAATCAAAGAATGCGAATTGAATTTGCAACAGCATATATCCCGGCAACTGGCGGCTTATGGCCGCATATGCGCCGTATACCCCGATGGCGGCCAGCGCAACGCGCGCCGCCCAAATGCGCTTACCAGACAGCAGCCGGCCCATCTTGACCGCCAACGGCCGCATATGCAGCCCAACGTGGAGGCCCATCAGCGCAAAGCTCCAGTAAGCCAAGGCCAAATGAACGCTTCTGGCCACCGAACGCCTGCCCGCATGGGGCAAAAAATCCAACACATGCCTGGCCATCATGATGCCGCTGACCATCTGGGCGATCAACATCACAAACAACAGAACATCCACAAGCGCCATCACGCTTCGATTGAGTCCATATCTGCCCTTGAACAAATGGGTATGCCAGGTGCGGTTGAGCACATGGTGGACGCACAGCAGGATCAACATGGCGATGCCCAGATATTCGTGCGTTGCCTCGCCAATCAGTTCGTAGGCCATGAGTAAGAGCAGAATGATGGCCATGGCTATATCGACAAGCAGTTTTTTCATTGTCAGGGCCGCCTCCTTTGTTTGTCCCTTGCGCGCATGAACCCCAGTGCGCTGCCATCGAAACCGCGCGCCGCGTCCTGGCGTTTCTCAGGCGCGGCGCGCGGGTAAACTCCCTGTTCACTTACTCTGCGTTGAACTCCAGATTCAGATCTTCCAGCCAGGTCAGCACATCCTCCTGCGCGTCGCCCACATCGCGCTCATTTACGGTAAATCCATCCTCGATTACCGTGGCGTCGGGTTCCAACTCCTGAATGGTCTGGATGGTGCCGGAAAAACGGCTGCCGTTATGGGTGCAAAAGGGCACGATGGTCTTGCCGGAAAAGTCGTATTCGTCAAAAAAGCTGTACATGGCCATGGGCAGATCGTACCACCATATTGCGTGTCCAAATTGATACAATCAACATCTTGTGGCTATCGTTTTCCGATTTGTGAAATTGCTACAAGATATGCGATTTTTCATTCTTTGCCGCGCACCCACATGGTATTGGGTATCGTTTTTTGACTTGCAATTCCAGACTGAACGGCTGCCTTCTTTCCTATTAGAGAAAGGCTACCGTTTTTCGATTTGCTATCGTTTTCATTT
>DVJW01000062.1 GCA_018716505.1 Candidatus Faecaligallichristensenella faecipullorum | reverse complement strand
CCCTTAGGGCCCTCCAAACCACCCGTAACCCCCCTGAAACGGGCTGCTCAAGGGGGCCTCGGCCCCCGCCGCAACCGGCTCCCCCGGAGAAGGAACCGGTCTGATAAAGTTTAGAAATAGTTCCCTTTATTGTACCGTGCTATGCGGGTCTGGGCGGCAGCCCAGCGGGTCCGGGCAGCGCCCGGCCGTTTGAAGGGGGTTATGGGAGGTGTGGAGGGATTTAAGGGGGAGGATCGGAACTCCCCCTAATCCCTCCACAAAAACCCCTCCCCGCCAGGGGAAAATTTGCTTCCCTTTGGAAAAGGGATTCACACCCTCCCCCTGGCCCCTCCATAAAAAACCCTCCCCGCCAGGGGAATTTCGCTTTCCTTTGCAAAAGGAAAACCTTCCCCCTGCCCTGCGCAGGAGAAAAAATATCACCGAATCGAGGCGGAACACAAGATGGAACAAAACCCGATCCAATCCCTGGCCCAGCGGCTCAAGGCCAATATCCAGAAGGTCATCGTGGGCAAGGACGAGGTGGTGGAGCTGATGCTGTGCGCCATGATCGCCCGGGGCCATGTGCTCTTGGAGGACGTGCCCGGAACCGGCAAGACCGTGCTGGCCAAATCCCTGGCCGCGTCCCTGGAGTGCGGCTTTGCCCGCATTCAGTTTACCCCGGACCTTTTGCCCTCGGATGTCACCGGCATGAGCGTGTACAACGCCGGCACCGGGGCCTTTGAGTTCAAGAAGGGGCCTGTGTTTACCAATATCCTTTTGGCCGACGAGATCAACCGGGCCACCCCGCGCACCCAGTCCAGCCTGCTGGAATGCATGGAGGAGAGACAGGTGACTTTGGACGGGGTGACCCGCAAATTGGACAGCCCGTTTCTGGTGCTGGCCACCCAAAACCCGGTGGAAACCCAGGGCACCTTTCCGCTGCCCGAGGCCCAATTGGACCGGTTTTTGATGAAGCTGTCCATGGGCTATCCCACCGAAAGCGAGGCCATGGACATATTGGGCCGGTTTATCCAGGACAATCCCCTGGAGGACCTGGCCCCCTGCGCCGCCCGGGACGAGGTGATCTCGGCCCAGCGCGCGGTGTCCGGCGCGTATGTGTCCGAGCCGGTGCGCCGCTATATGGTGGCCATCTGCCAGCGCACCCGCCAGGACGAGCGGGTGCGCCTGGGGGTCAGCCCCCGGGGCATGCTGCAGTTGCTCCGGGCCAGCCAGGCCCTTTCCATGATTCGGGGCCGGGATTTCGTGACCCCGGAGGATGTCAAGGCCCTGGCCCGCCCGGTGCTGGGCCACCGCATCATCCTGCGCGGGCTGTACGGCCAGGATGGCGGCGCCCATCAGGTGCTGGACGATGTGCTCACGAGCGTGCCCGTGCCCACCGAATCGCCCGAAAGGGGGTAGCTCGCCTTGAGCATCTTCTGGATCGTGCTGGTGGCCCTGGTTCTGGCCGGGCTTCAAAGCCTGGTCTTCGGGCTGTTTAACCTGAAACGCCTGGAATACCGGCGCTATTTTAGCCGCACGCATCTTTTTGAGGGCGAAAGCCTGGAAATGGTGGAGGTGCTGCGCAACAAAAAGCCGCTGCCCGTGCCCTGGCTGCGCATCGAGTCGCGCATCTCGCCCTTTTTGCGCTTCACCGGCCGCCAGGGGGAGGAGCGATCCATCAACGCGGATCAGTATCACCGCTCGCTGTTCTTTTTGCCGCCCTTCTCCCAGATTGTGCGCCGCCATCCGGTGAAATGCCTAAAGCGCGGCCATTATCAGGTGAGCTCGGCCGCCATAACCGCCGGGGACCTGTTCGCCTTTTCCCGAAAGGGCCGCCAGGTGGATTTGAAATGCGAGGTCACGGTGTATCCCCGGCTGTTGGAGGATGAGGGAGACCTGCCCTCCAGCCGCTGGCAGGGGGATGTGACGGTGCGCCGCTTCATCCAGCCCGACCCGTTTCTGGTGGCCGGCATTCGCGACTACCGGCCGGGGGACGCCATGCGGGATGTGCATTGGGCGGCCACCGCCCGCACCGGCGCCCTGAAGGTCAAACAGCGGGACTACACCGCCGACCCCAAGCTGGTGGTGCTGCTCAACATTCAGACCACCGAGGATCAATGGGCCGACCTCATGGACTATGAACAGGAGATCATCGAACAGGGCATCCGCGTCGCCGCCACCTTGTGCGTAAAGGCCCTGCAAAGCGGGGTGGAAACCGGTTTCGGCTGCAACGGAAGCCTGGACGGCCAGGCCGTGATGATCCCGGCGCGCAACGGGCGCGACCAAATCGAGACCTTGCTCACGGCCATGGCCCGCATGAAGCTGCACCGGGAGATCTCCTTCAACACCTATCTGGACCGGCTCATCCAGCTCACCGGCTCGGACATCCTGGTGCTTTCCTGCTACGATTCCCCGGCCCTGCGCGCGGGCATGGCGCGCCTGGAGGCGCGGGGCAATTCGGTTCAGCTCAGGCTTTTGGAAGGGGGCGAGGGCCATGCGCATGGCATGGGAGCGGATTAAAAAGCTGTCGCTGTTTTGTTTGATGGCCCTGCCGGTGATGACGGCCTGGGCCATGGCCGGGTTTGCGCGGCCCTATTGGGGGGCCGGGCTGTGCGTTTTGTGCTGCGCTTTGGCCTTTGGGCTCAGCTTTTTGCCCGGGCGAATCGGAAAACAAAAGGACGCGCCCCAGGCCGCGCCCGCGGCGCCGGTATACCGGGGCAAATACGCCGAAAGCGACGGCGAGCGCTTCACCCGGCCCGAGCCCAAAAAGGACCGCCGCTTTCCCCTCCGGGCCGCGGTGGGGCTTTTGGCCGCCCTGGGGGTGTTTGCGCTGACCGCCTTCCTGCCCCTGGGGGATGGCTCCCTGCCCGGCTGGGCCTTTAAGCTGTCCTTGGGATTGCTGGCCGCCATCGCGCTGTTTTTGGCCCTTCGGGAGGCGGCCATGCCCCAAAGCCCGCTTTCGGGCACGGTGGGGGTGCTCGCCGGCCTGGTGGTTTATCTGATCGCCGGATTGGTGGCCCATTTTTGCGACTGGGGCCATTTGAGCCGGCTTTTGGCCCTGTGGGGCGGGGTGTTTTTGGTGGTGGCCGGATTGACCCTCAACGAGGAATCCTTGAAAAGCGGCATCGTGACCGGAAAGGCGCCCCGCGCCATTGCCCGGCGCAACCGGGTGATGGTGGTGGCCTTTGGGGCGCTGACCCTGATTGTGGTCAGCTTTGAACAAATCTGGGCCCAGTTCAAGGCCTGGGCCATGGCCGCGGTGCGCGGGATATTCTGGCTTTTGGGAAAGCTGGGCTCGCTGTTTGCGGGGGATGGCCAAACCCAAACCGAACCGCTTTCGGGGGGCGGGGAACAGCTCATGCTGGGGGCCGGGGGCGAACCCAGCGCCTTTGCCCGGTTTATGGAAAAGGTGGCTCTGGTGCTGGCCTGCGCGGTGGCCGCGGTGCTGCTGTTTTTCCTGATGAGAAAGATTGTCCGGCTGCTGCGCCTGCTGGCCCGGCGGATTTCCGAATATTTGGGCCGGTTTAAAGAGGGCCTGAGCGAGGAATATGTGGACGAGCGGGAAAGCCTTGTGGATCTGGAGGACGCGCGGGCCGCGCTGAACCAGGGCCTGGAAAAGCTCAGGCGCAGGTTCCAGCGGGAAAAGCCCTGGAGAGAGATGGACGAGCGGGAAAAGGTGCGCAAGGTGGTGCGCGGCATGTATCAAAGGGCCGCGGGCAAGGTGGATCACCTGCAAAGCCTGACCATCCAGCAGGCCGCGCCCCTGATCAAGACCGGCCGGGTGGATGAAAAAGAGCTGACCGAATTGTATGACCGGGCCCGCTACGCCCCCGACCCGCCCGAAGCGGGCCAGGCCGAGCGCCTTAGGAAGGAGGCCCAGAATTGACCGAAGAACTTCGCCTGAAAATCGACAACCTGCCCGACTCGCCGGGCTGCTATCTGATGAAGCATCAGGGCGAGATCATCTATGTGGGCAAGGCCAAAAATCTCAAAAACCGGGTGAGGCAGTATTTCCAAAACAGCCGGGCCCACACCCCCAAGGTGCAGGCCATGGTGGACAAGGTGGACGATTTTGAGATCGTGCTGGTGGACGGCGAATTGGAAGCCTTTATCCTGGAATGCAACCTCATCAAGCGCCATAAGCCCTTTTACAACATCCTGTTAAAGGACGACAAGCACTATCCCTATATCCGCATCGATTTGAAGCAGGATTTTCCCAAAGTGGAGCTGGTGCGCCGCCAGGGCAAGGACGGGGCGCGCTATTTCGGGCCCTACATGGGGGCCACGGTGGTCAGGGAAATGCTGGACGTGGTGCGCACCCTGTTTCCCATCCGCACCTGCAACCGGGCCATCCGGCCGGACAAGCCCCAGCGGCCCTGCGTGCACTATGAGATCGGCCAATGTATGGCCCCCTGTGCGGGACTGGTGAGCCCCGAGGATTACAAGGCCCAGATTCACCGGGTCATGGAGTTCCTCTCGGGCCGCTATGAGCCGGTGATGGAGGATTTGAACCGCCAGATGCGCGAGGCCGCCCTGGAGATGAACTACGAGCGGGCCGCGGTGTATCGCGACCGGATGCGCGCGGTGGAATCGGTGATGCAAAAGCAAAAGGCCATCGTCACCGGGGGCGGGGATCAGGATGTGCTGGCCACCTGTCCCGAGGGGCTGGACGCATTGGTTCAATTGGTGGTGGTGCGCGGGGGCAAGATGATCGGTTCCGAGCATTTTGTGCTGGAACATGCCGGGGACGAGCCGGCGGGCGAGGTGCTGGAGAGCTTTTTGCTCCAATACTACGGGACCGAAAACCCGCCGCCCAAGGAGATCTTGCTGGCCGGGGAGCTGCCCGAGGGCGAGACCATGGCCCATTTGCTCTCCGAAATCAAGGGCAGCAAGGTCATCCTGCGCACCCCCAAGCGCGGGGAAAAGCATCAGATGGTGGAGCTGGCCCAAAAGAATGTGGCCGACGCGGCCATCAAGCGGCGCAAAAAGCTAAACCGCAGCCATGAGCGCACCATCGGGGCTCTTCAGGAGCTGCAGGCCGCCCTGGGCCTTGAAAAATTGCCCCGGCGCATCGAGGGCTATGATATCTCCAACACCCAGGGCGCGCTTTCGGTGGGCTCCATGGTGGTGATGATCAACGGCATGAGCGCCAACAAGGAATACCGGCGCTTCCGCATCAAGACCGTGATCGGGCCCAACGACTTTGCCTCCATGCACGAGGTCATCACCCGGCGCTTCCGCCACGGGCTTGAGGAGAGGGAGGAGCGGCTTCGCTCCGGTCTGGATCCCGCGGGCGGGAAGTTTTCGGATCTTCCGGATCTGATCCTCATCGACGGCGGCCGGGGCCAGTTGGAGGCCGCGCTGTCGGCCATGCGGGCGCAGGGCGGTGATGTGCCCATGTTCGGGCTGGCCAAGCGCATTGAGGAGATCGTGCTGCCCGATCAAGAGGAATCCATCCTGCTGGACCGCCACAGCGAGGCGCTGCATTTGATTCAGCGGCTGCGGGACGAGGCCCACCGCTTCGCCATCACCAGCCATCGGGCCCTGCGCGCCCGCCAGTCCATTCGCTCCCAATTGGAGGAGGTGCCCGGGGTGGGGCCCAACCGCCGCAAGGCCCTGCTCAAACATTTCCAGACCGTGGAAAAGCTGCGCGAGGCCGATGTGGAGGCCCTTTCCCAGGTTCCGGGCATGACCCGGCCGGCGGCCGAGGCGGTGTACGCGTTTTTGCATCCGCCCGTGGGCGGCAATTTATGAGGGGGCCAGGGGGAGGGTTCCCCCTGAAAACCCCTTTTGGATCCCTTTTCCAAAGGGAAGCGAAATTTCCCCTGGCGGGGCGCAAGTTTTATGGAGGGGCCAGGGGGAGGTTTCCGTAATACCTCCCCCTAGGCCCCTCCAAACCTCCCCTACCCCCTCCAGCGGTTTGGGGGTTGACGTTCGCTCCGCTTCCGGCTATCGGAGTTTGCCGTGCCGGGCACGGCAGGATAAAGGATAAGGCCCTAATCGAAGCGCAAAGCTCGCTGGATTAGGGCCTTTTTCTTGTTTTGCCGCGTTTAGCGGGCAAATTCAGTTGACTTTTAGCGGAGCGTTGCGGGGGTGGCCCCGCGCCGGGGGCGGCGAGCCCCCACAGCGGCCGTTTCAGGGGGGTTATGGGTGGTTTGGAGGGCCCTAAGGGGGGAAATCGGAATCCCCCCTGGGCCCTCCAAGAAAAGAGCCTCCCTGCCAGGGCAATTTTCGTTTCCCTTTGCAAAAGGGATTCAAAATTACCTTCTCCTGTGATCGCTGAACACCCGATAGAGCTCGAAATCCTCATCCTTGAGCATGTTTTCCAGCTCCTCGTCGCCCATGCAGGTGTTGCGGCCCTGGGCGTAGAGCTCATCCACCTGGGCCTTGAGCTTTTGGCAGATGGGGTCGCGCTTATCCACCTTGAGCTCGTCGCTCAGGCGGAAATAGCTGTTGATCCAATGGGCCACCCCGGCCAGTCCGGAATGGCTGTCCACGGCCACGCTGGCCGGGCGGTTGAGGATCAAGGTGGTGTCAAAGATATTGTAGATTTCCTCGTCCTTGAGCAGGCCGTCGGCATGCACCCCGGCCCGGGTGACGTTAAAGGAGCGGCCCACGAACGGGGTGCGGGGGGGCACGCTGTAGCCGATCTCCCGCTCAAAGTAATCCGCGATTTCGGTGATGGCGGTGAGATCCATGCCATTGGTATCGCCGCGCAGCGAGGCGTACTCCACGGCCATGGCCTCCAGCGGGCAGTTGCCGGTGCGCTCGCCGATGCCCAGCATGGCGCAGTTCACCGAGGAGCAGCCGTACAGCCAGGCCGTGGCCGCGTTGGTGACCACCTTGTAAAAGTCGTTATGCCCGTGCCATTCCAGGAGTTCCGCGGGCACGTCGGCGTAATGGCGCAGGCCGTACATGATGCCCTGCACGCTTCTGGGCATGGCCACGCCCGGATAGTTCACCCCATAGCCCATGGTGTCGCAGGCGCGCACCTTGATGGGCACCCCGCTCTCCCGGGAGAGGCGCATGAGCTCGGTGGCAAAGGGCACCACAAAGCCGTAGAAATCCGCCCGGGTGATGTCCTCAAAGTGGCAGCGGGGGCGAATGCCGTGCTCCAGGGCCGACTTGACCACGCCCAGGTATTTATCCATGGCCTGGCGGCGGTTGAGCTTCATTTTTTTGAAGATATGATAGTCCGAGCAGGAGACCAAAATGCCGGTTTCCTTGACGCCCATCTGTTTCACCAGTTCAAAATCCTTTTCGGTGGCCCGAATCCAGCTGGTGACCTCGGGGAACTTCAGGCCCAATTCCTGGCAGCGGCGCACGGCCTCCTGATCCTTTTTGGTGTAGATAAAGAATTCGCTCTGGCGCACCATGCCGTTGGGCCCGCCCAGCCGGCTGAGCAGCTTGAACAGATGCACGATCTGCTCCACCGTAAAGGGGGAGGTGGACTGCTGGCCGTCCCGGAAGGTGGTATCGGTCATCCAGATTTCGTCGGGCATGTTCATGGGCACCACCCGGTTGTTAAAGGCCACCTTGGGAATGGAGGTATAGTCGTACAGCTCGCGGTACAGATTGGGCTCTTCCACGTCCTGCAGCTGATACTTATACTTGGCCTGGGTGAGCAGATTGGTGCGCTTGTTAAATTCCAGCATGGGGTTTCGCCTCCTCATTTTTTTGTAAAGAATGATAAGGACAACGGAGCGCTGTGTTTTCTTAAAGGACTAAAATTGCCCAGAGGTGGGCGCAATTTATGGAGGGATTATGGGGGCCTTCCGCATGGCCCCCCTAAATCCCTCCAAACCACCCATTACCCCCCCTCAAGCGGGCTGCTCATACGTCGCCCCGACCTCGGCTTCGCCGGGCCGGGGTTCCGGGTCGCAAAATAAATTTTGCTCCCCTCCAGGTTCGCTTCGCTCACCCTGACTAGGGGGCCTGCGGGCCCCCTCGCCGCAACCGGCTTCCCCGGGGCTGGGCTGGTCTGATGAAAGATAGAAGGAAATTCCCTTATTGTACCGGCCCCTTGCGTCTTGGGCGTTCCCCTCGGGGATATTTGCCGCCTTTATAAAAGGCCGCTCTACTCCAACTCCGACACAAACTCCTCCAGCCGGTCCATGCCCTTGTTGATCTGGGCCTGGGAGGTGGCGTAGGAAAGGCGCATGTAGTTCTCGGCCCCAAAGGCAATGCCGGGCACCATGGCCACGTTCTTGGCGGTGAGCAGGATATCCGCGAAGGACATCGAGTCCTTGATCTCCCGGCCCCGCCACTTCTTGCCGATCAGCCCCGAAATGTTGAGCATCATGTAAAACGCGCCCTTGGGCAGATGGCTCTTCAAGCCCTCAATGCGGTTGATGCGGCTGTACATCAGCCTGCGGCGCACGTCAAACTCGTGGATCATCTCCTGAAGGACCTGCTCGCCCTGGGTCAGGGCCACGGCCGTGGCGTACTGGGCGATGGAGTTGGCGTTGGAGGTGGAATGGCTCTGGAAGCTGGTCATGGCCTTGATGACCGAAAGCGGGCCGGCCGCGTAGCCCAGCCGCCATCCGGTCATGGCGTAGGTCTTGGACACCCCGTTGACCACGATGGTCTGCTCCTTGATGGCCTCGCCCAACGAGGCGATGGACACATGCTTCACATCGTCGTACACCAGCTTTTCATAGATCTCGTCCGAGATCACATAAAAGCCCTTTTCCACCGCCAGATCCGCGATGCCCTCAAGCATTTCCCTGGGCCAGACGCAGCCGTTGGGGTTGTTGGGGCTGTTTAAGATCAGGGCCTTGGTCTTTTCGGTCACATAGGGCTCGATTTCGGCCCGGCCGGCCAGGAAGTTCTGATCCTCATTCCCGGGCACCATCACCGGCACCCCGCCGGCCATGCGGATCATCTCCGGATAGCTCACCCAGCAGGGCGAGGGCAGCAGCACCTCGTCCCCGGGGTTGACGATGGCCGACAGCGCGTTGAACAGCGCCTGCTTGGCCCCGGTGGTCACGATCACCTGGGCCGGGGTATAGGTTAAGTTGTTGTCGCATTGCAGCTTGGTACAGATTTCCTCTCTGAGATGCAGGGTTCCGCTCACCGGGGTATAGCGGGTCATGCCCGCGTCCAGCGCGTGCTTGGCCGCGTCGCGGATATACTCCGGGGTATCAAAATCGGGCTCGCCCGCGCCAAATCCCACCACGTCCACGCCCTGGGCCTTCAGCTCCTTGGCGCGCGCGTCGATGGCCAAGGTCATCGAGGGGGCGATTTCCAGACAACGTTTCGACAGGGTAAGCGGCATATCGTTTCATCCTTTCACGGCGTGCCGCATGGGGAGCGGCCGCCTTTGGCCTTGCTATTCTGCATGGGTTTTAATAGCATTCTATGTTTTTTCCGGGATTCCTGCCCATCATTTTAGCTTTTCAATGTTAAAAATGAATTTTGAATTCTTAAATCTTGCAATAAATCGTTGAGTGAGAAAAAAAGAAGGCCAAATGTGCAAATCTGAAGTTTCAAAATGCACATTTGGCGATCGAAGCTGCAAAACCAGGGAACGGGCCTATTCGCCGTCCGGATCGTCCCGGCGGCCCTCCACCACCCCGCTCATCCTGACCACGCCCACCGCGGTTTTTAAAAGGATGGACAAATCCTCCCTCAGCGAGCACAATTTCACATACTCCCCGTCCAGGCGGGCCTTTTGGGGAATGGGCAGCTCGTCCCGGCCCGAGATCTGGGCAAGCCCGGTGAGCCCGGGGCGCAGGGCGTTGGCCCCATAGCGGTCGCGTTCTGAAAGCAGGTCGTACTGATTCCACAGGGCCGGGCGCGGGCCCACCAGGCTCATCTCGCCCTTCAGGATGTTGAAGAGTTGGGGCAGCTCGTCCAGGCTGCTCTTGCGCAAAAAGCGGCCGCTGCGGGTGATGAAGCGCTCCGGGTTTTCCAGCAGGTGGGTGGGCGTGTCCCTGGGGGTGTCCACCCGCATGGTGCGGAATTTGTAGATCATGAAATGGCGCTTGTCCGCGCCCACCCGCTTTTGCTTAAACAGCACCGGGCCCGGGGAATCCAGCTTGATCCAGGCCCACAGGATGAGCAGCACCGGGGACAGCACGATCAGGGCCACCAGGGCCGCGCAGCAATCCAGGGCGCGCTTGAAAAACCGGCGGTAGAGTCCGTTGTTCATTGGCTTCGCCTCTTTAAAGAATAGTTTGATGGGGGAGGGGGGAGGGG
>DVJW01000061.1 GCA_018716505.1 Candidatus Faecaligallichristensenella faecipullorum | reverse complement strand
GTAAGACGAAAGTTTTTCTTCAACTGGATTGCGCTCAGTGCACCATTGAGAAAAGCCTCTCCGGATCGTTCATATGAATAAAAGACAACGCTCAGCAGGAGGGAATTAAGATATGAATTTGGATGCCATGCTGCTGGAACTTGGAAAATATGCCGCGGGCAAGCCTCACAAGCGGCTGCTGTTGGAACTGGGTTATGCCCGGCGTGTCTCCTTGGCGGAGGAGGGGCGATATGACGCCCTGATTAAAGCGGCAATGGAGGTTGCGCTTCAGGATATTCGGGAGAATGAAGTGGCCACCATGGAGCTGGTGCACAAGGTGGAGCAAATGCTTGTGCCCATGGCCGCGGCCTGCAAGCGATACAGTTGGATGGTGGTGGGCCATGCCCACATCGATATGAACTGGATGTGGCGGTATGACGAGACGGTATCCATCGTGCTGGATACCTTTAGAACCATGTTGAATCTGATGAAGGAGCATCCGGGTTTCACCTTTGGACAATCTCAGGCCTCGACCTATGCCATTGTTCAGGAATATGAGCCCGAAATGCTGGAGGAGATCAAGGAGCGGATTCAGGCCGGACAATGGGAGGTCACGGCGTCCAGCTGGGTGGAAGCCGATCATAACATGCCCAACATGGAATCTGAAACCCGCCATCTGCTCTATACCAAGCGGTATCTATCCGAATTGCTGGGAATTTCGGCCGAGGCGCTCAACCTGGACTTTTCTCCGGACACCTTTGGACATAACGCCTATTTGCCCGATTTGTTGAGCCAGGCCGGCGTTCGGTATTTTTATCATTGCCGGGGCGAGCAGGGACAGGGGCTCTATCGCTGGCGCGGCGCGTCCGGAGGCGAGCTGGTTTGCTTATTGGAGCCGGATTGGTACTGTGGGTCGGCCATCAATGACGAATCGGCACTCAGAGTGCCCGAGTTCTGCCGGGATTTCCATATGCCGGCCATGCTCACGGTGTACGGCGTGGGCGACCACGGCGGCGGACCCACCCGCCGGGATTTAAATCACATCGAGGATATGATGACCTGGCCCATCTTCCCCACGGTAAAATATGGCACTTACCGGGCGTTTTTTGAGATGGCCGAAGCCAATAAGGCCCATTTCCCGGTGCTGGAGGGCGAGCGAAATGTGATGTTCAGCGGTTGCTATACCGCCCAGAGCCGCATCAAGCAGGGCAACAGCATGGCCGAAAAAATGCTGTTTAAGAGCGAATTGTTCAGCGCTTTTGCCCATAACGAGGCAAACGCGCCCTATCGCCGGGCTGGTTTTGAGGGCGCTTGGCGCAAGGTTTTGTTTAACCATTTCCATGACATTGTGACCGGTTCCGGGGTTTGCGACACCAGGGACTATGCCCTGGGTCAGTATCAGCAGGCTTTTGCGGCCGCCAACTCGGCCCGGCGCGCGGCTTATGCCGCCATTGCGGCCAAGGTGGATACCCGTTCCGTTGCCATGAGCACCCCCTTGGACAGCACCAGCGAAGGCGCTGGCGTGGGCTTTGGCATCTATGACTATGAATTGGCCGCGGTATCCAGGGGCGGCGGCAGCACCCGCATATTCCATCTGTTTAACGCCCTGCCCCGGAAGCGGGCGATCAACTGCGAGTTGACCCTATGGGATTACACCGAGCCGGTGGAGCGCATGGAATTTGTGGATGGCCAGGGCAAGATCCTTGAACATCAGGTGCTGGATTCGGGCTACAATCACTATTGGGGCCATCATTATAGAAAGGTACTGGTGTGGGTTGAAGTTCCGGCCTGCGGCTATCAGACCGTGATTTTGCGGCCCAAAGAGGCAGTGGCTCCGATAAGCTTTAACGACCCCGGCGAGGGGGTTCGGGTGGAACATCCTTTGGAGATGGTGCTGGAAAACGAGCTGGTTCGGGCCGAGTTTGATTCGGCCACCGGCCGCTTGACCCGCTTCACCGACAAGACCACCGGCCAGGTGCGCTTGGCGGGCGCGGGCTTTGATTTCATCGAGGAAGATCCCTCCGAAGGCATGACCAGCTGGCGGGTGGGGCGCTATATGAACATCCGCAACGCGGGCACCCGGGTAAAAATCAGCCGCGCGGCCTGGGGCGGCCTGCGTCAGGGGTTCAAGGTATCCGCGGAATTCGCCACGGCTTCCCGGCTGGAATACACCGTTTATCTGGACAAAGGCAGCCGCAGGCTGGTGTATGAGGTCAATTGCGATTGGCATGAATTGGGCTCCAGCCAGACCATTTTGCCGCAACTGAGTTTTTCTGCGGATTTGACGGACCAGGCGGAGGAGTTCCTGTATCGCGTCCCGGGCGGAGAACTGCTAAGGACTGGCGCGCCTCAGGATAAGCCTGCCTTGGGCGCCATGGCGGCGGAGGGCGTGGCGCTGATGTGCGATTCGCGCTATGGCTTCAGGGGCGATGGGCGCACCATGCGGGTAGCCCTGGTGCGCGGTTCGGTGGATCCCGATCCGATTCCGGAAAAGGGCGAGATTAAATGCAAAGTGGCGCTGGAAATCATGGACGGCGAAGCCCTGAGCCGGAAGGCGGAGGATTTCACCATGCCCATGGACGCGGTGAGCGGCGAAAGCCATGCCGGAGAACTGCCCATGGAGCACAGCTTCATGCGGCTCAAAGAGGGCGATGTGGAGATCAGCGGTCTCAAGCTCTCGGAAGACGCCGATGAATTGGTGCTGCATCTGTCCAGCCGCATAGGCTCGGCTCAGCGGACGGTTCTGGAATTTGACCAGGGCCTTGAGGCGAAACTGTGCGATCTGTTGGAAAAACCGGCGGAGGGCGAATGCATGGTTCAGGGCAACCGGATCAGCTTGGATTTGCCCGCCCACGGGGTGCGTGCGGTGCGCGTCAAGCTGATGGGCCAGAGGTAAGGAGGAAGCTTCATGCACAAGGGGATTGCCATTGCCGGCAACATGCTGGTGGACAATGTGAAGGCCGTGCGCACCTATCCCAAGGCCGGGATGTTGGCGGATATCGTGGAAGTTCGCCGTTCGGTGGGGGGCTGTGTGCCCAACACCCTATTGGATATTGCAAAAATGCAAAGCGGCATTCCATTGACCGCCATTGGCAAAGTGGGCCGCGACGGCGACGGAAGGTATATCATAGAGCGGCTCAAAGAGGACGGGGTGGATGTGAGCAAAGTCGTAACCTCGGACACTTTGACCAGTTTTTCCGACGCCATGAGCGCCCAGGACAGCGGGGAACGCACGTTTTTCCACTTCCGGGGCGCCAACGCGGCCTTTTCCCCGGCGGATGTCGATCTGGACGCCCTGGAATGCGACCTGCTGCATGTGGGGTATGTGTTGCTGCTGGACGCCTTCGACCAGCGGGACGGCCAATACGGCACGGTTATGGCCCGGTTTTTGCATGACGCGCAGCAGAAGGGAATTTTGACCTCCATCGACGCGGTGAGCGACAGCGAGGGGCGGTTTGCCGAAATCGTGACCCCGGCGCTGAGGTATTGCGATTACGCTATTATGAACGAAATTGAAGGTTGTGCGGTGTCCGGCCTGGCGCCCAGGGATGAGCAGGGCAAGATTTTGGTTTCCAATATTGAAAAGACCCTGCGGCAGTTTATCGAGCACGGAGTCAGGCGGCGCGCGGTCATTCACTGCCCGGAGGCAGGATTCTGCATGGACGCGCAGGAGGGGTTTGCGGTGGTACCCTCCCTGGATTTGCCCAAGGGCTATATCCAGGGAAGCGTGGGGGCCGGAGACGCCTTCTGCGCGGGATGCCTGCACGAAATTTATCAGGGCGCTTCCGCGGAGCAGATGTTGGAATATGCCTCGGCTGCCGCCGCGGCCAATCTATCGGCCGCGGATTCGGTGAGCGGCATGAAGTGCGAGACCGAGCTTCGGAAAATGATGAAGGAATGGAGGAGAAAGGCGCTATGAAGCGTTCGGAGATGGCGCGTCTGGCAAGCAGAGCGCTGGAATATTACGAAAAAGCCCATATTGTGCTGACCCAGGAGGAAAAAAACAACATTGAGGTGGCTGATTTTGGCCTGGGCATGGCCGAACAGGTGGGTCTTCAGCTTTTGACCTATATCAATACCCCCAGGGTATGCGCCAAGGAAATGGTGCTCTTTCCGGGGCAGACCTGCCCGGAGCATCGGCATGTGGAGACCGAGGGCATGCCTGGCAAGGAGGAGACCTTCCGCTGCCGCTATGGGGAGGTCTATCTGTATGTGGATGGTCAAGGCGCGCGAGAGGACATCGCGGGCGCGCTGCCGCCCAGCCCGGTGACGGTGTTTCATGAGATCCGTCTGGGGCCGGGGGAGCAGTATACCATTTTGCCCGGCACCAAGCACTGGTTCCAGGCCGGCAAGAGCGGCGCGGTGATTTCGGAATTTTCCACCCACAGCACCGACGAAACCGATGTCTTTACCGATACGGCCATTGTGCGGATGCCGGAAATTGAAAACGATTGAGAAGCGGAGGCCGCGTTATGCTTGTAAACCTGAACGAAGTGTTGCTGGATGCCCAGAAAAATCATTACGCCGTGGGTCTTTTCAACACCACGGACACAGATATGCTTCAGGCGGTCATTGAGGCCGCCGAAAAGCTGCGCTCGCCCGTCATCATTGGCACGGCGGAAATCCTGTTGCCTTACGGCGAGCTTTCCCTCATTGCGCCCTCTGTCATCGCGGCGGCCAAGCGCGCCAGCGTGCCGGTGGTGGTGCATTATGACCACGGATTGACCTTTGAGCGGTGCATGGAGGCGCTGAGATTGGGCTTCAGCAGCGTGATGTACGACGGTTCCGCCAAACCCTATGAGCAAAATGTGGCCGAAACCCGGGAGATCGTCCGGATCGCCCATGCATTTCATGCCACGGTGGAAGGGGAAATCGGGCATGTGGGCAACGCCGACGGGGCGGATCCAAGCGTCGACCGCTATACCACGGTTTCAGAGGCCCAGAAGTATTTGGAGGACACCGGGGTGGACGCCCTGGCCATTGCCATCGGCACCGCCCACGGCCAGTACAAGACCGCGCCCCAGCTCTCCTTTGACAGGCTGCGCGAAATCCGCTCGGCCATCGGCGTGCCGCTGGTGCTGCACGGAGGCTCCGGCCTTTCGGACAGCGATTTCCGTCGGGCCATTGAGCACGGCATCGCCAAGGTGAATATCTTCACCGACCTTTGCCTGGCCGGGATGAAGGCCAATGCCCAGTCTGTTCAGGACGGATCGGATTATCTGGCGGCCCGGAACGCCAAGAAAGACGCCATCGCGGCGGCGGTGGAACGAAAGATTCTTTTGTTCGGCTCTTCGGGCAAGGCGTAAGCCGGATATAGGGGATATGGCGATGAAATACAGGATTGTCGATCAAAAATGTGAATATCAGACCTGTCCGCTGGGGATAGACGCGCAGCCGCCGCAACTCAGCTGGATCTATGAGGGAGAAAACGATCTGGGCCTGGGGGCCCAGATTCGGGTGGTGGCCAGCTTAAGCGCGGACCTTCAGGGCGAGGCGCTCTGGGATTCCGGTTGGAAGGATAGCGCCTTAACCGCCATGCGCTATGAGGGCCCGGCGCTTAAGAGCGGCCAAAGGGTCTATTGGAAGGCCATGACCCGCCTGTCGGGCCGTGACGAAACCCTGGCGGAGGCGGTAAGCTGGTTTGAAATGGGCCTGTTGACGTCTGAGGATTGGCATGGGCAATGGATTCGTGGGGACCTGGATTGTCAGGCCCCGGTGTTGATGCGCCGCTTTTCATTGGAACGCGTTCCGGAAAGGGCGCGGGTTTATATCTGTGGTTTGGGCATTTTTGAGCTCTGGGTCAACGGAGTACAGGTGGGGGATGAGCTGCTGCAGCCGGTTTTGACCGCCTACAGCCGCCAACCGCTCACCCACATGCTCTACCCCTACGATTATCAGGGCGCCTTCCGCACCCCTTACCGGTGTTTTGATGTGAGCGGCCTGTTGTGCAAAGGGGAAAATGAATTCGCCGTTAAATTGGGCAACGGCTGGTACCATCAGGTGGGCCGGTTGGTGGAGGGCGATCTGTGGTATGGCGAGGCCCCGGCGTTGCTGTTTGAGGCGCGGATGGACGAGACGATCATCTGCTCGGATCAAAACTGGCAATGGCGGGACAGCGAAGGGGTTTTCAACAACCTCTTCTTGGGCGAACAGACCGACTTTACCCGGGGTAACTTTGAGGAAAAGCCGGTTCAGATTGCGCCTGCGCCAGACGGGGCTTTGCATGCCCAAATCTGTCCTGCGGACGCGGTAGCCGGGGAATATGAGGTGGAGCGCGCACTTTGCGCCCGGGATCGCCGGGTAATTCTGGATTATGCGCAGAACATGTCGGGCTGGGTCGCCGTAAAGGCGGAAGCCCGGCGGGGCGACCGGTTGAAGTTGCGCTTTTCCGAAGAAATCGAGCCGGATGGCGAATTTTGGAAGTTGCAGTTTGAAAGCGCGGGCGGCGAGGGGCAGATACAACAGGATGCCTTTACCTTTGCGGGGGGCGGAGACGAGTATGTCCGGCCCCGCTTCTGTTGGCATGGCTTCCGATACGCGGAAATTGCGCTGATCCGGGAAGGAAAGGCGGTTCAGCTGACTTTCGAACAGGGATGCTTAAAGGCCGAGGGTTTTTCCGCGAAGTTGACGGCCGAGTTTGTGACCGCCAATCATCCGGTCACCGGAGCGTTCTCCTGCGACAATGAAATTCTGAATTGGTTCCACAAGGCCACGGTTATGAGCCTGCGCTCCAATGAGCACTGCGGGGTGCCTTTGGATTGCCCGCATCGGGAGCGGCTGGGCTATACCGGGGACGGTCAGGTGACCGCCCAGGCCATCCTGATGAACATGGACGCGGCGGCGTTTATGGCCAAGTGGATGCGCGATATATTGGACGCCCAGAACCGGAAGAGCGGCCATGTGCCCCATACCGCCCCCTTTTACAACGGAGGCGGCGGGCCGGGCGGATGGGGCGGCGCGGTGGTCTTTGTGCCGGACGCACTGTATAAGCAGACCGGAGATTTGAATCTGGTGCGCGAGGCCTGGCCCCACATGCTGAAATGGATGGAATATTTGGATAACCATAGCCAGGACGGCATTGTGGTGCGCGAGGAAGAGGGCGGATGGTGTCTGGGCGATTGGTGCACCCCGGAGGAGATTCGGGTGGAGCCCGAGTTGGTCAACACCGCGCTGACCATGGGTATGCTGAGGATCATGGCGCGCTTTGCGGGTCTATTGGGATATCCTGAGGAAAAGCGCCGCTTTGAGCGGGACTATGCCCAGCGCAGGCAGGCCTTCAGGCGGGCATTCTCCCATCCGGAGAGCGCTTCCTTTGGCGCCGGATGTCAGGGCAGCGAGGCGTTGGCCCTGTGGGCGGGCGCGGTGGATGAGGACGAAAAACCCGGGGTTTTGAAAAAGATATTGAGCGATTTGAAAGCGCGGGGCGGGCGGTTTGACACCGGCATCTTTGCCACCCCGATACTGCTTCAGGTGCTCAGCGAGAACGGATATATCGAGCAGGCGTTTGGGCTCATGACCTCCACGGGCTACCCCTCCTTTGATTATATGCGCCAGTGCGGAGCCACCACGCTCTTCGAACATTGGCACCCGGATCGCGGTTCCCACAACCATGGCATGTTTGGCGCGGCGGATGTTTGGCTGTACGGCTATGTGGCCGGAATTGAGCAGCCCGCGGATTCGGCCGGATGGGAAAAAATCCTGTTTAGACCCGGCGCGGTTCAAGGGCTTCATTCAGCCCAGGCCGAATTGAAAACGCCGTTGGGCCGTTGCGCCATCAGCTGGCGGCGGGAGAACGGCAGATTGCACGTTGCCACCCAGACGCCCGCCTTGGCCCGGGCCGAGATGGTCTTGCCGGATGGACGGCGCATGCAGGTTGCGTCGGGCGCAAAGGAATGGGCGTTCGAACTGAATGAGCCGCCGGAAGCCGCGCGCTGACGCCCCGGAAGGAGAGAATATGAAGAATCTACAGCAGCGGGCGCACAACATCAATGTGCTGGGCGCGTTCCTGGGGATGCGGGACTTGTCCGAGCTTTCCGTTCAAGGCTTGAAAGCGCGGTGCGGCCTGAAGCAGGTGGATGTGATGGTGCTGTTTGGCGGCAGCATCCTTCAGGGCGGTCAGGTATTGGCCCGGGCCATGGAAGAAAATTTGGCAAGGCGCTATCTGATTGTGGGCGGCGAGGGACACACCACCGAAAGCCTCCGCGATCAGATGGCCCAAGCCTTTCCAGGGTGGGACACCGGCGGCTTGCCGGAGGCCCGGCTGTTTGATGGGTTTTTGAAGCGAAAATACGGCCTGCAGGCGGATTTCCTGGAAGAAAAATCCACCAACTGCGGCAACAACATCACCTTTATGCTGGAGCTCCTCCGGCGGGAAGGGATCGCCTGCAATTCGATTCTGCTCTCCCAGGATGCCACCATGCAGCGCCGGATGGATGCGGTGATGCGCAAATACGCGCCTGAATGCACCATTTTGAATTACGCCACCTATTCGGTGAGGACTGTGGAGCGGGCAGGAAGCCTGGCCTTTGAATCGCTGCCCATGGGCATGTGGAGCATGGAGCGCTATATAACTTTGCTGATGGGGGAAATCCCGCGCCTGAAGGACGAGGGCTACGGCCCGCTGGGCAAGGATTTTCTGGCCCATGTGGAGATACCGGAGGAGGTCTTGTCCGCCTTTGAGGCGCTCAAGGCCGAAGATAGCGGCCTTATCCGTCCGGCAGAGGCGCGCTACCAATCGCCAAGATAAGGGGCTGACCTTGTTTGAACGGGACAACTGTGCTATACTGGGATCAGGCCGGTCATTCCGCCCAAGAGCGACTCTGGGCGGCGTGAAATCCGCCGGTTCTGCTTTGAAAGGGCAAGGCAATCCCTGAGGTGAAGCGTTGAGAACGGTTCGCGAAGGGCCGCCGCACGCCTTTTGAAAGCGCGAGGAGCGATTGAATTGAGTCTTATGGAAACGCCCCGTTCTGACCGCGTGCATATCGCGCTGTTTGGAAGGAGAAACGCGGGCAAGTCGTCGTTTATCAATGCCTTGACCGGGCAGCCCCTGGCCATCGTGTCGGACACCCCCGGTACCACCGCGGATCCGGTGTACAAATCCATCGAGATTTTCGGCATCGGGCCCTGCGTGTTGATCGATACCGCGGGGTTGGATGACGAGGGCGATTTGGGAAAGCTTCGGGTGGAAAAGAGCCGCAAGGTGCTCAATAAGGCCGACGTGGCCCTGCTCATCATCAGCGCCGGCCAGCGCGATTTTGAGATGGAACGCCAATGGCTGAGCGATTTTAAACGCATGGGCGTAAAGCCGCTGGTGATTGTCAACAAGGCGGATCTTGAAGGTGGGGAAGAGACCGCTTCGTTGGCGCGTTCGGCGCTCAAAACCGAAGTGCTTTTGGCCAGCGCCCGCACCGGAATGGGCATGGAGGCGGTTTTTGAGGCGATTCGCGCGCTCCCGGTGGACTTTGAGCGGGTCAGCCTCACCGGGCATTTGGTCAAGGCGGGCGACCGGGTGGTGCTGGTTATGCCTCAGGACATTCAGGCGCCCAGGGGGAGGCTGATTTTGCCCCAGGTGCAGGTGCTTCGGGATCTGTTGGACCGGGGCGCCATCGCGGTATGCACCACGCCGGGCTCGCTGGATGAGGCGCTATGTCCGCCCCCAGCGCTCATTATTACCGATTCGCAGGTTTTCCCTCAGGTTTATGCCAAGAAGCCGGAGGGCAGCCGGTTGACCTCTTTTTCGGTGCTCATGGCGCGGGAAAAGGGCGATATCGAGGTCTTTGCCCGGGGCGCGGCCGTCATTGACCAGCTGCGGGACGGGGACAGAGTGCTCATCGCCGAGGCATGCAGCCACAATCCCCAGGATGGGGATATCGGACGGGTCAAAATTCCGTCGTTGCTGAAAAAGCGGGCGGCGGTTGAGGTGGATGTGGTTTCCGGGCAAAATTTCCCGGAGGATCTCTCGCCCTATAAGCTGGTCATCCATTGCGGAGGCTGCATGTTTAACCGCCGGTACATGATGAGCCGGATTGAGCAATGCCGGATTGCCGGGGTGCCCATTACCAATTATGGAATCGCCCTGGCTCACATGAGCGGCATATTGGAGCATGTGGAGCTTTGAGTGCAAAAAGTTGAGAATTTTTTGAAAATCAGTGAACTAAATCCAGGGCAAATACGTCTTAGATACGCACAGGGATGGACCCGAATCTCTTGGATACCACAGGGAGGTAATTCATCATGAAACGCAAAAGGGCATGGGTTCTGGCTGTGTGTATCGCGTTGGGACTTTGCTATGCCTCCGGCGCGGGGGCCAGCCCAGAGTTAAATGAAAGGCTCTTCTCAAGGGCCAAGCAGGCGGTCAGCCTGATGTCTTACGGCGAATATGACGAGGCGATTCAAAAGCTGAAATTGGACGTGGAGGCGGATGAGCTGGAGCAATTCGTGTGCGATGAGCTGTCGGATGTTTTCAGCGCCACCATACAGCAAGAGGTGGGCGTGGCGTACTGGGACGGCAGCCAATGGACCGTCGCGGTGCCCATAAAGGAGCCCACGGACGGTTCGGTTCAGACCTTCTACATCACCAGCGAAGACGGCGAAAGTGCCTCCGGATACGGCGCAACGAGTTGGTCCGATGTGGAGGACGCCCTGGTGGACTGTGAAAGTGTAATCTGGAAAAATGAGTATGCGCCAGGGGTTCCGGTTCTGGTGCCGGACAGGGCGGCGGAAGAGGAAGAATAGTGCGCTTTGGCGCCTGACGTTTGCTTTGCTATGATCTATACATTGCGGCGGCTTTTCGACGAAAGCCGCCGCCTTTTATGTGCCAAACGGAAAAATTGTGGTAAAGATTTGTCGAGATGGGAAGAATGTCAATTCCATCAACCCCCTGTCGGCTTGATTTTGTGACATATGAAAGGTATAATAAAGGAACGAATCTGAAGGAGGAGCACGGCTTTGTCGAACGATTTGATCGCTTCGAGCAGCGAAATGCTGCCCTTGCTGCCATTGCGGGGAATTGCCCTTTTCCCCGGTATTATGGTACATTTTGACGTTGGACGTGAAAAATCTATTTTGGCGCTGGAAAAGGCCATGGAATCCGACCAGCGTCTGTTTGTGGTTGCTCAAAGAAAGTTTTCCACCGAGGATCCCTTTTTGGACGATTTATACAGCGTGGGCACGGTGTTGCGCGTAAGGCAGGTGGTGAAACTGCCCGACGGGGTGTTCCGGGTCTTGGCGGACGGTGAAAGCCGGGCGCTGCTCCTGGACGCTCATCTGGAGGAAGGCCATCTGGT